>NZ_JBEXOP010000021.1:51567-128735 GCF_040611575.1 Streptomyces sp. NPDC006610
GACGCCCGCGAACACCTCGGCGCACAGCTGCGCATCACCGTCGTCGACAAGGCGACCGGCGGCTGGGGCCACATCAGCCTCGACGACGTCCGCGTCGGCGTCGACAAGGCGCCCGACCCCTCCACGACGGGGCTCGCCGCCCACTGGGACTTCTCCGAGGGCAAGGGCACCACGACCAGGGAGAAGATCAGCGAGGCCGCCGACCCGATCAGCTACGTCTTCAACGACGCGCAGTACAAGCCGGACAGCGACCCGCTGTGGCGCCCCGCGCGCGCGGACGACGGCGTGCTCTCCGGTGCTCTGCTCTTCGACGGCTACTCCACCTGGGTCACCCGCGCCGCGGCGCAGACGCAGCTGCCCACCGACGGCCTGAGCGTCGAGGCGTGGGTCGCTCCGCGCGCGTTCGAGTGGGGTGACGAGGGCAAGCCCTCCGCGGTCGTCAACCAGCAGGACAAGGGGGCCAAGCGGGGCTTCGTCCTCGGTGTCGGCCGGCACGGAAGGTGGCAGTTCGGCATCGGAACCGGCGACGCCTGGTACGAGGTGACCGTCCCGAAGTCGGCGGCGCTGGCCGCGGGCAAGTGGGCGCACCTGTCGGCGGTGTTCGCACCGGTCGACGGGGCGATACGGCTCTTCCTCAACGGCGAGCAGGTCGCCCAGACCGCCGTCCCCGCCGGGGCGCGGCTGGCCAAGGCCGACGTTCCGCTGATCATCGGCCGGCACAACCAGCCCGCCATCGTCAACGGCACGTTCGCGGTGAACATGTTCAACGGCCTGATCGACGAGGTGAAGATCCACAGCGGGGCGCTCACTCCCGCCCTGGTGGCCGCCGGGCACGCGAAGGACGTGCAGACCTTCGCCGGCGGCGTCACTCCCGCGGCGCGGATGGAGATGGACCGCTCGCGCTACGACGGCGACCGCTACCGTCCGGGCTACCACTTCACCGCCCCGAACCACTGGATGAACGAGCCGCACGCCCCGATCCAGTACAAGGGCAAGTACCACCTCTTCTACCAGCACAACTCCCACGGCCCCTACTGGCACAACATCGCCTGGGGACACGCGGTGAGCGAGGACCTGGTGAACTGGCGCGACCTGCCCGTCGCCCTCGCGCCCACCGAGGACAGCGTGGCGCCCGACGGAGTCTGGTCCGGCGACGCCGCCTACGACGAGAACGGCGTGCCCGTCCTGCTGTTCACCGCGGGCAACGACTCCCAGCGCCCCAACCAGGCCACCGGCCTGGCCCGCCCCGTCGACCCCGCCGACAGCGACCTGGTCGAGTGGAAGATGCACCCCACTCTCGTCACCGGCCAGACCGCCGATCTCCATGTCGGCGCCGGACGCAAGGTCCGCTTCGGCGACTTCCGCGACCCGTTCGTGTGGCAGGAGGGCGACACCTGGTTCCAGCTGATGGGCTCCGGCGTCCAGACCACCGACGGCAGGGACATCGGCGGCACGGCCCTGCTGTACACGTCGAAGAACCTCACCGACTGGACGTACGTCGGACCGCTCATGACCGGCGACGTGGCGGCCCACCCCAAGACCGGCCAGGTGTGGGAACTGCCCACCTTCCTGCCGATCGGCAAGGACGCCCAGGGCCGCGAACGCCGCGCCCTGCTCATCAACCCGGCCTTCCCGGCCGGCCCCGGCGAGTACAGCAGCAAGTACGTGTACTACTGGGTCGGCACCTGGGACGCCCAGGCCCGCCGCTGGACGCCGGACACCACGGAGCCCAAGCTCATGGACTACGGCGACCACTTCACCGGCCCCAGCGGAATGGTGGACGACGAGGGACGCTCGCTGGTCTTCAGCATCGCGCAGGACCGGCGCACCGAGCGCGCCCACTACGACGCCGGATGGGCGCACAACGCGGGCCTGCCCATCGAGCTGTCCATGCGGCCCGACGGAGACCTCGGATTCCGCCCCGTCGAGGAGGTCGCACGTCTCCACGACGGCGAGCCCCTCGTCGACATCACCGCTCCCACGTCCGTCACCGCCGCGAACGAGCGCCTGGCGAACGTCAAGGGCGACATGCTCCACATCAAGCTGACCCTCGAACGCGGCAGCGCCGGCGCCTTCGGTCTCGACGTGCTGCGCAGCCCGGGAGACGAAGAGCGCACCCGCCTCTTCTACGACGCTCCCGCGGGACAGCTGGGCGTGGACCGCACGAGGTCCGGGAACAACTCCAGCGCCGAGCCGAACCTCGGCGTCCACAAGGGGCCGCTGGCACTGGCGAACGGGCAGCTGACCCTGGACGTGTTCGTCGACCGCTCGGTGATCGAGGCCTACGCCAACTCCCACAAGTCGATCACCACGCGCGCCTACCCGTTCCGGCAGGACGCGCTCGGCCTGCGGCTGTTCGGTGACGGCAGCACCGTCAAGTCCATGACCGTCTGGAAGATGAAGAGCATGACCAGCTGACACGGGTCGCGCCGGACGACCGGGAAGGGCGCACCTGCCTTCCCGGTCGTCCGGCCTCAGCGGAACGCAGCCCTCGCCGGAGCCCCGTCGGTACGCCGACGGGGATTCTGCGTCGGAGCACAGCGGCGAACGGCCCCTGCCGCCGCGCGGTCCGCGATGCATCGCCTGCCTGAACGGAAGGACGTGCCGCACGGGCCCCGGCGGCCGGCGAAGCCGCCCGGGCTCGCTGCGTGCCGGGGCGACGCCGCGCACGGCGCGGCGGGCCGCCGTTCTTCGCGAGTCAGCCGATCGGGATCTTCGCGTTGGCCTCGGCGGCCGGCGTGGCCGCGGGCCGGACGTCGCCGTCGCGCCGGGTGAGGCCCTTCAGCAGTTCCGCCAGGTCGATTCCGGTGGTGGAGCCGAGCAGTTCCATGCCCTGGGCGACGTTGTCGGCGACCGTACGGGACAACTGGCCTGCTCCGTCGGTGGAGATGACCGTCATCTTGTCCACCGCGCTCAGCGGCTCGGACGCCTTGGCGACGACCTGCGGCAGTACCTCGACGAGCATCTGCAGGACGGCCGCGTCGCCGTACTGGGCGAACGCGTCGGCCTTCTTCCGCATCGCCTCGGCCTCGGCCGCGCCCCTGGCGCCGATCGCCGCCGCCTCGGCCTCGCCCTCCAGCCGCACCGCCTCCGCGATCGCGGCACGGCGGGAGCGCTCCGCCTGGCCCTGCTTGAGGCCCTCGAGCGCCTGCGCCTCGGCCAGCGCGCTGCGCCGCTGCTTCTCGCCCTCACCCGTGAGCCGCGACCGCTCGGCCTCCGCCTGCGCGGCGGCGATGGCGGCCGCCCGCTCGGCCTCGGCCTGCTTGACCCGGGCGACCCGCTTCGCCTCGGACTCCTGCTCGGCGGCGTAGCGCTGGGCGTCGGCGGGCTTGCGGACCTGGGTGTCGAGCTGGCGGTCGGTCAGGGCGGCCTGCCGCTCGGCCACCTTCTCCTGCTCGGTGAGGATCTCCTGCTGCCGGGCGGCCTCGGCGAGCGGGCCGGCGGCGTTCGCGGAAGCGGCGGCCCGGTCGGTCTCCACCTTGATCTCGGCCTGCTTCAGGTACAGGGTCCGCTGCGCGACGGCTATCGCTTCCTCGGCCTTCAGACGGGCCTGCTCGGCGGCCCGCCGCGCCTCGGCCTCGGCGATGTCGGCCTCCTGCTTGGCGCGGGCGGCCTCGGGGCGGCCGAGGTCCTCCAGGTAGGAGCCCTCGGTGGTGATGTCCTGGATCTGGAAGGCGTCCAGCACCAGTCCCTGCCCCGACAGGCTCGCCTCCGCCTCCTCCGCGACCTGTCCGGCGAACGCGGCCCGGTCGCGGATGATGTCCTCCACCGCCATCCGGCCCACGATCGCCCGCAGCGCGCCGGAGAGCACCTCCTGGGTGAAGCCGACGATGCCGTCCTGCTGCATCAGGAACCGCTGCGCGGCGGCGCGGATGGCGTCCTCGGTGCCTCCGACCTTGACGATGGCGACACCCTCCAGGTTGGCCTTCACCCCGCGCAGGGTGACCGCGCCGCGCACCGCCACGGGAATGTGCCGCGACGACAGATCGAGGGTGAACTTCTGCTGGACGAAGGGCACGACGAACACGCCGCCGCCGACCACGACCTTCTGGCCGCTGTTGTCGGTGAAGACCCGGCCGGTTGCCGGGTCGGTGGCCTGCTTCCCGCGCCGCCCGGTGACGATGAACGCCTCGCTCGGACCGGCCACCTTGTACCGGCCGGCGACGACCAGTGCGATCAGCACGAGGAGTACGACGACTCCTCCTGCCGCGATGACGACAGAACTCATGATGATGTCCCCTCAGCCCTCCCTGCGGACGGCGGTCGGTAAGGGTGCGTGGATGACGGCAGCGCCGCGGCGGTGCCGTAACGCAAGCGGCCGTGCGGGCGCCTGGTCAGCCGTCGACCGGGCGTACGGACACCGCCGACTGCGACAGCGTCTGTTCGACCCAGACCTCGGACCCCCGGGCCACCGGGACCGGGCTCTTCGCCGCGAGTTTCACCGGCTGCCCGGCCAGGCGCACCAGCACCTCGCCGTAGCCGCCGGCGGGGATGGCGGTCACGACCGAGCCGGACACGCCGACCAGGTCACCGTCCCGCGGAGCCGCTCCGGACGCGTCACGCATGAGCGCCCGGCTCAGACGGCAGGCGAACCAGCCGGTGAGGACACCGGCCGGCGCCCCGATCGCCGTCGCGCCCGCCGTGCCCAGCCCGGTCGTCCCCAGGACGATCGCTCCCGAGAAACCGGCCATGGACAGGAACCCGGCGATCACCGGCAGCGACAGCAGGCCGTCCCCGACGGAGATGCCGTCGAGGAGCCCCTCCAGCACACCGTCGAGGACGAACGACAGGGCAAGAAGGACGACCCCCGCAATGCCGAGCCCCAGAAACCACGCCATCCCCGCACACCGCCTCTCCGTGCCCTCCCCCGCCGGCGCACGCATCGTCACACGCGGCCGGGGGGCGGGACATTGCCCGGCACCGGCAGTCTTCACGCCGCTTCCATGCCGCCCCCGGCACAGCCGAACGGTCTCCCGGCCGCCCCGAGGGCGCTCGGTACCCCCGCCATGCGCTCACGGAGCGGCCGGGCGGATGACGCCGCGTCAGGCGAGTCGCTCCTGGGCGTGCAGGTCGAACGCGATGCGGGGGGCGAGCGCCCGCAGGAAGTCGGGGGCGTCGAAGATCTCGCCGGCCGGGGTGACGCCCACGGCCCTGGTGCGGCCGGTGAGGACGCGGTCGAGGGCTTCGACGACGAGGGGTGCGGTGATGGCGTAGATGTCCTGGCCGGCGGCCGTGGCCCGGCGTACGGCGTCACCGGAGCGGACGACGACGTCGACGAGGAAGGTCTGGGCGGAGCGGCCGCTGTCGTCGGCGGCGGTCGGGGCCGGTGTGTCGGGGGCGGCGACGTCGCGGGCCGCCTCGGCGTTCATGTAGGTGGTCACGTCGGGGATGGGCAGGTGCTGGGGGACGGTCACGACGTCCGCCATGGTGAACTCCGCGATCACGGACCGGCGTCCCACCGGCTCCGGGAAGGTCCACTGCGTGGTGGGCGCGGCATCGGTGCGGCGCTCCCATTGTCCGGCGCGGTAGCGCAGGCGGGCGTTGCCGCGCCGCTCGCGGGAGACCGCGCCCGACAGCCGAGTGCCGGCGGTGGGGTGCCAGTTGCTGAGCGCGTAGGCGATGTGGGCCTCGTCGGCCGCGGTCCAGTCGCCCATCGCCGCGGTGGCCAGCAGGTCGCCGAGGCCGCCGAAGAAGGCCATGGCCGGGACGATCACCGCTCCGGCGTCCCGGGCGCGCTCGCGAAAGTGCGCGAAGGTGTCGAGGTTGGCCTCGATCTCGGCGGCCACGTCCAGGTAGGGAATCCGGGCCCGGAGCGCGGCCTCGATCACCGGGCCGGTGGTCGAGGCGAACGGGCCGGCGCAGTTGATGACCGCCGCCGCACCGGCCAGGGCCCGGTCCAGCGAGGCCGGGTCGTCGGCCGATGCCGCCCGGGCCTCCAGCCCGTGCCGGTCGGCCAGTTCGCCCAGCGTCCGCGCGTTGCGTCCGGACAGCACCGGGACGAACCCGCGTGCGGCGAGTTCCGCGACCACGAACCGTCCGGTGTGACCGTACGCACCGAACACCGCCACCAGCCGGCCTGACCCCATGAGACTGCTCCCGTGTACTCGATCGTCCGCTGCGATGTCGATCGCCGGCGGCCTGACCTCCGCATCCTGTCCCTCCGGAGGGCCCCCGCACTATCGTCGGAAACGACACGCCGCATACAGTTTCGGACATGCATCGCGTCGCGCTGGCCGTCACCGACGGCATGCTCCACTACGAACTGTCCGTGGCCCTGGAGATTTTCGGAGCCGACCTGACGCACGTCGTGGACCCCTGGTACGACTTCGCCCTCTGCGGGCCCGGGCCGGTGCGCATCAACCGCTTCCGCCTGGAGCCCGACCACGGGCTCGACCACCTCGCACAGGCGGACACCGTGCTCGTGCCCGGCTGGGCCGACACCGACCGCGAGCCCGCGGCGGAACTGGTCGACGCGGTGCGCGCGGCCCACGCGGCAGGCGCCCGGGTGGCCTCGCTGTGCACCGGCGCGTTCGTCCTGGGCGCCGCCGGCCTGCTCGACGGAAGGCGCGCCACCACGCACTGGGCCCACACCCGGGAGCTGGCCCGGCGGCACCCGGCCGCCACCGTCGATCCCGACGTCCTGTACGTCGACAACGGCGACGTCCTCACCTCGGCGGGCAAGGCCGCCGCCATGGACCTGTGCCTGCACCTGGTCCGCCTCGACCACGGCTCGGCCAACGCCAACAAGATCGCCCGCCGTCTGGTCGTCCCGCCGCATCGCGACGGCGGCCAGGCCCAGTTCATCGCCACCCCCGTCCCCGAACCGGGCAACCACCCCCTCGGCGAGCTGTTCCCCTGGGCCCTCCAGCGCCTCGACCGGCCCCTGACCGTCGAGGATCTCGCCCGCCGGGCCGGCCTGAGCTCACGCCATCTGGCCCGCCACTTCAAGCACCTCACCGGCACCACGCCCCTGCAGTGGCTCCACACCCAACGCATCCGCCGTGCCCAGGAGCTGCTGGAGACCACCGACGCCACCGTCGACGCCGTCGCCGAGGCCGCCGGAATGGGCACCGCCACCACCCTGCGCCGCCACTTCCAGCGCGCCGTCGGCGTCCCGCCCGACACCTACCGCCGCACCTTCCGCCCCTGAAGGAACGGTTCCGGGGAACCGGCAGCCCGTCCTTCCTGTGTCGTTGCGGCGGAGGGCCGGTGCTGTACCCCGGATCCGGCTGCGGGGCGGCTGGGGCCGGATCCGGGGTGGCGGGTGACCCGTGGCGTGTTATTTCACGGCGCCGGCGGTGAGGCCGCGGGTGAGAGTGCGCTGGAAGACGAGGAAGAAGGCGATCATCGGGATGACGCCGAGGAGGGCGGCGGCGCTCATGGCGGTGGGGTCGCTGGTGTACTGGCCCTGCATGACGGACAGGCCGAGGGGGACGGTCTGGTTGTCGTTGGAGATGAGCAGGACGAGCGGGTAGAGGAATTCGTTCCAGCTCCAGACGAAGAAGAACACGCACATCACCGACAGGGTGGGCCAGCTCATGGGCAGGATGATGCGCCAGAGGATGGTCCAGCGGCCGGCGCCGTCGAGGGAGGCGGCCTCGATGAGTTCGCGGGGGAAGCTGCTGAAGACGGAGGAGAGCAGGTAGGTCCCGAAGGCGCTGTAGGTGATGCCGACGAGGATGGTGTAGCCGAGTTTGCCGTCGTAGAGGCCGAGTTCCTTGAAGAGGTAGTAGACGGGGTAGACCAGGCCTTCTTGCGGCACGACGTTGACGCCGAGGAAGAAGACGAGGAAGGCGGTGCGCCATCGGATGCGGCCGATGCCGATGGCGTAGGCGTTGAAGAGGGCCAGGGCTACGGCGATGACGACGACGCCGAGGCTGATCTGGAGGCTGTTGATCAGTTTCTGGGTGAAGTCGACGCGTTCCCAGACGTCGCCGATGATCGCCCAGTTCCACTGTTCGGGCCAGGACAGTGAGCCGTTGGCGCGGTAGTCGGCGCTGGTCTTGAAGGAGTTGACCAGGATGACGAGGAACGGTGCGAGGAAGGCGAGGACGAAGACGGTGACCGCGGCCACGACCGCGTAGGAGCCCGGGGTGCGGCCGTCGACCGTCGTCTTTCTGCGGCGCCGGGGCGCGGTGTGGCCGGGCGGCGGGGTCGCGGTCTTGAGGTCGCCGGCGGCGATGTCGGTGGTGTGGGTGGTCATGGTCATCCGTCCTCGCGGGCCTGGCGGGTGAGCATCATCGCGGCGATGATCAGCACGAGCAGGGTGATCGTGCTGGAGATCGCCGAGCCGTAGCCGACGTCGGCGCGTTCGAAGAAGTTCTGGTAGGCGAAGTACGCGGGGACGAGGGTGGAGTTGCCGGGGCCGCCGCCGGTGAGGACGAAGATCTGGGCGAAGACCTTCAGGCCGGCGATGGTGGTGGTGACCAGGACGACGTAGACCTCGGGCCGCAGGATGGGAGTGGTGATGCGGGTGAAGCGCTGCCACCATGTGGCGCCGTCGAGGGAGGCGGCCTCGTGCAGTTCGGGGTCGATGCGCTGCAGGCCGGACATGAACAGCACCAGGGGATAGCCGAGCTGCATCCACACCAGGACGCCGAGGACGACCCACAGGGCCAGGTCGGGGTCGCCGAGCCAGTTCTGGGTGAGCGAGGCCAGGCCGATGGTGTCGAGGATGCTGTTGACGGCGCCTTCGGGGGCGAGGATCCAGCCCCACATCAGGCCGGTCACGGCGACGGGGATGACCTGGGGCAGGTAGAGGCCGGAGCGCAGGACGCCGACGATGCCGTCGCCGTGCTTCTTGCCGACGTAGTCGAACAGCAGGGCGGCGAGGAACAGTCCGAGCAGGGTGGGCACGGCCGCGATGCCGACGATGACGAAGGCGATGTTGCGGAAGGAGGCCCAGAAGTCGGCGTCCTGGAAGAGGCGGGTGTAGTTGTCCAGGCCGGTGAAGGCGGGGTCGCCGATGCCCTGCCACTTGGTGAGGCTGTAGTAGAAGGTCATCACCAGCGGGACGACGAGGAAGAGCAGGCTGAGCAGCAGGCCCGGTGCGAGGAAGACGGCGTACCCCGTGGACCGCGGGTGACGTGTGGTTTTCACTGTTGCTCCTAGGTGGGCGGGACGGCGGCCCGGCGGGCCGGGCCGCCGTCCCCTGAAAGCGGCGCGGCGTCCGGGGGCGGGGCGGCCCGGCCTGCGGCGGCGGGTCGGTCGTGTCCCCGGGCGGTGCGGGGTGCGGCCGGTGCTGGTGGCCGCGGTGCTGCTAGGACCTGGTGGCGATGTACTTCTCGTAGGGCGCCTCGAGTTCGTCGAGGACCGTGTGGGGCTTGGCGCCGTTCATCAGGTTCTGGGTGGCGCTCAGCCAGGTGTCGTAGTAGCCGGTCACCGGCCAGTCCGGGTAGAAGGCGAGCCCGTTGTCGTCCTGGTAGGTGTTGAAGGCGGTGATCAGTTCCCTGGCCTTGGTGTTGGTGATGGTGTCCGCCTTGACGGCCAGGGGGACGTTGCCCTCTTCGCCGATGAGCTTTTGGATCTTGTCCGACATGGTGATGTCGATGAAGTCCTCGGCGAGCTGCTTGTTCTTGGCCTTGGCGGGGATGACCCAGTGGTTGCCGCCGGAGCCGAGGGTGTCCTCGCTGCCGGGGTAGGGGGCGGTGGACCACGCGAAGTCCGTGATGTCGGTGGACAGGCCGCCGAACCACCAGTTGCCGCCGACCATGATGGGCCGCTTCTGGGAGACGAACTGCTCGGTCATGTCGTTGCCCTTGAGGCCGACGTCCTTCTTGTCGAAGTAGCCCTTGTCGACCCACTCCTTGTACTTGTTCACGGCGTAGGTCATCTCGGGGCCGTGGAAGTCGACCTTGCCCTGGTAGAGCTGGTAGTCGTCGACCCAGGCGTCGTTCGCCTCGGACAGGGCGAGCAGGTAGAGCCAGTGGCCGGCGGGGTGGTCGTTGCCGGCGTTGGCGAGCGGGGTGACGCCGGCGGCCTTGAACTTCGCCAGGGCGGCCTCGAAGCTCTTGAAGTCGGTGGGCTTGTCGACGCCGTGCTTCTTGAACAGGTCGTCGTTGTAGTAGGTGAGGACGAACTCGCCGTAGTTGGGTATGCCGTACCACTTCTCGCCGCCCATCTCGCCCTTGTCGTCGTAGCGGGCGGTGACGGAGGCGCGTTCGCTGATCCTTTTGTCCCAGCCGCGTTCGGCCACGACGGCGGTGAGGTCGGTGAGCAGGCCCTGCTTGGCGAGCAGGCCGGTGGTGGCGTTGCCCTTGTTGTACTCCATGACGTCGGGCGCCTTGTCGGAGTTGAGGATCATGCCGGCGTTCTGCTGGATCTGCTCGAACGTCTTGCGCTCGAAGACGACCTTCACGTCGGGGTGGGTCTTCTTGAACTCGGTGATCGCCGCGTTCCAGGCGTTGCTCAGGGCGCCGTCCTCCTGCTCGTAGTGCCACAGACGCAGCGTCTTGCCGTCGCCCGCTGCGGTGCCGGAGCCGCCGCAGGCGGTCAGCGGGGCGAGCAGGGCCAGGGCGCAGGCCGCGAGCAGGAGGGGCCTTCTGCGGGCGGTGGTGCGGGGGCGGGGGTTGTTCATGGCTGGTTCCTTGATGTGCGTCGTTGCGGCAAGGGCGGGCTGTGGGGTCAGGCGGTGGCGCGGCGGTGGACGCGGGCTTCCCACGGGCGCAGGGTGTGCGGGCTGGTGAGGGGTGCGTCGGCGGGGACGTTGGCGATGAGGGTCTCGCTGTGCTCCCAGCCGTCGGGGAGGTCGACGGTGAGGTCGGTTCCGCCGAAGTTGGCCAGGACGAGCAGTTCGGTGGCCCTGGCCGCGTCGTGGCGGAGGAAGGCGTAGAGCTGCTCGTGCTCCGGGTGGAGCATGCGGAAGTCGCCGTGGGTCAGGGCGGGCTCGGTGTGCCGCAGCTCGATGAGGCGGCGGTAGTAGTGGAAGACCGAGTCGGGGTCGGCGAGCTGGGCCTTGGCGTTGACGGTGGCGTGGTCGGGGTTGACCGCGATCCAGGGCGTGCCGGCCGTGAACCCGGCGTGCTCGGTGGCGTCCCACTGCATCGGGGTGCGGGCGTTGTCGCGGCCGCGGTGCCGCAGCCCTTCCAGGATCCGCTCCTCGTCGACGCCCAGGGCGCTCTGGTCGCGGTGGTGGTTGAGCGACTCGATGTCCCGGAAGTCCTCGATCGAGGTGAACGGGGCGTTGGCCATGCCCAGTTCCTCGCCCTGGTAGACGAAGGGCGTGCCGCGGTGCAGGTGCAGGACGGTGGCCAGGAGTTTGGCGGAGCGGTCGCGGTGGGCGGTGTCGTCGCCGAAGCGGGAGACGACGCGGGGCTGGTCGTGGTTGTTCCAGTACAGGCTGTTCCAGCCGGTCTCGCCGAGGCCGGTCTGCCAGCGGCCGAGGCTGGCCTTGAGGTCGGTCAGCTTCAGGGGGCGGACGTCGAACTTGCCGCCGGGGCCCTGGTCGAGACCGACGTGCTCGAACTGGAAGACCATGTCGAGTTCGCGGCGTGCGGGGTCGGTGAAGAGCTTGGCCTCCTCCACCGTGACGCCGGGCATCTCGCCGACGGTGAGCAGCCGGCGGGGGTGGCCGGCGAAGACCTCGCGGTGCATCTCGGCGATGTACTCGTGGATGCGCGGTCCGCACACGTAGTGGACGCTGCCGTCGCCGTACCGGTCGCCCTCGCGCACAGGGCCGTCGGGCAGGCCCTGCGCCTTGGAGATCAGGTTGACGACGTCCATGCGGAAGCCGTCCACGCCCCGCTTGAGCCACCAGCGCATCATCGCGTACACGGCCTGCCGGACCTCGGGGTTGTCCCAGTTGAGGTCGGGCTGCTTGCGGGAGAAGAGATGAAGGTAGTACTCGCCGCTCGCCTCGTCGTAGGTCCAGGCCGGGCCGGAGAAGAAGGAGCCCCAGTTGTTCGGTTCGGCGCCCGGCGTGCCGGGCTCCATGCCGTCGCGGGGCGGGCGCCAGATGTACCAGTCGCGCTTCGGTCCGCCGGGGCCGCCGTCGCGGGAGGCGGTGAACCAGGCGTGCTCGTCGCTGGTGTGGTTGACCACGAGGTCCATGACGAGCTTCATGCCGCGCTCGTGCACGGAGTCCAGCAGCCGGTCGAAGTCGGCCAGCGTCCCGAACAGCGGGTCGATGTCCTGGTAGTCGCTGATGTCGTAGCCGTTGTCGTCGTGCGGCGAGGGGTAGACCGGGGAGAGCCACAGCACGTCGACGCCGAGCTCGCTGAGATAGTCGAGGTGCTCGATGACGCCCTGGAGGTCACCGACGCCGTCCGCGTCGGAGTCGGCGAAGCTGCGCGGGTAGATCTGGTAGACCACCGCGTTGCTCCACCAGGAGTCGGCGGGGCCGGCCGCGTTTTCGGGCACGTCAAATCCTCATCGTGGGTCTCGGGTGTGATGGGTGGTGCGGTGAGCCGGATGGGTCAGGACAGAGCGGCGCCGACCGCGTCCTGGATGACGAGGCAGGCGGCGCCCCGGGCCCACAGGTCGTGGCGTACGGGGTCGACGTGGACGTCGCAGTCGTGGGCGGCGGTGGAGAAGGCGTGGGCCTGCAGGGCCTGGGTCATGGCCGGGCCGAACAGGTCGTGGGCGGTCGCGCCTTCCCCGGCGATGATGATCTTCTGCAGGTTGAGCAGGTTGCACAGGACCGCCAGGCCCCGGCCCAGGGCGGTTCCGGCCTCGGTGAAGGCGGAGCGGGCGACGGTGCGCGCCGAGCCGGTTCCCGTGCGGGCCAGTTCCCTCGCCTCGGCGATGCCGGCGCAGGACACGCCGGCGTCGCGGAGATGGCCCAGCACCGCGCGGTCGCCGGCCAGGGCCTCCAGGCAGCCGCGGCGGCCGCAGCTGCACATGGGTCCCACCAGGTCGAGGGGCAGGTGGCCCAGCTCGCCGGCCAGGCCGGTGGCGCCCGAGAAGAGGGCGCCGTCGAGGAGGAGGCCGCAGCCGATGCCGGGGCCGACGGTCACGACGGCGAAGGAGTCGACGTCGCGGCCCTGGCCGAACCAGCGCTCGGCCACCACGAGGGTGTTGACGTCGTTGTTGACGACGACCGGCAGCCCGGTCGCCTCGCGCAGCGGGCCGGCGACGTCGACCTTGTTCCAGTCCAGCAGCGCCGAGTAGCGGCAGATCCCGGCGCCGGAGTCGACGTGGCCGCTGACCCCGACCCCGAGGCCCAGCACCCTGTCCGCCGCTTCGGGCGCCTCTGCGAGGAGCCGCCGGGTCAGGTCGGCGACGGCGGACAGGGCGGTCTCGGGGGTGCAGTCGCCGATCGGCTCCTCCGCCCGGGCCAGGACGCCGGCCGCCATGTCGGTGACCACCGCGGAGACCTGGGCCGGGCCGATCTTCGCGCCGACGACGATGTGCTTCTTGGCGTTGACCTGGAGCATCTTCTGCGGCCGGCCCCGCCCCTGGGGGGCGGTGTCCAGCTCGCGCAGATAGTCGTGCTCCAGAAGCGGCGGGAGCATCCGGGTCACGCTGGAGGGGACGAGCCCGAGCCGCTGCGCGAGCTGGGTGCGCGAGATGGGCCCCGCGGTGAGGACGGTCGCGAAGATCTCCGCGCGGGTCTGCTCACCGACAAGCTCCGAGAAACGGACCTTGGAAGGGCTCATCACACATGCCTCCGAAGCAGTGATCGATCGGGAGAGCGGCGGCGGCCGCTCGGCCACGCGGTCAGATGGGGGGCGGTAAGGCGAGTACGGCGACCGTCACGACGGCCTCCCTGCGTATCACGGCGGCCGCCGGGCTGGTCGGCCGACTGCGTATGACAGGAGTCTTGCCCGCCCGTTTTCGTGCGTCAAGAAAGAAAACACCGCGTTACGTAACCGTGATGACCGCCGCGTTCTCCGGAAGGTTCGACCTTTGGCCCGCTTATGCCCCATTGGCCCACCCTTCCGTGCCGACAGGAGGAAGAGATCTTGTTTATTTCATTGACACGGCGAAGAAATGACGGGACGTTAACCGGCGACCGCAGCGCGGCGACCGACCGCAGCGCGGCCGCAAGCACACCGCAGGGCAAGGGGCGTCGGCCTTCCGCCTGTCCGCTCCCTGGCCAGGGCGTCCTCGGCCCGGGTGTTCCGGACGGCACACGGGTGTCCCGGTCTCCCGGACGGTCCCGGACGCGTTCCACGGATTCGGCACCGGCGTGAAGGGAGTTCGATCACCCGGCAGTGCGCGCGGCCTGCCCGGGCAGCGCGCGCCGCACCATCAGGGCCCGGTGGGCACGCGATCCGGGGCGTCCGCGTCCCGGTGTGTTCCACCTGCCGGCGGCCCGCGCCCGCTCGCGGCGGGACCGGCGCCCGAAGGCTGCCGTCCGGCAAGCGGCAACCAGCAACCACAGACAAGGACTTTCGTCATGCCCGCAGCAAGAATGAGCAGGCTGGCGGCGCTCGCCGCCGGCCTGGCGTTCGCCCTGGCCGGCCCGGTCGTGCCGGCCGGCACGGCGAGCGCGGGGACGCCCCCGCCCCATGCCGCTTCCCACGCGGCGAAGGCGAAGACGCTGCCGCGCCAGGCGGCCTCCGCCGCGGCGGAGGCGACCGTCTCCACCGCCGACAGCGCCCAGCTGAAGACGTGGTGGCACGACAACCACGAGTTCAACACCAGCAGCCCGGTGGCGAGCGACAAGGTGCGGCGGTCGTCGTTCTACGACGTGCAGGTCGCCACCGCCGCGGCGCCGGCGACGAAGTACGACTCGTTCGCCTACATGAGCATCCCGCGCAGCGGGAAGGGCAAGATCGGCTACACCAAGGAGGACGGGGCCGAGTTCTCCGCGTCCGCCAACCTCACCATGAGCTGGTCGTCCTTCCAGTACTCCGCCGACGCGTGGGTCGACGTCTCGCTCAGGACGGGGCAGACCATCTCGTCGGCCGACCAGGTCAGGATCAGGCCCAGCAGCCTGAACTTCACCAAGGAACTGGTCGACGGCGACACCGTCCGCATCAAGGTCCCCTACGACGCGACGGGCTACCGGTTCTCCGTGGAGTTCGAGCCGCAGCTGTACACGGCCTACAACGACATGTCGGGCCCCGCGACCGACGCCGGCAAGCTCACCACGCAGGGCGGCGGCGGCAACCGCGCCGTCCACACCGAGCCCCGCAACTCCATGATGATCTTCGCGGAGCCGGCTCCGGCCGGCGCGGAGAAGGACCGGCTGATCCCGACGGCGGCCTCGGGCAGCATTCACTACCCGCAGCAGGGCCGGGTCACCCACCTCAACACGATCAGCGAGGAGATCGTGTACTTCCGGCCCGGCACCTACTACATGACCTCCAAGTACCACGCCCTGCTGCCCAAGCAGGTCAAGTGGGTCTACCTGGCCCCGGGCGCGTACGTGAAGGGCGCCATCCGCTTCCCCGACGACAGCCAGGGCCTGTACAAGGTGACCGGCTACGGCGTGCTCTCCGGTGAGCAGTACGTCTACGAGGCGGACACCAACAACAACTACGACCACCTCTCGGGCGCCTCCAACTGCCACGCCAGCTGCGTGAAGATGCTGCAGTTCCAGTCCGCGCAGGGCCGCCAGCAGCACCTGGACCTGCAGGGCGTGACCGTCAACGAGCCGCCGTACCACTCCTTCGTGGTCTACGGCGACGAGCAGACCTTCAGCATGCGGGTCGACAACTACAAGCAGGTCGGCTCCTGGTACTGGCAGACCGACGGGATCGAGCTGTACCGCGGCAGCACCATGAAGAACACGTTCTTCAACGCCAACGACGACGTGCTGAAGATGTACCACAGCGACGTCAGCATCGATAACACCGTCATCTGGAAGAACGAGAACGGCCCCGTCATCCAGTGGGGCTGGACGCCGCGCAACATCGACAACGTCCGCGTGAGCAACACCCACGTCATCCACAACCGGATGTACTGGAAGGACGTCAAGTACAACACCTGCATCCTCAACTCCTCCTCGCACTGGGAGGACATGGGCTCGACCACCAAGGCCGACCCGAACGCGTGGGTGAGGAACATGACCTTCGAGAACATCACCGTCGAGGGCATGACCAACTGCGCGATCCGCGTCTTCGCCCTCTCCAGCACCGAGAACATCCACGTCAAGAACCTGAGGATCGACGCCTGGAGCCAGCTCGACCCGTCCTCCCAGGTCAGCCTCCTCAAGCGGTACACCAACTCCGCCGGCCAGAAGGTGACCCTCGGCAACGAGACCGGTGACAGCCGGGGCCTGAAGCTGGAGAACTACACCGTCGGCGGCACCGTCATCAGCAAGTCCGGCACCAACTGGGCCGCCGACAAGCTCGGCCGGATCGGCTTCGACGCCGAGACCTGGGACAACTGGAACGCCTGGGGAGCGGGCGGCACCAACCCCGACCCCGACCCGGTCACCGGCGGGAAGATCGTCAACGGCGCGACCTCCAAGTGCGTCGACCGCGCCGGCGGCTCCACCGCCAACGGCACCGCCGTCCAGCAGTGGACCTGCGCCAACGCCGCCTCGATGACCTGGACTCTCGACGGACAGCAGCTGAAGTCCGGCGGCAAGTGCCTCGACGTCGAAGGCGGTTACACCGCCAACGGCACCAAGGTGCACCTGTGGGACTGCGGCACGTGGGACAGCCAGAAGTGGGCCTTCCAGTCCGACGGCACGCTGAAGAACCTCAAGTCCGGACGCTGCCTGGACATCCAGGGCCAGAGCACCGCCGACGGCGCCCGTCTGCACCTGTGGGACTGCGGCGGCTGGGCCAGCCAGAAGTGGACCCTCACCACCTGACCCTCCCCGGTGGCCGCCGGCGATCCCCCCTGCCGGCGGCCACCCGGTCCCTCATCCCCCGCCGCAGAAAGGGCACACCGTGGAGACACCCACCAGGTGCCAGGGCCCGGTTCTGGGCCTGTTCCGGATCGTGCTCGGGCTGCTGTTCGCCTGCCACGGAGCGGCCACGCTCTTCGACGTCCTCGGCGGAGGCCACGGGCAGCCGCCCGGCACCGGCGAGTGGCCCGGGTGGTGGGCGGCGGTGATCCAGCTGGCCGGCGGCTCCCTCGTCCTGCTCGGACTGGCCACACGGCCGGCCGCCGTCCTGTGCTCCGGCTCCATGGCCTACGCCTACTTCGTCCACCACCAGCCGGACGCACTGTTCCCCCTGGAGAACGGCGGTGAGCCGGCCGCTCTCTTCTGCTGGGCCTTCCTGCTCATCGCCGCCCTCGGCCCCGGCCGGTGGTCCCTGACCGACCTGCCGGTCCTCACCGCACACCGCAAGCAGCCCGGGCGAAAGGAGGTGAGCGACGCCCCCGGAACCTGAACCCGCCCCGCAGTCTGTCATGCACACGTAAATCATGGGTCGTTCCGGCCTGTGATCCCCCGAGACACCCGGAGGAAGAGCACCATGAACCGCGTACCCGCAACCGCGGCCGGCCGCACCGCACTGGGCGCCGCCGTCCTGGCCACCGGCCTGCTCGGCGTGTTCGTCCAAGCGCCCACGGCCTCCGCGCACGGCACGGTGATCGCCCCCGAGACCCGCAACTACGGCTGCCTGCAGCGGTGGGGCTACAACGAGCCGAACGAGGCCCAGGACCCCATGTGCTACCGCACCTACCACGAGAACCCGAACGCCATCGGGGCGTGGAAGGCCGTCTACGCCAACAACACCGGGGACAACTACAAGCAGGTCATCCCCGACGGCCAGATCTGCAGCGCCGGCGGCCAGGGCGAGACGAACTACCGGCCGCTGGACCGCCCCGGTCCGTGGAAGACGACCGACATCGGCGCCGACTTCACCGTCGACCTCTACGACGAGGCCCGGCACGGCGCGGACTGGCTCGAGGTCTACGTCACCAAGCAGGGCTTCAACCCGGAGTACCAGCTGATCGGCTGGAACGACCTCGAGCTGGTGAAGCGGACCGGCCGCTACCCCTACCAGGCGCACTACGTCACGGACGTCAGCACCTCCGGCTACAGCGGACGGCACGTCGTGGTCACCGTCTGGAAGGCGTCCCACATGGACCAGAAGTACTTCCTGTGCAGCGACGTCAACTTCGGCTGACACCGGCGCGACGCAGCTGAGCCGGCACACCGGCCCCGCGAGGCGCACACCTCGCGGGGCCTTCCCCCCTCTCACCGGCCGGCCGCCGATGCCGGGTCACCTCACGGAGGCTTCCTGCCGAACCGGGGGATACGGAGAGCCGAGTGCGATCACGTCCGCCGGGAGCCGCGTGTGCAGCTCGGGCATGTCCCTCACGCGGCTGCCCGGGTGCGGGAAGCCAGTTCGGGGAAGGCGCCCTCCCACACGGTGCGCACGGTACGACCGACAAGGGTGCGCAGCACGGGACGGCCCGAAGGCTGCCCCGCGCCTTGCCCGAGGGCAGCGCCCTCGGGGGCGTCCGCCCGGCCGGGGACGGGAGGGAGGGGACGCCTCAGCTGTCGTGGACGCGGACGATGCCCGGTTCGGCCCGGGGGGCGTAGTACTCGGTGAAGAGCTTGCCGACCAGTTCGCCGCGGCTGGAGACGCCGACCTTCTCGAAGACCGCCTTGACGTAGTCGCGGACGGTGTGCGGCGACAGGTGGAGCTGCTGGGCGATCTGGCCGGTGGACAGCCCGCGGGCGATGCACTGGGTCACCTCCGTCTCCCGCTCGGTCAGCTCGTAGGCGTCCACGATGAGGGGGACGACCTCGGAGGTCTTCGCCGGTTCGATCACCACGGCCGAGGGGCCGAGCGAGCCGTCCGCCTCGCGCAGGCAGGAGGCGTGGCACACCAGCCAGCGGCCGCTGCGGGCGCGGACCCGCACCCGGGCGTGTCCCCGGTCGCGTTCCTGGGCGATGGCGCGGGCCTTCAGCGCCGTGGACTGGATCCAGGCCGGCACCCGCATGCCGGAGGCCGTGCGGACGGCCGGGCCCTCGGGCAGGTCGTCGAGGTGGGCGAGGGCGTCGTCGTTGGCGGACAGCAGCGCGCCGGCCGCGTCGAAGAGCAGCAGGCCGGGGCCGTGCCGGGTGTCGGGCAGGCACTGCGGGACCGTCCCGGCGAACGAGCGCAGCTTCCTGGCCAGCGGGGTGATCAGGCTCTCGACCAGCTTGGTCTCGGCCGCCGCGAACGCCGGGCGGCCCTTCTCGCGGAAGAGGCTGATGTGTCCGTGCGGGCGGCCGCCGACGCGCAGCACCGCCCGTAACTCGTCCTGGAGGCCGCGCGGCTTCATGAAGGACTGGTACAGGCTGCTGCGCGCGGGCAGGTCGCCGGTCGTCTCGCGCAGTCCGGCCACCGGCCGTTCGGCCTGGGCCAGGTCGCGGAAGAGGTTGACGTTCTCGGTGAACAGCTCGCACTCCCAGTAGACGGCGCAGCCCTGTTCGTCGAGGTTCTCGGCGCGGATGGGGGCGGCCATCATCCCGGTCTGCGGGTCCGTGACCCGCCAGACCGCGGCGTCGTACGGCATGAGCCTGCGCAGGTGGTGCGATGCCTCGGCGAACATGCCGAGCGGATCGGTGCTGCGCGCGGCGCGGTCGAGGAGTTCGGTGCGTCCGGTGTCGACCCGGGTCGGATATGCACTGGTCACTGCTCGATCGTCCCAGATCCCCCTGCCCCGGCCAACCCCGCACTTGAGGGGGTCCGCGTTCCCGGCGGGGGCGAACTCCCCCTCGAATGCGGGGATGAAATGCCGCGGGCGGATCTGGAAAGGTGGCGCGCGGAACGAGGCGGTCCGGGCGGGCCGCCCGTGCCCGATCACGTTCCGTCCGCGCACTCCAGGACCGGGAGCCGACCTGAGCATGAAAGTGGGAATCATCGGGGCGGGCGAAATGGGCAGGGCGATGGCTCGGCGGGCGGCGATCGCCGGCGCGTCCGTGCTGTTGGCCGACCGCGACATCGCGCGGGCCCGGAAGGTGGCGAAGGATGCTTCCGCCGGAACTCCCGGGGTCGTCGTGGCCGCCACCGCCCGGGTTTCCTTTCAGCCAGATTTCGTCATTCTCGCGGCGCCGCGCGCGGAGTCCCTGGAAGCCCTGCGGACCAGGGCGGACAGGCTCGCGGGCAAGATTCTCGTGGAGGTCACCGCACCGCACGAGCGGACCGGCGCGAGCCGTATGCGCGATCTTGTCGGCCTCGCCCCGCAGGCGCGCTGGGTCAGGGCTTGTCCTGCCGGGGACGCCGCGTCGATCTACCGCGGGGAGCTGGACGGGCAGCCCGTCGACGTCTTTGTGGCCTCGGACGACGAGACGGCCAAAGTTCTCATGGTCGAGTTGGTCAATCGTTCAGGATTAAGAGCATTGGATGCAGGGGGCCTCGACCGGGCCCGCCTGCTGGATGAAATGGTGCGACTGGGGAGGGAAATAAGCCACCAGCTCGCTGCTGCGGAAGGGTGGGGACTAAAGTTCCTGCCGAGCTGGTGAGCTACGGAGAGGCGGCGACTCCGTATCGCCGCCCCGGAGAGCGGGGGGATCATGACAAATAATCCTTCTTTTCTTGCGCTCGGTCCTCTGGTTGTGCATGGAGTGAACGGGGAGGTGAAACTCAGCGGCGACCGGCAGCGCATTCTGCTCACCATGCTGCTGCTGGAAAGCAATCGGGTCATCGAGGTGGAGCGTCTGATACGAGCCATCTGGGACGACTCGCCGCCGGTGACCGCGCGCAGCCAGATACGCATCTGTATTTCCTCCTTGCGCCGGCAATTCGCCCATGGTGATGTGTCCGCCACGATCGAGACCCACAAGACCGGATACCAGCTGCGGGTCTGCGACGACGGCATCGACCTGTACCGTTTCGCGCGGCTTCTCGCGCAGGCCCGGATCGAGGCCCGCACCGGGCCGCCGGGCGACGCGGTCCGGCTGTTCCGCGAGGCCCTGGCGCTGTGGCGCGGGCCGCTGGGCGCGGGTCTGGGCAGCCCGCTGCTGGACAGCGTGGCCCTGAAGTACCACGAGGACTACCACTCCGCCCTCGAGGACTGCTTCGAACTGGAGCTGCGCCTGGGCTATCACCGGCGGATCCTCGGCGAGCTCACCCACCACGTGACCGAGCACCCCTTCCGGGAGACGCTGATCGCGCAGTTGATGATCGCCCTGTTCCAGTCCGGGCGCACCGCGGACGCGCTGGCGCTGTTCCGCGCCACCCGGCGCCGTTTCAGCGAGGAGCTGGGCATCGAGCCCGGTGAGCGGCTGCGGGCGCTGGAGCGGCTCATCCTGGGCGGCTCCGAGGCCCGCACCCGCTCCGAGGAGTGGCAGGACCTGCTGTTCGGCACCGCCGCCCCGGCGGACGGTCCGCTCCCGCGCCGCCCGCTGCTGCCCTCCCCCTCAATTTAGGGAGGCGGCGGCGGACGACTCCCTCTCCGGCTGGGGATGGCCCGGCTTTCCGGCGGCGGAAAGACTCGGTGCCGTCGACGGTCGCGGCCCGCGCCCCTGGGGCCGCACGCACAGAGAGGGACTGGCCCGTGACCAACTCAGCGCAGCACCACCCCGACGTCGAGGACAGCGCGGTGGACCGCCTCGTCGGCCGGGTGAAGGGCGAGGTGCTCCTGCCCGGCGACCCGGGCTACGACGCCGAGCTGGCCGGCTTCAACGAGATCGCCCGGCACCGCCCCGCCCTGGTCGTTGCGGCGGTCCACGCCGAGGACGTGGTCGCCGCGGTCCGCTTCGCGCGCGAGCGGCGGCTCGCCGTCGGCGTCCAGGCCACCGGTCACGGCATCGCCGCCCCCGACGAGCACACGGTGCTGATCAGCACCCGGCGGATGAACACCGTGGCCGTCGACCCGGCGTCGCGGACCGCCCGCGCCGAGGCCGGCGCCCAGTGGCACCAGGTCATCGCGGCCGCCGCCCCCCACCACCTCGCCCCCCTCAACGGCTCCTCCCCGCTGGTCGGCGTCGTCGGCTACACCCTGGGCGGCGGCCTGGGACCGCTGGGCCGCCAGTACGGCTACGCGGCCGACCACGTGACCCGGTTCGACATCGTCACCGCCGACGGGCGGCACCGCACCGTCACCGCCGACGCGGACCCCGACCTGTTCTGGGCTGTGCGGGGCGGCAAGGGCAACTTCGGCGTCGTCACCGCGCTGGAGTTCGCGCTGATGCCGGTGCGCCGGCTCTACGGCGGCGGGCTGTACTTCCCGGGCGAATCGGCCGCCGCGCTGCTGCGCACCTGGCGGGACTGGACCCGGCAGGCGCCCGAGGCCATGACCTCGTCGCTGGCCCTGCTGCGGCTGCCCGGCCTGCCCGGGGTGCCGGACCACCCCGCCGGACGGCTCGCGGTCCACGTCCGGATCGCCTTCACCGGGCCGGCCGAGGAGGGCGAGCGCCTGGTGCGCCCGCTGCGGGAGGCCGGCCCGGTGCTGGCCGACACCGTCGCCGAGATGCCGTACACCTCGGTGGCCGACATCCACCAGGATCCGACCGAGCCGCTGCCCTACCACGAGCGCAACATCGTGCTGCGGGACCTCGACGACGCGGCGCTGGCCAGGCTGCTGGAGGTGGCCGGGCCGGACGCGGACTGCACCGACCCGATGGTCGAGGTGCGGCAGTTGGGCGGAGCGCTGTCCCGGCCGCCGGCCGTGCCCAACGCCGTCGGCAGCCGCGACGGGGCCTTCACCCTGTCGACCCTCTGCCTGCCCGGCTCCCCGGACCGGGTCCTCGCCCCCCTGTCGGGCTGGGGCACGGGCCGCCGGTACCTCAACTTCCTCGCCGGCCCCGACACCGCCGGCGCCGCCGCGGACTGCTACGACGAGCCGACCCGCGCCCGCCTGACCCTGCTGAAGGAGCGGTACGACCCGGAGAACCTGTTCCGCCGCGGCCACGCCCTGAAGCCGGGGCCGGCCTGAGCCCTCCGGGCCACACGGCCCGCGCGACCCTCACGACCCGCACAGCCCGCACGGCCCGCCGCGACGCCGGCCCCACCTCCGCGCCGCCCGCCGCCCGCCCGCCGGCTCCGCTGCCGCGCCCGCCCGGCACCACACCCGCGGGCCCCCGTACGCCACCGGCCGTCGCCCCGGCACCCGCACCGGTGCCGCCGCCCCCGTGCCCCGGGCACCCGCCCGTCTGCCAGAGAGGACCTCCCATGACCACAGAGCAGGCCGTGCCCGCCACGGCCGATCACACCGCCGCGCTCAGCGCCCGTTCCGCGGGGCTGCGGTACGGCGCCCTGTTCGGGCCGGCCGTCTTCGGTGTCACCGCGGCCGGTGTCGCCCTGCCCGACGTCGCCCGGGCGCTGGACGCCACGCCGGCGGCCGCCGCCTGGGTGCTGACCGCGCACGCCCTCGCGCTCGGCGTCGGCACGGCCCTGTTCGGGCGGCTCGCCGACTCCCGGGGCATCCGCGCCTCCCTGCTGCTGGGCTCGCTCGTGCTCGCCGTCGGCACGGTGATCTGCCTGGCGGCGCCGGACATCACCACCTTGGTGGCGGGCCGTTTCGTGCTGGCCGCCGGTTCCGGCGCCATGACCTCGGGCGCGCTGGCGCTGTCGGCGTCGGCCGCGCCGGCCGACCGGCCCCAGGTGCTCGGCGGGTTCGGCGCGACCATGGCGGTCTTCTCCGCCAGCGCGACCCTCGCCGGCGGCGTGTTCACCCAGTGGGTGACCTGGCGCATCACCCTGGTGCTGCCCGCGCTGTCGCTGCTCGCGGTGCCGCTGTGCCTGCGCGCCGCGGCCGCCCGCAAGGGCAGCGGCCGCGCGCTGGACCTGCCCGGCGCCCTGCTGCTGACGGTCGCGGCGATGTCGTTCCTGGTGCTGATCCAGTCGTACGCGCTGGGGCTGTCCGCCGTGCCCGTGATCGGGCTCGCCGTGGCCCTGCTGGTGTCGGGGGCGGGGCTGCTGCTGCGGGTCCGCGCGGTGCAGGCGTCCTTCGTGCCGCGCCGGCTCGTCACGGACGGCGCGTTCCTGCGCGCGTCGGCGACCGGCATCGGGGTCTACGCCGGTCTGTTCGCCGCGATGTACGCCGTGCCGCAGATCCTGGTCGGCGAGCACGGCTGGAGCGTGCTGGCGGTGGGCGCGTGGCTGCTGCCCGGCGCGGCCGTCGGCGCGGTGCTCTCCCGGACGGCGGGCAGGCTGACCGGCGGCCGGGGCGGCAGCCTGCTGCTGAGCGGCATCGCCGCGGCCATGGCGGTGGTGCTGGCGCTCTGCGCCGTCCCGGACCACCCCGCGCCTGCGGTGATCGGCGCCTCCCTCGGCTTCGCCGCGTTCGCGGTCACCCAGGTCATCACCACCGCCCTGATGTCCGCGCGGATCGAACCCGCCCTGCGCGGCGGCGCGATGGGCCTGCTCAACCTGACCTTCTTCGTCGGCGGCGGGGTGGGCAGCGCCACGGCGGGCGCCCTGGTGAAGTCGATGTCCCTGACCGACCTGCTCGCCGTCGTCGCCGTCTTCCCGCTCGTGGGGGCCCTGGCCGCGCTGACCCTGGGCCGGCGCGACGGCTGACCGCCGCCCTGCGCCCCGGCGCCCGCCGCCCCGGCGTCCGCGGTGCCGAGCGGCGCGCCCCGGCGGCAAAAAACAGTGGCGATACAGCAGTGATAGGCGCCGGCCGAAGGATGAACCCGTCGGCGCCTGTCCGTGTCGAGGAGCTGTTGAGGAGCTCATCCAGCCATGACCACACCTGTCACGAACACCGCATTCGATGCGCACATACGCAAGTCGATGGCCTGGCACTTCGGGGAGGACACCGGTTCGGCGTTCTGGCTCGCCAAGCGCGCCGCGCTCGGCTTCGACCCGGTCACCGAGATACACGGACTGGCCGACCTGACCCGGTTCCCCGACGTGAGCGCCGAGCTGCGCGAGGTCCCCGTCCGCGACCTGATCCCGCGCGGCCTGGGCGACAAACCGTTCCGGGTCTACGACTCCGGCGGCACCACCGGATCGCCCAAGCGGATCGTGGACGGCGGCTACCGCGCGCGGATGCTGGTGTGGGCGCGGCAGCGGCTGATCGAGGCCGGGGTGCCCGCCGAGGGCGACTGGCTGCACCTGGGCCCCAGCGGCCCGCACGTCATCGGCTACGACGTCTCCCGCTACGCCGCACTCGGCAACGGCCTCTTCCACACGGTCGACCTGGACCCGCGCTGGGTGAAGCGGCTGCTCGCCCAGGGCCGGGAGGCCGACGCCGACGAGTACGTGCAGCACCTGCTGGACCAGGCGGAGACCATCCTGGCCACCCAGGAGGTGACGGTCCTCAACACCACTCCCCCGCTGCTGGAGGCCATCTGCGCCCGGCCCGCGCTGCACGAGGCGGTCCGCGGCACGGTCCGCGCGATCATCTGGGCGGGCACCTCGATCAGCGCCGAGGACCTGCGCCAGCTCGACGAGGTGTTCTTCCCGGAGGCGACGGTCGTGGGCATCTACGGCAACAGCCTGATGGGCGTGGCCCCGCAGCGGCCGCCCGTCCCCGGCGACACGCACCGCTGCGTGTTCGAACCGTTCCCGGACACCACCCGCCTGGAGCTGGTGGACGACGAGGGCCGCCCGGTCGGCCCCGGCGAACGCGGACGGGTGCGGCTGCACCTGGTGAGCGAGGAGATGTTCCTGCCCAACGTGCTGGAACGGGACAGCGCGATCCGCGTGCCCGCCCGGGCCGGCTCCCCGGTGGACGGTCTCGCGGACGTGCAGACGTTCAGCAGGCTGGACGACGTGCGGGTGATCGAGGGGGTCTACTGATGACGAGCCCGCTGACCGTCGACCCCGTGGTCTGCGGCCGGACCGTGTCCAGCGGTGACCGGACGCGGCTGCCGGACGTGCGCGGCGGCGACCTCGCCGACGTGGGGACCGCGTCGCGCCTGATGGCGCTGGCCGCGCTGCGGGAGCTGCGCGAGCACGCCGACGGGCGGCCGCCCGGCGAGGACGTCTTCGTGCGCGCCGCCGAGCTGTTCGCCACGGCGACGCTTGAGGACGAGAGCCCCCGCGAGTACGCCGAGCGGGTGGCGCACGCGACCGGCCTGACCGCGGCGGCGATCGCCCAGTCGGTCGCCGACCTGACCGCCGAGCTGCGCGAACTGCCCGAGACGACCGCCGCGGAACTGCCGTCCACCGGCTTCGGGCAGGGCTTCGAGACCCGCTGGGTGCCGCGCGGCCGGGTCTTCGCCGCGGTGATGGCGAGCAACCACCCGGTGCCCAACGTGACCTGGGCGCAGGCGCTGTTCCACGGCTACAGCGTGGCCGTCAAGCCCGGCAGCCGCGATCCCTTCTCGGCCCGGCGGCTGATGCGGGCGCTGCTGGCGGCCGGACTGCCCGCGCACAAGGTGGCGTATCTGCCCGCGTCCCACCAGACCGGCGAGTTCCTGCTGCGGGAGGCCGACCGCGGGATCGTCTACGGCGGGGACAGCGCGGTGCGGCGGTGGCAGGGCCAGGAGTCGGTGGCGGTGCGCGGGCCGGGCCGCACCAAGGCGTTCCTGGACGTCGATCCGGACGACGCGGTGATCGGGCATCTGGCGCTGTCGGCGTCCTTCGACGGCGGCACCCGCTGCACCAACCTGTCCGCCGTGCTCACCACCCGCCCGGTCGACCGGGTGGCCGAACAGCTGGCCCGGCGGCTCGCGGCGCTGCCGTCGCTGCCCGCGACGCAGCGGGACGCCACACTGCTGGTCGCGGACCGGGAGCGGGCCGAGCGGATCCGCGGGCAGCTCGACGCGGTGCGGGCGGGCCTGGTCGACCACTCGGCGCGGGTGGACGGCACGGGTCCTGTCGTCGAGCTGGCGGACGGCTCGTTCGTGCTGCGGCCCGTGGTGCTCGCCGCCGACCGGGCGGACCATCCGGCGGTCGGGGTGGAGCTGCCGTTCCCGTTCGTCGTCGTCGCCCCGTGGACCGAGGCGGACGGCGTGGCGCCGCTGCGCGACTCGCTCGTGCTGAACCTGCTGACCGACCGCGCGGAACTGGTGGAGGCGGCGGTGCGGGAGCCGAGCGTGCGCAAGGTGACCCGCGGAACCGTCCTGCCGTGGACGGCCGTGCCCGGCATCCCGCACGACGACAACTACACCCAGTTCCTGCTGGAGCCGAAGGGCGTGGTGGTGTCCGGCGCGGGCTTGTCCGCCGCCTGAGCCCGCCCCGCACACCTCCGCCCGCCCGCCTCTTCTCCGGTTTTCCGTCCCCCGCATGCAGCACACCCACCGAAAGGTCATGATCATGACAATAGAACGCCGTGAGATGGTCAAGCTCACCGCGGGCGCCGCCCTGGTCGCCGCGGCCGCCGCCGTCCCCTTCGCCACCGGCGCCGCCGGCTCCCACCCGTCCGGCACCGGGGCCGCCGCCGGGCAGGCCGGGACCGGCGCCGCCGGCGACGAGTACACCGAGCGGTACCAGGGCCGCACCATCCGCATCGCGTCCGCCGCGGCCGGCGGCGGGGTGTTCATCGACGGCCGTCCGCTGCACCTGATGAAGTTCGCGGACGACGCCTACCTCAGCTCCATGTGCCACTACGAGATGGCGCCCACCCCGCTGCACGCCGCCCGCCGCGCCGTCGAGGAACTGCGCGGCGCGGCCCTGCTGCCCGCCGCGCCCGGCACCCACTCCCACGTCACCACGGTCTGAGCGGACCGCCCCCGCCCTTCCCCACCCCTTTTTTTGCGAACGGGACCCGTCATGGTGCACATCCGCAAGAACCACCTGGACATGACCGCCGAGGAGAAGCGCCGCTTCGTCAACGCGGTCCTCGAGATCAAGCGCAGAGGAATCTACGACAAGTTCGTCGACCTGCACATACGCATCAACTCCCGCGACTACCTCGACAAGGAGACCGGCAAGCGGCTCGGCCACATCAACCCCGGCTTCCTGCCCTGGCACCGGCAGTACCTGATGCGCTTCGAGCGGGAACTGCAGAAGGTCGACCCGCGCGTCACCCTGCCCTACTGGGACTGGACCACCGACCACGGCGAGGACTCCCCGCTGTGGGACGAGGAGTTCATGGGCGGCAACGGCCGCCCGGGCGACCGCCGGGTGATGACCGGCCCGTTCGCCCGGGACAACGGCTGGATCCTCAACGTCAGCGTGGTGCCCGTCGGCGACGAACACCCCGCCCTCAACGGCAACTACACCCACGACGACCGCGACTACCTCGTCCGCGACATGGGCACCCTGACCGACAGGCTGCCCACGCCCAAGGAGCTGGAGGACACCCTCGACCTGCCGGTCTACGACTGCCCGCCGTGGAACCACACCGCCGGCGGCGAGGCCCCGTACAACAGCTTCCGCAACCACCTGGAGGGCTACACCAAGTTCCCCTGGGAGGAGAAGGTCGGCAAGCTGCACGCGGCCGGACACGTCTGGGTGGGCGGTCACATGATGTACATCGGCTCGCCCAACGACCCGGTCTTCTTCCTCAACCACTGCATGATCGACCGGTGCTGGGCCCTGTGGCAGGAGCGCCACCCCGACGTGCCGCACTACCTGCCGCTGGAGGACACCCAGGACGTCCCCGACATCGACACCCCGCTGGGCCCCTGGCACACCATGACGCCGCGGGACCTCATCGACCACACCAAGTGGTACCGGTACGACAAGTAGGCCGTCCGGCGGCGCCGGACCGGGGTGCAGGACCCGCCCCCGGTCCGGCGCCGCCGTGTCTGCGCCGCCGTCCACTCCGGATGGGCTTTTGTGCGCTACAGCCCCAGGATTACACGAATACGCTCTTCTACGTGCTGCATCTCGCTGGGGGACAACGAGCCACGGCGCCTTCGGAGCCTTGATTTTCCCACCGTCTGAATGTCGGTGCAGTTGACGTAGGACTCGGCATATTTGGTCAGCCCCGAGTCGGGCCCGACAGGAACATGTGTGGATGACGGACCGGACGTCCCGGTGATCATAGCCACCGTCACCGCTGAGAGTGGCTCAGCAATGCCATTGACGGTGAGTACGACCACCGGATGCGGGCCGGGGCCGCGGGGCGGTGCAGGGAAGGCGCAGATCCAGACCTCTCCCCGCATCGCCGTTCCCGGATTCACCATTCCGCCTCGTCTGCGGCTGCAAGCTCCTCAGAGGTGGGGGCCAACGCGCCATCAGGCATGGGAGCCGGCTCTCCCCGGTAGAAGCCGCGGATCTCCTCGGCGGCAGCGACTTCGGCCGCCTTGCGGGCCAGCAGGCGCAGTCCTTCACGGAGGACGTCCGAAGTGGAGCCCAGGTTGAGCGCCTGCATCACTTGTTCCATGGCGGCTACTTCATCCGGCCCGAGTCTGACTTGCGCCACGCGGCCAGTGCCGCCGGCCGCATTCTGATGGCGGGGGGCGGCAGACCGCCGTGAGCCGGCAGCCTTCTTGGTGGCCCTGGTGCTCTTCGCCACCCTTGGCTTCGCCACTAGGTCCGTGGTGGGCTCACCACTCTTCACACGAGTTGCGGTCTG
This sequence comes from Streptomyces sp. NPDC006610, assembly GCF_040611575.1. NCBI lineage: Bacteria > Bacillati > Actinomycetota > Actinomycetes > Kitasatosporales > Streptomycetaceae > Streptomyces > Streptomyces sp. NPDC006610. The sequence continues at coordinate 80,770 of NZ_JBEXOP010000021.1, forward strand.
CTGCGCCTTCTTCGCCTTGGTTTCAGTCGCCATCATCCTCCTTCCCGAGACCGTCATGTATGACACCTGTCGTACAAGCCAGTCTCTCTGTTGAAACGAGACCGGTCAAGCCAACTGATCAGCGGCAGTGAGCCTGCCAGGAGCAGGACCATGTCCTGGCTGTCCGGCTGTCCCGCTGCCCGATCCAACCCGCGGAAGGAGGTGGGGCAGCGGTCAGACAGACCCCATTACCTTCTTGGTGGCCCCGCAAGGGGGCGCCCGGCCTCCGGAGTTGGCATGACTTTCTTCTTCGACGGCTTCGGCGCCATGGTCCACGGCGCCGCGCTGCCCGCCTCCTCGACGACCCGGACTTCGGGCTCGACCCGTCCGGCTGCCGGCAGCGGGCAGCGGGCAGCCGGACCGCCTTCGGCATGCTGCTCGGCGCGTCCTCACCGCCGGGGCCGTGCCGCTGCTCGCGGTCCGGCCGCCCGTACCGGCCACGTACGTCCTCATCACCGTCACCGGCGTCCGTCCGGCTCCAGCGCCTCGACGGCGGTCTGCGCGGTGGCCGGCCGGCTCCGCCCGGAGCCGCTGCGCGCGCCCGGCCTCGGCCGGATGCCCGGCGCGGGGCGGCCGGGCGCGGTGTTCGGCCCGTGGCTGGGCGGCGTCCTGGGCGACCGCGGGCGCTCGGAGCGGGGCTTTCCCGCTCCCCGCGGCGGCCGGGGTGACGGGCGCAGGCCCGGTCGTCCCTGGCGGCGGCTGTGTTCCGCCGCACCGGCCCGCGGGCCCGAAAACGCCCCCGGCCGTGCCGCCCGGGTCGGGGCGGCACGGCCGGGGGGCGAGGGACCGGGGGCGGGGGTTCCCCCGGCCGGCCTCGTGGACGTGCTCCTAACGGTCCTGCTTCTGCGCTCTCCTACTTCTCCAGGCAGAACTCGTCGATGGGGTAGCCGACGTGCCGGTCCTCGCTCGGCAGGTAGCCCAGCACCGTGTCGCCCGGCTTCAGTTCGGTGCTGTTGAGCACCGCGCCGCCCGGGCCCAGCACGCGCACGTGCCAGTCGTCCTGGAGGATCAGGTTGACCCGCTGCCCGTTCGGCGCCTCGGCGTCGATGGAGATCAGCGGACGGGACTCGATCTTCACCCGGCCCACGGTCACCAGCCGGGTGTTGCCCTTGACGTCGACGGCGGTCACCTTGCTGCCCGCCTTCAGCTCGCTGAGGTAGTTGGTGCGCTCGTCCTTGCCCAGCGTGTACGAGTGGATGGCGCCGGCGTTGACCCGGAACGGACGCGTCGGCATGTACGGCAGCGGGTGGGTCTCGCTGACGCACAGGATCATGCCCTTGGAGTGCGAGCCGACCAGGATGCCCTCGTCCTCGCGGAAGTGCGTGCAGGTGTCGACGCAGGCCCGCTCGCCCATGCCGATGTGGGTCGTCTCCACCACCCGCAGCTCGACCAGGTCGAGGTTGGGCACGTCGGCCTCGGCGGCACGCTTCAGCGCGGCGGTGTCCCCGACCTTCTTCGGGGCCATCATGACGCCGTCCGAACCGTGCTCCAGCACACCGAAGATGATCTCCGCCTCCTCGACGTCCTGCGCGACGGTGATCAGCGAACCGGTGGACCGGGCCGCCGCCGCGATCACGATCTCCAGCGGGATCTTGGTCGGGTCGCGGAAGAGCAGCACGCTCCACTTCTCGGTGCGCGCCGACTCGCAGGCGTCCTCCAGGGTCGGGGCGTCGACGATCTCCACGAACCGGCCGAACTCCACGTCCGGGTGACGCAGCGCCAGCTCGGCGGGGGTCACGCCGTGCCGGGCCGGGTCGACGATGACGACGGAGGCCTCGCCGAAGTCCTCCGGCAGCGGCCTGCCCTGCGGGAAGAGCACCCTGGTCACGGTGGGCGGCAGGTCCTTCAGGTCCGCGGCGTCGTCGGAGACGATCGCCTCCACGCGGTGGTGCAGGGCCTCCTGGACGATCGCGTCGCGGGCCTCGCCGAGCGAACGGATGTCGAGCCAGCTGATCTTCATGGTCGTACCTTTCGGATCGTGAGTAGGGCGGTACGGCGTGAGGTGCGCGCGGTAGCGCGTCCCGTTCAGGCGGCGACGGCTCCGTGGGCGGGGCCGGTCCGGGGGACCGCCCGCCCGCCGTGGATCAGGTCGGAGAGCTTGTCGGCCATGGCGCCGGGATCCGGGGCCTGGAACACGTTGCGGCCCATGGCCACGCCGGCCGCGCCGGCGCCCAGGGCCTCGTCGACGTAGGCGAGGACGGCCGCCTCGTCGCCGGTGCGGGGTCCGCCGACCACGACGACCGGGACCGGCGCGGTCCGGGTGATGTCGCGCATCTCGGCGGCGGAGCCGACGTAGAGGGTCTTGACCAGGTCGGCGCCCAGGTCGGCGGCGAGCTGGACGGCGTGGGCCACCAGGGCCGGGTCCCGCGGGTTGTCGATCTTGGGGCCGCGCGGGTACATCATCGCCAGCAGCGGAACGTTCCACCGGTCGCAGGCGTCGGCCACCGCCGCCATGTCGGCGATCTGCCGGGCCTCCTCGCCGGAGCCGATGTTCACGTGCACGCTGACCGCGTCGGCGCCCAGCCGCAGGCTCTCCTCGACGCTGGACACCAGGTACTTGGCGTTCGGGTCCGGCGCGTGCACGGTGCTGGCGCTCAGGTGCACGATCAGCGAGGTCCGGGTGAACCACTCGGGATCGACCTGGCGGACCGACCCCTTGTGCAGCACCACGGCGTCCACGTGGTGCGAGGCCAGCTCCCCCACCAGCGCGTTGAGCCGGTTCCCGCCGGTGACGGGGCCGTCGGTGACCGAGTGGTCGAGCGGGACGATCAGCAGCCGGTCCGGGGCGTGGCGGTGCAGCCGCTGGAGCCGCAGCCTCCGGGCGAAGGGCAGATGGGCGTTCATCGGGTCTCCCGTGGTCTCGCGGTACGGATGGTGCGGCGCCCCGGCCCCCGCCCGCCCCCGGGGCGGCCGGTCACGGAGCAGCCGCTCACGCGGCCGGTCACGGGGCGGCCGGTCACGGCCGGGCCGCCACCGGAAGGGGGCCGCTGTCCTGCGCGGCGTCGAGGCCGAACTCGGTGTGCAGCAGCCGTACGGCCCGCTCCACCTCGCCGCGGGGGACGGTGACCGACACCCGCGACTGGGAGGCGGACAGCGAACCGGCGTGGATACCCCGGTCGGTGAGGACGGAGAGCATCCGCTCGGCGTACTGCGGACGGCTCAGCAGGCCGGTGCCGACGATCGACACCTTGGCCACGGACGTGTCCACGGCCACCGCCTCCGCGCGGTCCGCGAGCGACCGGCGGACCGCGTCGACCCGGTCGTGCGGGACGGTCACGCTCACCGCGTGGCCGCCGTCGCTCTCCTTGAGCACGGTCGTCATGTCGGCCGGCACGGCCTGCCGGCCCAGGGCGCGGAAGACGCTGAGGGCCCCGTGCTCCTGGCCGTGTCCGGTGCGGACGGTGACCCGTGCGACATCCTGGTCGTGGACGACCGCCACGACGGCGGTCCGGGTCTCAAGCATGCTCTCTCCGTCTCTCGTGAGGATCCGGGTGCCGGGACCGGAGCCGGCCGAGTGCGCGACCTGGATGTCGACGCCGCACAGGGCGGCGAGTTCGACGGCGCGGGAGTGCATGACCTTGGCGCCCGCGAACGCCATCTCCGCCATCACCTCCATGTCCAGCTCCGGCAGCAGCCGCGCGGTGGGCACCAGACGCGGGTCGGCGGTGAGCACGCCGGGCACGTCGGTGTAGATCTCGCAGTGGCTCGCGCCCAGTTCGGCCGCGACGGCCACCGCCGTCGTGTCCGAGCCGCCGCGCCCCAGCGTGATGACGTCCAGCTCGGGACCGACCGCCTGGAACCCGGCGATCACCGCGACCCGGCCCCGGTCGAGGAGCCCGTCGACGTGCTCGGTGTCGATCGCCGCGATCACCCCGGCCCCGTGCGGGCCGGAGCCGAGGATGCCGGTCTGCGTCCCGGCGAGCGCGGACGCCGGGACCCCGGTGTGCTGGAGGGCCATGGCCATCAGCGCCGCGGAAGCGGCCTCGCCGGTGGCGAGCAGCTGGTCCAGCTCCCGCCCCTCGGGGCGCGGATTGATCTCGCTCGCCGTACGGAGCAGTTCGTCGGTCGTCCTGCCCTGCGCGGACACCACCACGGCGACCCGCCGTCCGCCGGCGGCGACGGCCGCGATCCGCTCCGCCACCGCCCGCACCTGGCCGGCCGTTGCCAGCGAGCTGCCGCCGTACTTCTGCACCACGATGTCGCTCGTCCGCCCGTCGCCCGGCGTCGTCATCTCGCCCCCGCTCGTCGAAGAACCCGTGCGCTGACTGCCGCGACGAGCTTCCGCGAGCCGGGTATCGCCACCGCTACCGGACCGCACCGCGCCCGCATCGGGCGCGTATCACCGGGCGGCGGGCCGGGCCGGAGGACGGGAGAACCCCCTGAGCACCGGAGCGCTCAGGCGGTTCCACCGGGCGGTGGCGCAGGCACGCGCACCCTCGGTGACTTGCGCCACAGTCGAACCGACCACGCCCTGAACCGATCCACCGGCCCGGCAGGACGGCTCCCTGCCGCCGTCCGGCCGAGGCCGTCCCGTCGCACGGCAGGCACTCCTTCCGGCCGGACGGCAGGCACTCCTTCCGCTCCCGGAGGGCGACCGGCCCGGCCGGGCGCGGGAAGCCGGGCGCGGGGCCCGGGCGCGGGGGGCCGGGCGCGGGGGCCAGAGGCCGGTCGCGGCCGTCAGGCGCTGGAGCGGACGACCAGACGGGCGGGGAGGATCAGCGGGGTGGGGTCCTGCCCGTCGACGAGGGCGGCGAGCATGCGCGCCATCTCCCGTCCGAGAGCCTCTATGGGCTGATGGACGGTGGTCAGCGGCGGATCGGCGATCCGGGCGACCGTCAGGTCGTCGAAGCCGACCACGGCGACGTCGTCGGGAACCCGCCGGCCGGCCTCCCGCAGAGTGCGCAGCGCTCCCGCCGCCATGTTGTCGTTGGCGGCGAACACGCCGTCGACGTCGGGGCGGTCCGCCAGCAGCGCGGCCATCGCGGCGGCACCGCTGGGCTCGGTGAAGTCGCCCTCCCGCACAGGGAACGGATCGAGACCGGCGCCCAGCACGGCGTCCCGGTAGCCGCGGTACCGGGCGCGCCCGGCCTCGGTGTCCAGCCGCCCGCAGATCGCGGCCACACGCCTGCGGCCGCGCGAGAGCAGGTACTCGGTCGCCTCGCGCGCTCCGCCGACGTTGTCCACGTCCACGTACCACCGGGGAGCCGGACCGACCGGGCGGCCGCCGAACACGACGGGCATCTGCGCCTCCTCGGCCATCCGCGCCAGCGGATCGTCCTCGCGCAGCGCCATCAGCATGACCCCGTCCGCGCCCCTGGAGCGAAGGAGCTCCTCGACCCGCTTGCGGCCCCGGTCGGAAGCCGCCAGACACAGCATCAGATGCAGGTCGGCCTCCTCCAGGGCGGCCGACGCCCCCACGATCACCTGGGCGAAGAACGGATCGGCGAAGATCGACGGATCCTCTCCCGAGACGACCAGGGCGGCCGCTCCCGTCTGCCGCGTGGCCAGAGCGCGGGCGGTCGGATTGGGCACGTAGCCCAGCTGCCGGACGGCCCGCTCGACCGCCTCCCGCTTGGCGCGGCTGACGTGCGGAGCGTTGTTGAGGGCGCGGGAGGCCACGGAACGGGAGACGCCGGCGCGTTCGGCCACCTCGTCGAGCGTCGGCTGCCGACGCGGCGCATCCTCAGCCATCAACCAGAAGCCCTTCCCTCTCGACCGGACGGGCAGCATGTCACCTCGGCCCGGGCCGCTGCCACCCGCACGGGCGGCGATGCGAAGCCGGCAAGGACCCTCACCACCCGACCGACTGGGACCGCTTCCAGTCGCACGGCCCCTTTCCCTTACAGCTCTCCGCAGGCAAGTGGTGGCGGACACCGGTGCGTTGACCCTTGACAGCTCAATTGCCCCGTCACACGATACCGACCACACCCCAACGGTCCCGCCATATTTTTGGGAGCGCTTCCAGTGGGAGCGCTCCCAAAGGTGGTCCCATCGCACTTCCTCAGCGCGTCGCACGCTCGGGACGAGAGCGTGCGACGCATCCCTTCCAGGAGAACGAGGTCCAGACATGCGCCGCAGACTCCGCGCCCTGACCGCAGCGCTGTGCGCCCTGCCGCTGGCGTTCACCGCCGCACCGTCCGCCCACGCGGCCGACCCGACCAGCATGACCAGCGGGTTCTACGTGGACCCCGACTCCAGCGCGAAGAGGTGGGCGGCCGCCAACCCCGGCGACGGGCGGGCGGCCGCGATCAACGCCTCCATCGCCAACACGCCGATGGCCCGCTGGTTCGGCTCCTGGAGCGGCACCATCGGCACCGCCACGGGCGCCTACGTCGGGGCGGCGGACCAGCGGGACAAGCTGCCCATTCTCGTCGCCTACAACGTCTACCACCGCGACTACTGCGGCGGTCACTCCGCCGGCGGGGCCTCCTCCCCCGCCGCCTACGCGTCCTGGATCGCGCAGTTCGCCGGCGGGATCGGCAGCCGCCCGGCCGTCGTCATCCTCGAACCGGACTCCCTCGGGGACTACGGCTGCATGACCCAGGCCCAGATCGACGAACGCGAGGCGATGCTCACCGGCGCCCTCGGCGAGTTCAACCGACAGGCCCCCAACACCTGGGTGTACCTCGACGCCGGCAACCCGGGCTGGGCGGACGCGGCCACCATGGCCAGGCGCCTGCACGAAGCCGGCCTCCGCCAGGCCCACGGCTTCTCCCTCAACATCTCCAACTACTTCACCACCGCGCAGAACACCGCCTACGGCAACGCCGTCAACAGCGAACTGGCGGCCCGCTACGGCTACACCAAGCCGTTCGTCGTGGACACCAGCCGCAACGGCAACGGCTCCAACGGCCAGTGGTGCAACCCCTCCGGCCGCCGCATCGGCACGCCCACCCGGACGGGCGGAGGCGCCGAGATGCTGCTGTGGATCAAAACCCCCGGCGAGTCGGACGGCAACTGCGGCGTGGGCGCGGGCTCCACGGCCGGGCAGTTCCTCCCCGAGGTCGCCTACAAGATGATCTACGGCTACTGACGGCAGGACGCCCCCGCCCGCCGCCCGGCCGACCGGCAGTCCGCCGGGCGCGGGCGGCGGACGGCGGGCGGCGGGCGGCGGGTGCTTCCTCAAGGAGCGGGGACGACCCGCCGACTGCGACCGGGCGCTCCACTCGGCCGGCTGCGCGTCGTTCGGGCAGGCCGAGGGCGGGAGGCCGTCCTGCCCGGCTCCGGCCGGACTGCCTCGGCCGAGAGCAGTTCACTCCGTCCGCCTGTCAGAGATGGCCGGGCTGTTTCGTCCCATGTTGCGAAGAGGTTCTGAGAAGAACCCACCTCGTCAACAAGGAGCCGGCGATGAGCGAGAAGACCACACACCGGAGGATCGCCCTGGTCACCGGGGCGAACAAGGGAATCGGTCGCGGGGTTGCAGAGCAGCTCGCCGCGCTGGGCATGACGGTCCTCATCGGCGCCAGAGACCCGAGGCGCGGCGAGGAGGCCGCTGCGGCGGTGCGCGCGGCAGGCGGTGACGTGCACGCGGTCACCTTGGACGTCACCGACCAGGCCGACGTCCAGGAGGCCGCGAAGCAGATCGAGGAGCGCTTCGGCCATCTCGACGTGCTGGTCAACAACGCGGGCATCACCGGCTCCGGGCAGGTCGCACCCGACGACGCCCGCGATCAAGTCCCCAGCTCCGTCGACCTGGCCATGGTCCGGTCGGTGTTCGAGACCAACGTCTTCGGCGTGATCGCGGTGACCAACGCCATGCTGCCGCTGCTGCGGCGGTCACCGGCGCCGCGCATCGTCAACGTCAGCAGTCACGCAGCGTCGCTGACTCTCACCAGCGATCCGGACGGCCCCTTCGCGGCGCTGCTGCCGTCGGCCGCGTATGCGCCGTCCAAGAGCGCACTGACCGCGCTGACCGTGCAGTACGCCAATGAGCTGCGGAAGGAGGGCGTTCTCGTCAACGCAGTCGCCCCCGGCTTCGTCGCCACGGACAGCAACGACCATGCCGGGTTCCTCACGGTCGCGCAGGGCGCCGCGGTAGTGGTGCGCCTGGCCACGCTCGGCGAGGACGGCCCGACCGCCGGGTTCTTCGGCGAGGAGGGCCCTGTGCCCTGGTGATGGCGGGCCTCGCGCCCGACCGGTCCGGGGCTGACGCCGAGCTCGGCGCCGCACCGGCCTGCGCGGCCGGGCCCGAGGTGCGGATCTGCTCCACCGGGGCGGGCGAGCCGGCGGACGGGGCCGGCGCGGCTGCGGCGCCGGCCCGGCCTCGGGTGCGGGCACAGGGCGGGGCAGAGGTGCGAGGGCTCGGTCAGCAGCCGTGCGTACGCCTCTCGCTCCGAACCGCGCGGCTCGGCCGCCTCCCGACCGGCTCCCGGCCCCGCACCGTCGCCCGGCGCACCGACAGCGCGGCGGCGGCCTGCTGCGGCGCCGGGCCGTGGGCGCCGGGGCGGCGCCCGGAACCCGTGGGAGGGATGGTGACCGCGGGACGGGGAGGACGAACTGGTGAACAGCGTCGTGAGAGCGCTCTCGCACGGAAGGCGCCGAACCGGCCACCGGCCCTGGACGCCGCAAGGGGCAATCCGCCCATACGGGTTCGGTCTCGCGGAAGCCGCCGGAGCATTCCCGCCGTAACGCGCGCGGCACGGCGCGGCCTTCCGCCCGCCCCGGCGCCGGGGACGGGCGGCGGGTGCGGCACGGGGCCCGTCTCCTCCGCCGCATCACATGGCATACCGGAATACTCCACTTGATCTTCACTAATCAGCCACGCTTTCCGGCGGGTCGGCGCAGCCGTGCCGTCCGTCCGGCGCCGGGGCCGATCTGAGCAGCCGCGCGCCGTCCGACGCCGGCGGCACCGGGGACTCGTGCGCGCCGAGATGAGTGGCGCATTGTTTTCCGGCCGCCGGACGCCGGGAACCACCCCGCGACAAAAGAGGGGTGACGATCCGTCAATTGACGAGTCGTCAGGTATCTGCCGTTTCCCCTGTGGACGGGATCCCGCAAGAGCTTGTTCGTGCCAACCCTCCGGCGCGCCAGGAGGTCCTCGCCGAAGCGTCCGAAAGCGCCGCTTGTTGACAGGGGCATATCACGTCGAAGGTTCAACCACCGATGCGGCACCTCCAGGACGCCCGCACTGTCCGCGGGACTGCCGCAGACGTGAACCGAGGGCCCGGACATCCAACGGGCCCACGACCACCCCTCACCGGAGGACAAGTGAAGGTCAAGACGTTCCTGTCGTCGGGCGCCTCCCGAAGAGCCCGTGCCGCCACCGTCGTCGCCGCCCTGGCGACCGTGTCCGCGCTCGTGACCCCCACCGCCATGGCGTCGGCGCCCGCGGACGCGAAGCCCACCGCGGCCCAGCTCGCCCTGGTCGGCGACGCGGTGCTCGGCGCCGACGTCGGCGGCACGGCCTGGTACACCGACGAGGCGTCGGGCAAGGTCGTCGTCACCGCCGACAGCACGGTCTCGGCGGCGGAGATCAACAAGATCAGGAAGGCGGCCGGCGCCCAGTCCGGGGCGCTGCAGATCAAGCGCACCCCGGGCAAGTTCAGCCGTCTGATCGCCGGCGGCGAGGCCATCACCTCCTCCGGCGTCCGCTGCTCCCTCGGCTTCAACGTCCGCAACTCCGCGGGCACGAACTTCGCGCTCACCGCGGGCCACTGCACCAGCGGCCGGTCCAGCTGGAGCATCGGCACCGCGGTGCCTGGCCAGACCGTCTTCCCGACCTACGACCACGGGGTCATCCAGCACTCCAACCCCGCCGCCTCCGACGGCCGCGTGTACCTGTACAACGGCACGTACCGCGACATCGTCAACGCCGGCAGCCCCGCCGTCGGGACGCGCATCGAGCGCTCCGGCAGCACCACGGGCTACCGCACCGGCACCGTCACCGGCCTGAACGCCACCGTCAACTACGGCAACGGCCAGCTGGTCTACAACACGATCCAGACCAACGCCTGCGCCCAGCCCGGCGACAGCGGCGGCCCGCTCTTCGCCGGCAGCACCGCCTACGGCCTGCTCTCCGGCGGCAGCGGCAACTGCACCACCGGCGGCACCACGTTCTACGAGCCGGTCACCCGGCCGCTGAGCCTGTACGGCCTCAGCGTCTTCTAGCCCCGCCGCACTACCCGTCAGGCAGGTCCCGGAGGCCGCCGGCCGCCACCGGCGGCCTCCGGTCCGTGCGCGGCGGCCCGGTGCGCGGCGGCGTCCGGATCCGCCGCCCGCCGGACCGGGCCCCGGCTGCCGGAGGTGACGGCGGGAACCCGTGCGGCGCCGGGGTGCTCACCGCCGGCCGGCGCGCCCGGAACAGCCCCCGCAGCCCGGCGCGGCCGGCCGGACTGCGGGGGCTGTGCCGGCGCGCGGGCGCGGCCGTCCCCGCACGGACCGCCGCCGCGGGGCGGCGGTCCGTGCGGGCGGGCGGTGAGCCGGGGTCCTGACGGGTCGTCAGCGGCCGTCCAGGCCGCGGTCCACGGCCGTGATGAGTTCACCGTCCGGCGTGTCCCCGTCCAGCGACCAGAACATGGCGCCGCCGAGCCCCTGGGCCCGCACGTACGCGGACTTGACGCGCAGCACCTGCGGGTCGTCGTAGGTCCACAGGGTCGTGCCGTCGAAGAGCCAGGCGTGGCCGTTGCGCCGGTCGCGGTGGAGGGTGTAAGTGCCCGAGTCCGCGAGCTTCTTGAGGACCTTGTAGTCCTCGTAGCCGGGGCTCCAGGTCGCCGGTGCGGGTGCGGCGGCGGGTTGGCCGAGGCCGTCGCCGCCGCCCGTGACGCCGGTCCAGCCCTGTCCGTAGAAGGGCATGCCGACCACGAGTTTGCGGGCGGGGGCGCCGCGGCGCTGCCAGTCGCGGACGGTCTGGTGGACGCTGAAGTCGCCGTCCGCGAAGAGTGCGGACTGCTGGGCGGTGGTCTTCTCGCCGGAGACGTGGAAGTCGTAGCCCTGGAGGTTGACGAAGTCCAGGTCCCGCATGATGCGGGGCACGTCGAAGCCCGCGTCGATCTTGGCCGGGGCGGTGGGGACGAAGGCGGTCAGCTCGTAGCGCTTGCGCTTCTTCAGGGTCGCGCCGTAGGCGTCGAGCTGGGTGCGGAACTCCCGCACCAGAGCGGTGAAGTTCTGCTTGTCCTCGGGCCGGAAGACGGTGTCGGCATCCCCCTCGGAGCCCGGCCACTCCCAGTCGAGGTCGATGCCGTCGAAGACCCCCGCCGCCGCGCCGGCGCCGCCGCGCGCTCCGTCGACGGGCAGGTTGCCCTTGATGTAGAGGTCGATGCAGGAGGAGACGAACGCCTTGCGCGACGCGGGGGTGCGGGCGGCGTCGGAGAAGTGGGTGGACCAGCTCCAGCCGCCGAGGGAGATCAGGACCTTGAGGCCGGGGTGGCGGGCCTTGAGTTCCTTGAGCTGGTTGAAGTTGCCGGCCAGCCGCTGGTCGGCGGTGTCGGCCACGCCGTCCACGGAGCCGGCGGCGTCCAGCGGGCGGACGTAGTCGGCCCAGGCGTCGGCCTCGCCGGGGACGTTGCCGATGAAGCACTTGCCGTCGGAGCCGACGTTGCCGAAGGCGTAGTTGACGTGGGTGAGCTTGGCGGCCGTGCCGCTGGTCTCCAGGTCCTTGACCTGGAAGTTCCGCCCGTACACACCCCACTGGGTGAAGTAGCCGACGCGCTTGTACGCACGCGTGGAGTTCTCGTGAGCACCTCCGCCCCGGTCCTCGCGGTCTCCGGTGGCGGTCGCGGACGGGGCCAGGCCGGCGAGGAGGGCGAGGGAGCTGACGCCGACGGCGAGGGCGGAGAGGGTTCTTCGACGCATGGGGCTCATTCCTGTGCGGTGCCGGAAGGTTCCATGGGCAAGACGGAAGGAACCTATTGGTCTGGACCATTGCGGTCAAGACGTCCGGCGCCACCGGAGCCGCGCGGGACACGGGGATGCGATCGGCTGCGCCCCTCCCCTGCCGTACGCCCTCGTCCGGCGCCAACCTTTACGGCACGTCCCACCGGCGCCCCGGCGTGACGGCCGCCAGTGCCGGTTTCACCCCGATTTCCCACGCACAGAAGGAAGTCGGCATGACATGACCGAGGCCCTCCCCCGGCCACCGCGTCGTCGCCTGCTCCGGCCACCCGGCCCGGCGCCCGCCCCGCCGGCCCTGGCGGTACCGGCCAAGGGCGTCGCCGCCTTCGCCGGTACCGTCCGGGCCGAGGGCGGCAGGCGCCCGGGCCGGCGGCGGGCGTTCCGCCGCCGCGGGTGCGCGGGGCGGGTCTACTGGCGGGTGGGCGGCGGGTCGGTCTCGTCCCGGGCCGGTGCGGCCGTCTCGTCGTCGCCCGTCTGACCGCCCCGGTGTTCCGGGTCCGGCTGCGGGGGCTTTCCGCCGGAAGGCTTCTGCTCCTGTGCGAGGTGCTCGCGCACGTCCTCGGGCTTGTCGCCGATCTGGTCCATCGCCTGTCTCCGATCGCCGAGGGGTGCGGCGCCGTTCCGGCGCCGGGCTGCCGTCGGGACCAGCCTGGCACGGGAGGGTGCCGGGGTGCTCGCCGAGCAGGCCGGTGCGGCCGGCGCCTGCGGCCGGCGCGTGCGGCCCTTCCGGTCCCCTGCCCGCGGCTGCGGGCGGCGCGCCGGTCCGCTGACTGCCGGCGGCCGGTCGACTACGCTCGGCGCACACCGCCGTCGGGAGGTACGCGAAGATGCGTCGTCGACTCGCCCTGCGCCGAATCTCGTTCCTGGCGGCCGCCGCCGTCACCGTGTCGGTCGCGGCGGGAGCACCGCCCGGTTCGGCGACCGCCCCGCCGGGGGCCGCGGCGAAGAGCCCGGTCGCCGTCGGCCACGGCGGCGCGGTGGCCAGTGTGGACGCGGACGCCTCGGCGGTGGGCATCGAGGTGCTGCGCGAAGGCGGCAACGCCGTGGACGCGGCCGTGGCCACCGCGGCGGCGCTCGGCGTCACCGAGCCGTACTCGGCCGGCATCGGCGGAGGCGGCTACTTCGTCCACTACGACGCCGAAACCCGCCGGGTGCACACCATCGACGGCCGCGAGACGGCGCCGCGCGCCGCGGACGAGGACCTCTTCGTCGAGAACGGCGCCGCCGTCCCGTTCGCCGAAGCCGTCACCAGCGGCCTGGCGGTCGGCGTTCCCGGCACGCCGGCCACCTGGGAGGCCGCGCTCGACGCGTGGGGCAGCGCCTCGCTGGACACCCTGCTCGAGCCCGCCGAACGGCTGGCCCGGGAGGGGTTCACGGTCGACGCGACCTTCCGCGCCCAGACCGAGAGCAACCAGGCCCGCTTCGCGGACTTCCCCGCCACCGCGAAACTGTTCCTGCCCGGCGGACGGCTGCCCGAGGTCGGCTCCGTCCTCAAGAACCCCGACCTGGCCCGCACCTACGCCGAACTGCGCAGCAAGGGCGCCCGCGCCCTCTACCGCGGCCCTGTGGCCCGCGACATCGTCGGCACGGTCAACCGTCCCCCGGTCGACGCCGCTTCGCAGCGCACCGTGCGTCCGGGCCGGATGACCCTGGCCGACCTGAGGGGTTACGAGGTGGAGCGGCGGGCCCCCACCCGGGTCGCGTACCGCGGACTGGACGTGTACGGCATGGCGCCGTCCTCCTCCGGCGGCACCACCGTGGGCGAGGCCCTGAACATCCTGGAGCGCACCGACCTCTCCCGGCTCGGCGAGAGCCAGTACCTGCACCGTCTGATCGAGGCCGCCCGGGTCTCCTTCGCCGACCGGGGCCGCTGGGTGGGCGATCCCGCCTTCACGGACGTGCCGACACGGGAACTGCTCTCGCAGCACTACGCGGACACCCGCGCCTGCCTCATCCGCGACGACGCCGCCCTCGCCAGCCCGCTCGCGCCGGGCGACCCGCGCCGACCGGCCCCGTGCGCGGCGGGCGGGACGCCGGTACCGGCCACGCACGAGGGGGAGAGCACCACGCATCTGACGGTGGCCGACAGGTGGGGCGACGTCGTCGCCTACACCCTGACCATCGAGCAGACCGGCGGCAGCGGCATCACCGTCCCCGGACGCGGGTTCCTCCTGAACAACGAGCTGACGGACTTCTCCTTCACCCCGGCGGCCGGCCCTTCCGTGCCCGACCCCAACCTGCCCGGCCCCGGCAAGCGGCCCCGCTCCTCGATGGCGCCCACCATCGTCCTGGAGCGGGGCGAACCGGTGCTCGCCGTGGGCTCCCCGGGCGGCGCCACCATCATCACCACGGTGCTGCAGATCCTGACCGGTCACCTCGACCGGCATCTGCCGCTGGTCGACGCCATCGCCGCCCCGCGCGCCAGCCAGCGCAACCAGGCCGCCACCGAGCTGGAACCGGGCCTGTGGAACGACACGGTCCTGCGCGGCCGGCTCGAGGCGATGGGGCACGTCTTCCGGCCCAACCCGGAGATCGGCGCGGCGACCGGCGTGCAGCGCCTGCCCGGCGGGCGCTGGCTGGCGGCCGCGGAGAGGACCCGCAGGGGCGGCGGGTCGGCGATGGTCGTCCACCCCTGAGCAGACAGGCGGCAGGCGGCAGGCGGCAGGCGGCAGGCGGCAGGCGGCAGGCGGCAGGCGGCAGGCGGCAGGCGGGGTGATGATCTGCCTTTTGTCGCCCATGCGGGTGGGGTGCGGATATCGGCGCCGGGGCCGGGCAGGCCACTAGTAGCTCCCCGTAGCGGCCCGCCACTCGCAGTGGTCGGCGCCGGAGCTGCGGTGCGGCCGTCCGTCCGTCGTCCGTGGCCGTCACGCCCGACCGGGCGTACCGGGCTGCGGCCGCCGTTTCGCCCTTCCTCGCGCGAGAACCGCGCATCCGGACAGAGAGAGGTCTGTCATGCCCACATCCGAGCAGGATCTCGAGTACCCGGCGCCCAGCCCGGCGCCCACCGGACAGGTCATGGTCGTCCATGCCGTGACGAACTCCTACTGGATGCCCGACCGCGTCAACGACGACGACACCAACGACCGGGACGAACTGCAGAACTTCACCGCCGACCCGCTGTGGAACAACGCGGCGGTGCTGTGGCGCTTCACCCGCCTGCAGAACGGCTCCTACCGCATCAGCAGCGCCAACGGGACCAAGCACGTCACACGCGTCGGCGAGGCGGCCCGCAACACTCCCGTGCGCCTGCACCCCAAGGACGACGGCGCCGCCAGCCAGCACTGGGACCTGGTGCCCGTCCCCGGCCTCGCCGACACGCCCGGGCGGGCGCCGGTGCGCGCCATCGTCGCCCGCGGCACGTCCTACGCCATCGGCATGGTGGACAACGTTCTCAGCAACGACGCCGAGATGCGCCTGATCCGCATGTGGAACAACCAGCCCACCATCTACCACGGCTGGACCCTCATCCCCGCCCCCTCCGCCGAGGAGGAGGCGGAGTAGGAGTGCCGCGCCGCGGCCGGACGTCTTCGGCCGGCGCCCGTGGGGCGCCGGCCCTGCTCCGTTGCGCGTGTGCGCTTACGCGCCGGGGAGCTTGACGGACTGGCTGTGGCGGAAGACGTCGCGCGGGTCGTACTTCTGCTTGACCCGCTGGAGCCTGGCGTAGTTGCCCTTGTAGTACAGCTCCTGCCAGGACACGTCCGAGGTGTTGTACTTCGGGTCGCTCAGGTCGATGTCCGGGTAGTTGACGTAGCAGCCGTCGGTCACCTCGTTGACGACCGGGACGCCGCCCGTGTCGGCGTAGACGCTCTGGTAGAACTCGCGCAGCCACCGCAGCGACATCGCCTCGTCGGCCGGGTCGGTCCACCAGATCGACCATGCCGCCTTGAAGGCGGCCTCGCGGTGCGGGAAGGCGGTGGCGTCCGGGGCGACGGCGGCGACCTTGCCGCCGAAGGAGCTCAGCTGCACGTTGGCGGTGGGATTGACCAGGTCGTCCCGCGTCAGCTGTTCGTAGATCCTGTCGATCTGCGCCGCCGGTATGGCAGTGCGGTAGTAGGCGGACTTGTTGTCGCTTTTGAGGCTGGGGTCGTTCAGCGTCGGGTTGGTGGTGCCGGCGTAGCGGGCGGCCTGGAACCACGGCATCCGGCGCGGCTCGGCGAGACCCGTCATGGCCGCCATCTCTCCCATGTGGGTGGTCATCGGCTCCTGTGCCACGTCCACGCCGGCGGTCACGGCGGCCAGGAAGTCGTCCAGCACCTTGCGCGCGTTCGGGACGGTCGCGTCGAGCTGGGTGACCATGCCGATGTAGCCGCCCGACCTGTGGTTCAGCCACAGCGCGCTGAACAGGTGGTCGTTGACGGTGCCGGGCTTGAGGTACTTGGCGTGCCAGTCGCCCCAGTTGCGGATAAGGCGCTGGAAGCAGTCCCGGGTCATGTCGGCCCACGGCCAGGACACGGCGTGCACGAACACCTCGGGCGGCGGCTGCGGGAGCAGCTGCGCGGGGTCGGTTCCCGTCGCGCCCGGGGAACGGAACCAGAAGCGGGTGATCACGCCGAAGTTGCCCCCGCCGCCGCCCGTGTGGGCCCACCACAGGTCACGGTGGGGGTCGCCCGGCTCGCGGGTCGCCACGACGACCCTCGCCGTGCCGTCGGCCGCGACCGTCACCACCTCGACGCCGTACAGATGGTCCACCACCAGGCCCAGCTGCCGGCACAGCAGGCCCCAGCCGCCGCCGCTGACATGGCCCCCGGCGCCGACCTGGAAGCAGATGCCGGCGGGGATGGTGACGCCCCAGGAGCGGTACATGCGCTCGTACACATTGAGCAACTGCGCGCCGGTCTCGACGCAGACGGCGTTCTTCTCGGCGTCGAAGTAGACCTTGTTCATCTTGGACATGTCGAGGACGACGTCGACGTCGGAGTTGTAGACCCAGTCCTCGTGGCAGTGGCCGCCGCTGCGCACCGTCAGGCGCTTGCCCTGCAGCACGGCCCTCTGGACGACCGCCCGGACCTGCGCCGTCGTCTCGGCGAGGCAGACCGCCTCGGGCGCGGCGGTCCAGCGCTGGTTGTAGCCGCGCACCATGTCCTGGTACCGCTTGTCGCCGGGGGTCACCGTGGTGACCGGCTCCACCGCCGTCCCGGCGGCCGCGGCCGGCGGGGCCAGGGCCGTCTGCGTCAGGAACGCCGCTCCCCCGGCGGCCGCTCCCCCGGCCAGGAAGTTCCGCCTGTGCATACCTTGATCATTACGTGCCATCGTGCAACCCCCCGGGTTCTGACGGATCAGTGAGTGTTCGGCCTCCTGTCGCCGGCCGGCGGCTTGCGGCGCGGAGGCGACGGGAGGCCGGGGCGCCGGATCAGACGTGGCGTACCACGCCGCCGTCCACGCGCAGTGCGGCGCCGTTGGTGGCGCTGGACAGGTCCGAGGCCACGTAGGCGATGAGGTTCGCCACTTCCTCCGCCTCGGCGAAGCGGCCGATCAGCGAGTGAGGGTGGGTGGCCTTGAAGAACTCCTCCTGGATCTGCTCCAGCGGCACGTCCGGCCGCTGTTGCTGGAGGAAGGCGAAGTAGCGGTCGTTCAGCTCGGAGTGGGTGGGGCCGGGGAGCACCGCGTTCACGGTGACTCCGGAGGCCGGGTAGGACTCGGCCAGGCCGCGGGCCACGCCGAGCTGGGCGGTCTTGGTGACGCCGTAGTGCACCATGGCCGCCGGGATGTCGAGGGCGGAGGAGCTGTTGACGAAGATGATGCGGCCCCAGCCGCGGTCGACCATCCCGGTGACGTAGTGGCGGGACAGCCGCACGCCGCTCATCACGTTCAGGTCCCACAGATGCTGCCAGTTCTCGTCGGCCAGCTCGGTGAAGCGGCCCAGTTCGGCGGTGCCGGCGTTGTTGACGAGGATGTCGGCGTCCGGGAGGGCGGCGATGATCTGCTGGACGCCGTCCACCGTGGCGACGTCGCCCGGCGCGGCACGCAGGTCGGCGTCGGGGACGGCTTTGCGGATGTCCGCGATGGCGGTGTGCACGCGCTCCTCGGTGCGGCCGTTCACGTAGACCCGGGCGCCGGCGGCGGCCAGCCTGGCGGCGGTTGCCTTGCCTATGCCGGCGGTTGATCCGGTGACCAGAGCGGTGCGCTGGGAAAGGTCGAGGTTGAGCATGGAACGACTCCTGGGTCAGGGGGGGCAGGGCCGCCAGACGCCGGCCTCCCGACCGGGAGGGCTCGGTTCCGGCTCGGAGCGACTCTCCACGCCGCTGCTATAGGTCTTCTTGATCGGTACTGGAACTCGGCGCACCCGTGCGGCGGTTGGCGGGCGGAGCCTCGCCGTCGCCGGTGTGCCGCACCTCTTCGGCGTGGTTCAGACGGCTTCGCCGCTCGGCACGGGGCCCCTGCTGGGGGGAGCGGTCTGCGCGGTCTCGGGCGCCGTGCTGGGCGCGGGCCGCTTCCTGCTGCGGCTCCAGCGGCGCATCACCGGCTGCTCCACGAGGCTGTACAGCAGCCAGGCCGCCAGCAGGTTCGCCAGGAACAGCACGGCCAGCATGCCCAGGGCGGGCAGGGTCTCGTAGGTGCGGGTCCCCAGCACCTCGGGCCGGCCGTAGAAGACCACGATGCCCTGGACGAGATAGAAGGCGAAGGAGACGTTCCCGAGCCACACCATGGGCCTGCCGGCGAGCGGACCGCCTTCGCCCCGCAGGTCGCGGGAGGCCGCGGCGCACAGGATCATGCCGATCGGGACGACCGTGGCGAGGCTGAAGTTGTACGGGTCCGGGACGGTAAGCGCGGCCCAGTAGCCCAGGCAGAACAGGGCCGTGGAGGGCAGCAGGCCGATGCGCGGCCACAGGCCCGCGGCGACGATGCGGGCGAGGATCATGCCCAGGACGAACTCGAACAGGCGCGGCGGCGGGAAGGCGTAGCCGAACCACTCCTGGTTCGCCGTCAGGTCGCCGAACGGGCTCGGGGCGCCGCCGGCCATGAACTGCTTCGTCACGACCGCCATGGCCGCCACACCGGCGACCATGGCGCCGGCCCACAGCCACAGCCTGCGTTCCCCGATGCGTCTCACCAGGACGATGAACAGCGGGAAGAGGGCGTAGAAGAGGACCTCCGCGCACAGTGACCAGGACGGGAAGTTGACGCTCATCGCGATGTCGGCCCGGTTGCTGAACGTGTGCACCAGGAAGAGGTTGGACAGCCATGCCTCCACCGGGGTGGAGGAGGCGAACAGCCACAGCGCCAGTGCCCAGGTCACGATGTGGTTGGGGTAGATCTTCAGCGCACGGCGCCGGTAGAACGCGGTGATCCGGTCGCCGGGGATCGAGGACCATGCCAGGACGAAGCCGCTGAGCACGAAGAAGAACGACACCCCGATGCGTCCGGCGGGCAGGAAGAAGTCGGCCACCGGCTGCGCGACGTCGAGGTCGGCGAAGAAGGTGATGGGCGCGTCCGGCCGCAGCGGGCCGACGAGGTAGGAGGCGTGGTACACGAAGACGAGCAGGGCCGCCAGGAACCGGAGGCCGGTGAGCGAGGGAAGCGTGGCCGGGCGCTGCGGTGAACCGCTGGGCGCCGGTGCTGCGGTTCGGTCTGCCATGTGCACTGCCTTTCGGTCGGGGACGCGGTGTGCTGGGTGGTCAGCGCGTGGTGGACTCGCAGGCGAAGCGGGGGGGGTGGGCGGCGCGGCCGGCCGTCGCGTCGCCGAGCCCCTGGAGCGGGAGAGAGGACGCCGGGCCGGAAGGTCGCGACGGCCGTGTCGCTGTTGGGCGGCGAACCCGTGCGCAGACCCTCTCGGCGCGTGCTCGGCTCTGCTGGAAGCGCCGCGGTCGCGGCGCCCTGCCGCTGCGGGGATCGAAGAGGGCTCGAAGGCGGGTCGGGGGGCGGGCGGTGCGTTCGGGCGGCGGTGGCATCCTGGTGGCTCGTGGCGTGCGGCAGGGGACCGAGGAGCCGGGCCTTTTTCGGGGGGATGCGCCGGCCGCCGGTCACAACCTCGGTGTCCCGCTCGTCAGTGCAGTGAGAGCACTCCGCGGATCCCGAGGGACCGTGACCGCCCGTATCTGCGAGCCCGGACGTCGTCGGCCGTCGCCGGCCGGCCGGTCGCCGGGACCGTGCGGGCGTCGCATGGTGAACGGCAGCCCGGGCGGGGTGCCGAGGCCCACAAGGAGCGGCGATGGACGAGATTGAATGGCTGGCGGATCGTTTCGAGGAGAACCGGGTGCATCTGCAGTCGGTCGCCTACCGCATGCTCGGCTCACCGGCCGAGGCGGAAGACGCGGTGCAGGAGTGCTGGCTGCGGCTGAGCCGGTCCCACGACGACGAGATCACGAACCTGCGGGGCTGGCTGACCACCGTGGTGGGGCGGGTGTGCCTGGACATGCTGCGTCAGCGCCGTGCGCGCCGGGAGGACTCCCTGGAGGACCTCGTTCCCGCGGTGGCCACCTTCTACGAGGACGACGGTCCCGAGGAGTACGCGGTGCTGGCCGACTCGGTGGGGCAGGCGCTGCTGGTCGTCCTCGAGACGCTGGATCCCGCCGAGCGGCTGGCGTTCGTGCTGCACGACATGTTCGGCGTGCCCTTCAACGAGGTGGCGGCGATCCTGGAGCGCAGCCCGGCGGCGGCCCGGAAGCTGGCGAGCCGTGCGCGGCACCGGGTGCGGGGCAGCCGGTCGGCGGCCGATCCGGCCGCGTCGCAGCAGCGGGAGGTCGTGCAGGCGTTCCTCGCCGCCGCGCGCGACGGCGACTTCGACGCGCTGCTCGCGGTCCTGGACCCCGACGCGGTGGCCCGCAACAACGGCGTGCCCGTGGCGCTGGGTTCGGTGGCGGTGGCCCGGGGGGCGTCGAGGTTCGCGCCGTTCCTCCAGGTCGCCTGGCTGGCGCTCGTCAACGGATCGCCGGGGGTTCTCGCGCAGCAGGAGAACGGCGGCATGCGTGCGATGACGTTCGAGATCTCCGGCGGGAAGATCCTCGAGATGGACGTCGTCACCGACCCGGAGCAGTTGCGCGGGATGGATCTGGCGGTGCTGGGGCCGCCGCACCGCGGACGGCGCGGGGGAATGTGACCGTCCGCGGTGCGGGGACCGCTCCGCGCGGCCCTGGTCTTCTTGACGAACGGCGCGCCGCATGTGTGACCGGATCCCGGAGGGCAATCGCGGGGGCCGCGCCGGCGGCCGGAGCCGGAGCGGTTCGGGAGGGTGTTGCCCGATCGGGCCGGCCGGCTCGCCGCAGGCGTGCGGCGCGGCAGCGAAGCGTCCTGGCGGCGGGCCCGCCGCCGGCGATCGCGCAGGCGTCGGCCGCCCTGCCCGGGCCGGCGCGAGCCGCCGGGCGCGGGCGGCGTCCGGGGCGCCGGATGTCTCGGGACCGGCCCGCTGCGGGGCCGGCGGTGCGCCGTTGGCGGTGCGCGGGCCCGGGCACCGGGAAGGCCGGCCGCGGGGATGGCCGCAGCGTCCGCTCGGGCGGGACGGCCGGCTTCGCGCCGCGGGCCGGCGGTCCCCCCCGGGTGCTCACGCGGCCGGCGCGGCCGGCGACACGGCACCGCCCCCGGGGGATGGCCCGGGGGCGGCGGGAGCGCGGCGTGCGGTCAGGACGCGGCGGGGGTGCGGGCGCCCTCTTCTTCCGCGGCGGCGGCCCCGCTGGTGGCCTCGGCGACCGCGTCGCGCGGCTTGGAGTCCACCTTGTCCATCAGCAGCAGGACGAGCACGGTCGCGACGACGAGGACGCCGGCCGCGGTGCGCAGCGCCAGTGCGTATCCCTCGGTCTGCGCGATCTGCGGGAGGTCGCCGTCGGCGATGTGGTCCTCGACGTAGCGCAGGGCCAGGGGAACCATGGTGGCCAGGCCGAGCGATCCGCCGACCTGTTGCATGGCGGTCTGCACGCCGGAGGCCAGACCTGCGTCCTGGCCGGTGACCTCGTGCAGCGCGCCGTTGGTCAGGGCGGGGAAGCCGACGGCGTTGAAGAAGCCGTACACGAGCAGGCCCGGCATGATCCCGGTGAGGAAGGACGCGTCGGTGGCGAGGCCGCCCGCGGCCAGGAGCAGGCCGCCGGCGCTGCCGAGGAAGGACAGCATCAGGATCGGCTTGACGCCCAGGCGCGGCATCAGCGCTGTCGACACGCCCATCCCGACGCCGATGGCGACGGTGAACGGGATGTAGGTCAGACCCGTCTTCATCGGCGAGTAGCCCAGCACCTGCTGCAGGTAGAGGGTCAGCAGGAAGGCGTACGTGTAGAAGGACGCGAGCGCGAGCACGCTGACGCCGTTGGAGGTGACCCGGGTGCGGTTGGTGAAGAACCGCAGCGGGATCATCGGGGCGGGGACGCGGGACTCCCACACGGCCATGAAGATCAGCAGGGCGATGCCGCCGAAGAGCGGGACCAGCACGTCCGCGGAGCCCCACGGGTCGTCGGCGGCCTGCAGGAGGCCGTAGACGATCGCGACCAGACCGCCGGTGGCGGCGATGGCGCCGACCGCGTCGACTCCCTGGCCGTTCGAGCGGGTCATGCGGCTCTCCGGGATGACCCGGGGAACCATGATCAGCGCGAACACGGCGACGGGGATGTTGATGAAGAAGATCCAGCGCCAGTCCACCAGGTCGGTCAGCGCTCCGCCGACGACCGAGCCGACCGCGCTGCCCACCGCGGCCATGCCGCCCCAGATGCCCAGCGCCTTGGCGCGCTCCTTGGCGTCGCGGAACAGCACCGGGATCAGGCCCAGTGCCGCCGGGCCGGCCAGCGCCTCACCGAAGCCCTGGACGAAGCGGCCGCCGACCAGCATCCCGGAGTTGGCCGCGGCGCCGCACACGACCGAGGAGATGCCGAAGACCAGCACACCGGCGATGAAGATCTTGCGGCGGCCGTACATGTCGGCGAGCCGTCCGCCCAGCAGCAGGAAACCGCCCGCGGTCAGCACGTAGGCGTTGACCACCCACGCGAGACCTCCGGGGGAGAAGTCCAGGTCCGATTCCATCTCGGGGAGGGCGATGTTCACGACGGTGACGTCCATCATGAGCATGAACTGCATCGCCGTCAGAACGGCCAGCGCCGTCCACCGCTTCGGGTCGGCGTCGGCGAGGACGCTCCCGCCCCGCGTTTCCTTGTCTGCGCTACTCATACCTAACTCGTTCCTCCGAAATGGTCCGTGGCCGGGCATTCCGCCGGCCCGGGCGACCGGCCGGCCCCCCGCGATGCAGGGGGGCGCCGGCCGGTCGCCCGTCCCGCCGGTACGCGGGATGGTGTGTCTCAGCAGTACGACGAAACGATCTCCACAGATGTGACACAGCGCGCCTGCCTCGGCGTTCGCTGTGCCGTCTCCGGGGCCGCAGGGCCGTCTCGGAGGGGGACTCCGGCAGGGTCACGGGACGGGAGCCGGCCGTGACCTGCCGGTGGGCGAACGCCGCCTGACCGGCGGTCAGCCCAGGTAGCGCCGGATCGTCGGGGTGAGCAGCTGGATCAGCTCCTCGCTCGACGCCGACGCGATCGGCTCCAGCTTCACGATGTAGCGCAGCAGGACGACGCCCCAGACCTGTCCTGCCGCCGCGTTGATGTGGATCGCCGGGACCTTGATGGTCTCCGCCGCCTGGTAGATGTCCATGCCGGCGATGCCGAGCGCCTTGCCCGCCTGCGCGAAGAGCTGGTTGGCGAGGAACTGGCGCATCTGCTCCGCGCCTTCCTCGCTGTTGACCGCGGCGTGCAGGATGCCCAGGAGCTTGGGCCGCACCTGGGGGTTTTCCCACAGTTCGAAGGCCGCGCGCAGCAGGCTCTCGGCCAGTTGGTCGCGCGGCCCGTTGAGCGCCTCCGCGCCGGCCTCGCCGAGAACGCCTCCCAGCGAGTCCAGGGCGGCGCGCTCGTCGGCCCCGATGGTTTCCGACATTTCTCCTCCTGTTGGTCGGTCGTCGGTGCTGCTGCTATGCGCCGCGGTGGGCGGCGGCGAGCTTCTCGAACGTGGCGGCCAGCGGCAGGTTGTCCCAGAAGGCGGGCGGCCTGCGGAAGTAGACCCCGAGCTTGTGGTACTCCTCGGTGCGCGAGATCGTGGCGCCGTAGACGAGGACCCGTGCGCCGCCGTACTCGTAGGGGGCGTTGCGTGCGAACCGGGCGATTTCCTCGTGGAGGGTGGTGGGGTACGCGGTGTCGTCCGGGCTCACCGAGGAGAAGCAGATCCGGCGGACGTCCGGGGACTCCCAGCCGAAGGTGGGGTAGATCGAGAAGGAGTTCTGCACGAACTCCAGGAACTGCGGATCGGGGGCCGGCAGCTTCGTGTCCTGGAGCAGCGACAGGACGGCCTTCTCCTCGAGGGATCCCGCCATGAAGTACACGTTGACCGTGTGGCGTATGTAGTCGATGCCGATGATCGAGATCCGGTCGCCCATGCCCAGGCCGGCGAAGGTGCGGGCGTGCTCGGCGACGCTGGGCGGCATGGACGGAAGCGACGCGAGCGTCGACAGCTTCCCCAGGTTGTCCAGCGGGAAGAAGATGTAGGTCTTCTTGAAGCCGCCGACGACGCCGCTCTCGACCCCGTAGAAGGTGACGGGGCAGGCCTCCACGATCTCCGGGAGCAGCCGTGCGACCGGGTGGTCCGTCGCCTCGATCCAGCCGTTCGCCACGGCGATCTCGTACGGGTCGCCCACCTCGGTCGGCACCGTGAAGTTGTAGTCGATGTCCCCTCCGTGGCGCTCGCCGCCGGCCATGGCGAGGACGATCACGGATTCCTCCGACACCCCGTCGCCGAAGGCGGACAGGACCGAGAGGACCTTCTCCCGCGAGCAGGGGATGTCCAGCAGCCCGGCCGCTTCCTCGATGGCCGAATAGACGGCTTCTGCGTTCTTCGTTCCCGACATTCATCCTCCAGGTTCAACCGCGTTCCCGAGGGAACAGGAAATGAAGCGACGGAAGACATAAGGTGTTTACCGGGCTCGGGCCTGGACGGGGTCCATTTCCGTGACCGTATCATTCGCCCGTCGCTTGATCAGGTGCTCTGCTCGATATCCGCTCGACCTCGGCTTGATATCGGCTCGACGTGTTCGCGCCCGCCGCAGGCGGGTGATCACGCAGGTCCGGGACCGGCCCGTCAGGCGGTCTTCGTCGCGGACAGCAGGGCTTCCACGGTGAGGGCGTGCGGCGGCAGATTGGCCGGGTCGTCGGTGACGGCCTTGGTGACCGTGAATCCGCATTCCTCGAGCCAGCTCTGCCAGGTCGACAGTTTCTGCGGCCCGCCCTGCCCCATGGTGCAGCCGATGAAAAAGCTGGGGTAGAAGTCGACGGTGTAGTTTTCGGTGTCCTTCAGATTCTCCGGGAACACCGGCACCAGGACGTGGACCTGTCCGCCGACTTCCAGTGACTTGTGGACGCCTTCGAGAATCCGGAGGACGTCGCTTTTGTCGAACATGGGCAGGAAGTGCTTGACGAGTACGACGTCGAATCCCCTGGGGACTTCTTCGAAGACGTCACCGCCGATGAACGAGCACTGTTCCTCGACGCCGTGGGCCCGGAAGTTCTGCAGGCACTCCTCCTCCTTCTCGGGCAGGTCGAAGGTGGTCACCCGCAGCCCCGGGGAGTTCTTCAGTCTCAGGGTGTTGACGGCGCCGAGGCCGGTGTTCCCGGCGAGGTCGAGCACGCGGGAGCCGGCCGGGATGTCGATGTGGGAGAAGAACCAGGGGTCGACGTGGGCGGTGACCGTGTTCATCAGTTTCGCCCAGGGCTCGCGCAGTTCCGGCAGTTGGGCCAGTGCGCCGTACAGGTCGCCGTCGTACCCGTACAGCTCCTTGAGGCCGACGGTCGTGCCGCTGCGCACGCTCTCGGTGAGGTAGAACAGCTGCCTCAGCGTGACCGCCTTGATCATGTCCAGATCGGCGAGCGCCTGCTCGAGGTCCTTCTCGGCGACGCCCGCGAGCGCGTCGAGGGTGTAGGTGCCGGAGGCCTCGTCGTGGGCGACGAAGCCTTCCTTGACCATCAGCAGCAGGAGCTGTTCCACGGCGGCCGGCTTGGCGCCGGCCACCTCGCCCAGTTCGTCCGCCGTCAGTCCGGGCCGGTCCCGCAGCGCGTCGACGAGGCCCAGCTCGAAGCAGGACAGCAGGGTCATGAAGCGGGAGGGTCCCACCATGTATTCGCGAAACCGAGCCAGCGTGGCTTCTGGCGTCATGTCACCGGCCTTTCTCGGGAGCGGTAGTGGTCCGGCTTGAAGGGGCCCTCGTCCCGACGCCGAGGCGCGCGGCCTGCCCGGGGCGGGGCGGGCCCGGCTTCACGCCGGGCGGGGCGGGGCGGACGGGGGCGGTTGCCGTGCTCGGCGGCGGCCCCAGGACGTTGCGGTGGATGTCCAGGGCCGCCGTGGACTTGTTGAGGGTGATGTAGTGCAGACCGGGGGCGCCCTCGGCGAGGAGACGCTCGGCCATGGCGGTCGCGTACTCGACGCCGATGCGGTGGCCGTCCGCCGGGCTGTCCCGGGCCGCGTGCAGGCGCGCGGCGAGGGCCGGGGGGAAGGCCGCGTCGGAGAGTTCGGCGAAGCGGGCGATCTGCCGGTGGTCGGTGGCCGGCATGATCTCCGGGATGATCGGAACGTCGCAGCCGGCGGCCGCGACCCGTTCACGCAGCCGCAGGTAGTCCTCCACGCGGAAGAACATCTGCGTGATCGCGTAGTCGGCGCCTGCCCGGCACTTGGCGACGAAATGCTGGATGTCGGACTCCCAGTCGGCCGAGCGCGGGTGCTTCTCGGGGAACGCGGCCACCCCGATCCTGAAGTCGCCCAGCGAGCGGACCAGTTCGACCAGCTCGTACGCGTACCGCAGGCCCTGCGGGTGCGGCGTCCAGGCCCCCTTGGGGTCGCCCGGCGGATCGCCGCGCAGCACCAGGACGTCGCGGATGCCCGCGTCCGCGTACTGGCCGATGATGTGGCGCAGCTCGGCCACCGAGTGGCCGACCGCGGTCAGGTGGGCGACGGGGCGCAGGGTGGTCTCGGCGGCGATGCGGCGGGTGACCGCCACCGTCCGGTCCCGCGAGGAGCCGCCGGCGCCGTAGGTGACGGAGACGAAGTCCGGCCCGAGCGGTTCGATCCGCCGGATCGCTCGCCACAGCGTCTGCTCTCCCCTGGCCGTCTTCGGGGGGAAGAACTCGAAGGAGAACGTCGTCACGGGCGGCCCCGGGCGTTCAGGCGCGTGGCGTGCGTGGCCGTTCACAGCGCGCCTGCCAGTCGGGGTTCGACGGCGCGGGCGGTGTCGTCGCCGTAGGCGCGGCCGATGCGCGCGGTCAGGTCGGCGGCGAGCAGCTTGTACTCCTGGGTGCCGACCGACTCCAGCACGGTGGCGGCCAGCGCGCAGCCGAGCCGGGCGGCTTGCTCGTGCGGCCACTGCCACAGCACGCCGGCGAGGAAGCCGGCCCGGAAGGCGTCGCCCGCGCCCGTGGGGTCGGCGATCGGGTCCGCGGGGACGGCCGGCACGAGCAGCCGGGGCTCGCCGGCGCGGGCCAGTGACACTCCGTCGGCGCCCAGCGTGGTGATCCAGGTGCCGACCCGGGCGAGGAGGTCGTCCTCGCTCCAGCCGGTGCGTTCGCGCAGCAGCGCGGACTCGTATGCGTTGGTGAACAGCCAGGTGGCCCCGTCGACCAGTCGGCGGGCCTGGTCGCGGTCGATGCGGGCCAGTTGCTGGGAGGGGTCGGCGGCCACGGGGACGCCCAGGCGGTGGGCGGCGGCGGTGTGCCGCAGCATGGCGGCGGGGTCGTCGGCGCCGACCAGGACGAGGGCGAGCGGGCCGCAGCGTGCGGCGGTTTCGGCCAGGTCGATGCGGGAGGCCTCGGCCATGGCGCCGGCGTAGAAGGTGGCGATCTGGTTCTGGTCCTGGTCGGTGGTGCACACGAAGCGGGCGGTGTGCAGGGTCTCGCTGACCCGCACCGCGCGGGTGTCGACGCCGTTGGCCCGCAGCCAGGCGTCGTACTCGGGGAAGTCCATGCCCGCCGCGCCCACCAGGAGCGGGTCCAGGCCCAGCCGTCCGAGGCCGAAGGCGATGTTGGCGGCGACGCCGCCGCGGTGCACCTTGAGCCGGTCGGCGAGGAACGACAGGGAGACCCGCTCCAGCTGACCCTCGATCAGCTGCTCGGCGAAACGTCCGGGGAACACCATCAGATGGTCGGTCGCTATCGATCCGGTCACGGCGATACGCACAGAAGTGCTCCTTGGACTCCGGGACGGGAGGAACCTGCCGGTGC
Source organism: Streptomyces sp. NPDC006610 (assembly GCF_040611575.1). Taxonomy (NCBI): domain Bacteria; kingdom Bacillati; phylum Actinomycetota; class Actinomycetes; order Kitasatosporales; family Streptomycetaceae; genus Streptomyces; species Streptomyces sp. NPDC006610. The sequence goes on from NZ_JBEXOP010000021.1 coordinate 108,798, forward strand.
TGGGCCGGGTGCGCCCGGCAGGCCCGGGGGCGTCGTGCGGCCGCCTCGCTCGGGCGGGAGGCCGGAGCGGGGGACGCGGGCGGGGCGTGTTTCAGAAGGAGTGCGGTCCGAAGCGGCCCCACGCCACGAAGACGGCGGCGGCGAGCAGGACCACGGTCACCGCGGCCCCCTGCCCTTCCTTGCGGCGGGCGTGGGTGAGGGCCGCCAGCGCCATCAGCACGGCCAGGCCCGCGGCGGCCAGCGGCGTCAGGACCGGCGCGACGTCGAGGGCGGCGGGCAGGATGAGCCCGACGCCGGCCAGTACTTCCAGGGCGCCGATGGCCCTGACGACGCTGCCGTCGTAGTCCTCGACCCAGTCCCAGCCGGAGGCGGCCAGTTTCTCCTTGGGCTGGGCCAGCTTCATGGCGCCGCCGGCCAGGAAGGCCGCGCCCAGCACCGAGGCGACGATCCACAACGTGATGTTCATGAGAGTTCCCCTCCAGGGCCCGGACCCCGCGGCGGCCCTGCTTCCCGCGGGCAGAGAAAAGGACGCCGCCTGCGGCGCACGGCGGAGGAACGCGCGGGCGCGCAGGCGGCGGTGGCGAGGCGGGCGCCCGGCCCGGCGAAGGGCGGGGCGCCCGCCCGCGGTGGCGGCGTCAGGCGGAGCGGCCGGCCTTGAGGGCGGTGGCGATGTCCACGACGCGCCGGGCCTGGTGCCGGGCCGACTGCAGGACGGCCTCGTCGGGGCCGGAAGCGGCGGGGCCGACGCCCGTGACGTGCGAGGCGCCGTAGGGGTTGCCCGTCTGGTACTGGACCGGGTCGGTGTAACCGGGGGGCACGATGATGCCGCCCCAGTGGTAGAAGGTGTTGCTCAGCGCCAGGATGGTGGACTCCTGGCCGCCGTGGGCGGTGCCGCTGGCGGTGAACGCCGAGACGACCTTGTCGGCGAGACCGCCCTGGTGCCACAGGCCGCCGGCGGTGTCGATGAACGCCTTGAGCTGGCTGGCCACGTTGCCGAAACGGCTGGGGGTGCCGAACAGCAGCGCGTCCGCCCAGCTGAGGTCCTCCAGGGTGGCCTCGGCGACGTCGGCGGTGGCCTCCATGTGCCGGGCCCATGCCGGGTTGGCGTTGACGGCCTCCGGCGGCGCCAGCTCGCGGACCTTGCGCAGGCGCACGGTCGCGCCGGCCTTCTCGGCGCCCTCGGCCGCGGCCTGTGCCAGCGCGTGCACGTTGCCGGTGGAGCTGTAGTAGATGATCGATACGTTCACGGATGCCATGGTCGATTTCCTTTGCTAGCTGTTCGTCCGACCGTGCCGGAGTCGATAACTGCCTTGCGGTGAAAGGAAGTTGGGCGGCCCGGATCTTATGTGCCGCTACCGGGCGAGGACCAGGGTGCCGGGCGGCGCGGAGTGGAAGAGGATCTCCTCGAACCCGGCCTTGGTCAGCCACTCGTGGTAGTCGCTGCGCCGCCAGGTGCTGCCGCTCTTGCTCTTCAGCAGCATTTCGGAGGCGAAGATCAGCGGGAAGGCGGGGCCGCTGCGGTCGTCGTCGACGACGTAGTCGTTGACGACCAGGGTGCCGCCGGGCTTGAGGGCCCGGCGAAGCCTGCCGAAGATCTCGATGTTGCTCTCCGGCCCTTCCTGGTGGGCGATGTGGGAGTACACGGCGACGTCGTACTGCGCGGCGCCGAAGTCGGTGGTGTGGAAGTCGCCGTTGACGCAGGTGAAGCGGTCGGCGACCCCGCGCTCGGCCAGCAGCCGGCGGGCGACCGCGTTGATCGGCTCCCAGTCGATCTGGGTGGAGCGGGCAGCCGGGTTGGCCTCCAGCCAGGTGGCCGAGTAGATGCCCGACCCTCCGCCCACGTCGAGGATGGAGATCTCGCCGGCCCCGGCGAGGCCGAGCAGCTCGGCGGCGAGCGTCGCGGCGGGAACGGACTGGGCGGCGATGGCCGTGACGATCCCCTCCCAGTGAGGGTTGTTGGCGACCTCCACCACGGGGTCGGTCACCGGTCCCCCGGCGCGGACCACCTCGGCCAGGTCTCTCACGCTGGCCATGTGCGTCAGCTTGAGCCGGGCGAAGCTGGCGAGGGAGGCGGGTCTGCCCTCGACCAGGTAGGCGGACGCCTCGGCGGTGTTGTGGTACCGGCTCCGGCGCAGCTCGACCAGGCCCACGCTGACGAGTCCGTCGAGAAGGGCCTGCGCGCCCCGCTCGGAGATCTGGGCGCGGGCGGCCAGCTCGGAGGCCGTGCCCGCGCCGTTCTCCAGGTGGGTGAAGATCTCGTGGCAGGCTGCGGCGGCGAGGATCCCGGTGGCCCAGTAGCCGTTGATCAGCCGCATGATGTTGTCCGGGCGCGGCTGGTGCTTGATCATGCTGTCCCTCCTAGGGACCGGGTCGAGGCGAAGTGGGTGCGAACCGCGGTGCGCAGGGCGTTCACCACGTGTTCGCCCCGGTTCTCGCCGGGTTCGGCGTGCAAGGGGATGGCGCGGTCGCGGCGGAAGGGGTCCGCCGGGACGCAGACGGGTCCGCCCGGTCTCCGGGACGGGCGCCGGGTGCGCTCAGGCGACGGGCTGCGGAACGTCGGCGGCCCAGGTGCCGAGCGCCATCTCGGCGGTGATGCCCGGTCCGAAGCCGGCGATCAGGCCGGTGGCGCCCGGAGCGGGGGCGTCCTCCTCGAACAGGCGGCGGGCCGCCTCGAGGACGACGGCGCTGGCGATGTTGCCGTACTCGTTCAGCGTGGCCCAGCTGTGCCGGAACATGGTGCGGTCGACCTCGAGGAACTTGGCGAGGTCGTCGAGGATGCGCGGCCCGCCGGCGTGGACGATGTAGAAGTCGAGCCTGCCCGCGTCCCAGCTGTGGTCCTTGGCGAACTCCCGCAGCACCGGCGCGAGCGGCTCCATCGTGCCCGGCACCCGGCGGTCCAGCTGGAAGTGGAAGCCGGTGTCGCGCACGTCGTAGGAGATCCACTCCTCCGTGCCCGGTATGAGGTAGGAGGCGTTGCGCTCCAGCTCGATCCCCACTCCCCCGGTCCCGCGCACCACCGCCGCCGCGACCGCGTCGCCGAACAGCCCGTCCGACAGCAGCGAACCCACGTCGTCCGCGTCGGGCTGGTAGCACAGCGAGCACAACTCGCACGAGACGATCAGCACGTTGCTGCCCGGATGCGCGGCGCAGAAGTCGTGCGCCCGGTTCACCGCCGCGCCGCCCGCCGCACAGCCCAGCTGCGCGATCGGGATCTGCCGGGTGTCCGAACGGAAACCCATCCTGTTGATCAGCCAGGCCGTCAGCGACGGCATCAAGAACCCGGTGCACGACACGTAGATGATCGCGTCGATGTCACGGGCCGTCACCTCGGCGTTGGCCAGCGCCTGTTCGACGACCGCGGGGACCCGCTTCTTCGACTCCAGCTCGTAGATGCGGTTGCGTTCGGTCAGCCCCGGGTGGGTGAGCGTCTTCTCGATGGGCTGGACGATGTGCCGCTTGCGCACACCCGTGTTACGGATCAGGCGAAGCGCCAACGGGAGCTGCGGTTTCCCGGCGTGCACCCGTTCGGCGAACTCCAGAGTCTCTTCCACGGTGATGACATGTTCCGGCGCGCTCATCGCCGGTTTGCACAGCCTCGGCATATCTGGAATCCACTTCTGCGAGAGGAGACGTCGAGCTGGTGGCAGGCCGCCTGGTCCGCCGTTTCCCGGCGGACCAGGCGGTGAGCCCGGTGGCGTCGGCCGGTGCGGCGGCGTCGTTCGGCTGCGGACTCTTCCTCGGAGCCGGACGCCGGCGCCCGGGGACGCCTTCCGGCGAAGGGGACGCGGCGGCTTGCCGAGCAGCACGGTGCGCGGGGAGGCGGGTCCTGCGCGATCCGGGGCCTCGCCCGCCCGGGCTGCGGGCACGGCGGAGGGGGGGTCGAGTGCTTCAAATGGCCTGATTCCGCCCGGACGAACCGGCGGTCACGACCTCGAACCACTGCCGTTAGAAGGTTCCAGGCAGGGGAGACGTGCGGGAATAGTGACACGCGCGCGTCTCCCGAACCAAGGTCGGCAGAAAGTGACGTGGATCACATTGACCGGATGACGCCCCTCCGGCGGACGCCGGCCGGGCCTTGTCTGCGGGGCGATGCCGGGGCGGGCCGCGAGAACGCTCCGGGCCGTCGCGCGCGGGAAGGGGCGCCGCAGCCCGGTCGCGTCGGCGGCTCCGGGGCGGCAGCCCCGACGGCAGGCGGACGGCGCCTCGCGGTGGCCGCCGCCGCCCGCGGCCGGGCGGGGTCCGCCGTGGGGCGGCCGGGAGGCCGGGAGGCCGGGAGGCCCACGGCCCGGAGGGCGCCCGCCCGCCGGCGGTCCGACTCCCCCTTCACCAGGGCCTTTCAGCGCCCTTCCAGGCGGACACGAGGTCGGGTTGAGCCCGCAATGGTCCACTACGGGCACAAAGAGACAGCCTGTTCAGGGCGCGGTGCGCCGCGTTGCCCCCGCCTGCTGTTCCACGCCGTGCCGGCCCTCGCCGCACCGCCGCCCGGGCAACGCATCCCGCAGAACGACAAGAAGAAGCATGACCGCCCTGCCGTACAGTGAGGACAAACCCACATGGACAGGACATCGAGTGCGGACGTCATCGTCGTCGGAGGGGGCCCCACCGGACTGATGCTGGCCGGCGAACTGCGCCTCGGAGGGGCGAGCGTCATCGTCGCCGAGGAACTGGCGCAGCCGACCGGCCAGTCCCGCGCCCTGGGATTCACCGCCCGCACCCTGGAGACGCTGGACCAGCGCGGGCTCGTCCCGCGCTTCGGCGACCTGGAGACCAGCCCGATGGGCCACTTCGGCGGGGTCCCGTTCGACTACACCGTCCTGGAGGACGCGCACTTCGGGGCCCGCGGGATCCCGCAGTCGCAGACGGAGTCGATCCTGGAGGCCTGGGCGCTCGAACAGGGCGCCGACATCCGCAGAGGCCACAGGTTCCTCGCTCTGGAGGAGGACGAGGAGGGCGTCACGGTCACCGTGGCCGCCCCCGGCGGCGGACGGGAGCGGCTGCGCGGGCTGTTCCTGGTGGGCGCCGACGGCGGGCACAGCGCGGTGCGCAAGGCCGCGGGAATCGACTTCCCCGGCACCTCCGGGACCCAGCTCATCCATCTCGCCGACGTGGCGGGCAGCGGGGTGCGGCTGCGCCCCCTCGGCGAGCGGCTGCCGGGCGGCCTGGTGCAGGTCTTCCCGATGCCCGGCGGCGTGGCCCGCATCATCCTCTCGGAGTACGGCACCTCGCCCGAGGACGGGGACGGCAGCACCGGGTTCGCCGAAGTCGCCGCGGCGTGGCAGCGGGTGACCGGCGAGGACATCTCGGGCGGGGAGGCCCTGTGGGTCAGCTCCTTCACCGACTCCACCCGCCAGGCCGCCCAGTACCGCAAGGGCCGTGTGCTGCTCGCCGGCGACGCCGCGCACATCCACCTGCCCGCGGGCGGCCAGGGCATGAGCACCGGCATCCAGGACGCGGTCAACCTGGGCTGGAAGCTCGCCGCCACCGTCGGGGGGTGGGCGCCCGAGAACCTGCTGGACACCTACCACGACGAACGCCACCCCGTGGGCGCCCGGCTGCTGTCCAACACCCGCGCCCAGGGCATGACCATCTTCGGCGGCGACGACTCCCAGGCGCTGCGCGACCTGTACGCGGAACTGATCGACCTGGAGGAGGTCAGACGGCATCTGGCGGGTGCGGTCAGCCACCTCGACATCCGCTACGACGTCGGTCCCGACGCCCATCCGCTGGCCGGCCGCCGGCTGCCGCCGCGCACGCTGGAGACCCCGGACGGGCCGGTCCGCACCCCCGAACTGCTGCACCAGGCGCAGGGCGTCCTGCTCGACCTGGCCGGCGCGCCCGGGGTGCGGGAGGCTGCGACCGGCTGGAAGGGACGGGTCACCACCGTCGCCGGCACGCTGTCCTCCCCCTTCGACGAGGTCGCCGCGCTCCTGGTCCGCCCCGACGGGTACATCGCCTGGGCGGGCGACGGTGGACCCGGGCTCGACGAGGCGCTGCGCCGCTGGTTCGGCGACCCCGACCCCGCTTGAGACGACCAGCCGTCCGCCGCCGCGCGCGGGTGCGGGGCGCCGTGCCGACGGCGACGGCGGGTCCCCGGGCTTTCGCCGAGGGCCTCGGGGCCGGCGCTGACGGGAACGCGGAAGGGCCGGCGCCCGTGCGGTGCCGGCCCTTCCGCGTTCCCGTCAGCGGTCGTAGGGGTCGTCGTAGAGGCTGAGCAGAAGGTCTTCCTCGGCGCCGGGGTCCAGGGACAGCGGCAGGGACTCCCGCAGGGGCTGTTCGGCCCAGACCGTCTTGCCCCGGGTGCGGTAGCGGGCGCCCCAGGCGTGGGAGTAGCGGGCGACGAGGAACAGACCGCGGCCGCCTTCCTCGGAGGCCCCGGCACGCCGTATGCGCGGGGAGGAGTTGCTGTGGTCGGTGACCTCGCACACCAGGGACTCGCCGCGCAGCAGGCGCAGCTGGACGGGGCCGGAGCCGCCGTAGCGGACGGCGTTGGTGACCAGTTCGCTGACGATGAGGGCGGTGCCGTGGGCGAGGTGGTCCAGGCCCCACCGGGTGAGGCGGCGGTCGACGAGGGCGCGGGCCTCGCGGACGGAGGAGGGTTCGGGGGGCAGTTCCCACTGGGCCACCCGGTCGGGGGCCAGGACGCGGGTGCGGGCCAGCAGGAGGGCGATGTCGTCGTGCGGGCCGTCGGGGGCGAGGGCGGCGGTGATGTCGTCGCAGGCGCGTTCCAGGGAGGGCTCGCGGCGGGCGAGCGCGGTCAGCAGGTCGTCGAGGCGGTCGCCGGGGCGTGCCTGTCCGCGGGAGGTGACCAGGCCGTCGGTGTACAGGGCCAGGACGCTGCCCGGGGGGATGTCCGTGGTGGCGGAGGCGTAGGGGACGAAGCGGCCCAGGCCCAGCGGGGGGCCGGCGGGCAGGTCCAGGAGGCGGGTGGCGCCGTCGGGGGTGGTCAGGACGGGCGGCGGGTGGCCGGCGCGGGCGGCGGTGCACTGCCGGGAGACCGGGTCGTAGACGGCGTACAGGCAGGTGGCGCCGCTGGCCGGGTCCTCGGCCTCGCTGTCGGGGGCGAGGCGGCTGACCAGGTCGTCGAGGCGGGCGAGGACCTCTTCGGGCGGGAGGTCGAGGTCGGCGAGGGTGCGCACGGCCGTGCGGAGGCGGCCCATGGTCGCGGCGGCGTGCAGGCCGTGTCCGACGACGTCGCCCACGACCAGGGCCACCCGGGCGCTGGAGAGGGGGATCACGTCGAACCAGTCGCCGCCGACGCCGGTGCGGTCGTCGGCGGGCAGGTAGCGGGAGGCGACCTCCACGGCGAGGGAGGGGGTGATGTCGCCGGGCAGGAGGCTGCGCTGGAGGGTGAGACTGGCCAGGCGTTCGCGGGTGTAGCGGCAGCCGTTGTCCACGCAGGTCGCCGCCCGTGCGGTCAGTTCCTCGGCGAGGGAGATGTCGTCCTGCTCGAAGGGGCGGTCCCTTCCGGCGCGGTAGAAGGTCGCGATGCCCAGGACGCGGTCGCCGTAGCGCAGCGGGACGGCCAGCAGCCAGTGCTCGCCGGGGCCGAGGTGGCGGGCGGCGGCGGCCGGCGCGTCGTCCGGGGCGGCGTCGGCGGCCTCGCCCAGGACCGGTTCCAGGACGGTGCGGGCGCGGGCGAGGCAGCGGGCCTGCGGGGTGTGCGGGGGGTAGGCGAAGGTCTGGCCCGTTCCGAAGCGGCTGCCTGCGGCACCCGCGGCAGGGGCGGCGCCCGCGGCGGGGACGGCGCCGGCGTGGGCCGCGGTGCGCAGCAGGAGGGCGGACGGCGGCAGGGGGCCGGGGGGCGGTTCGGCGCCCCGGACGACTCCGTCGGCCAGGTCGACGGTGACCAGATCGGCCAGGCGCGGCGCGAGCGTGGCGGCGAACACCTCGGTGATGCGGCGGACGTCCAGGGTTTCGACGAGGCGGGCGCCGGTCTCGTTGAGCAGTGACAGCCGCTGCCGGGCGGCGACGGCGAGCTTGCCGACGCCGGGCTCCCCCACCAGCAGCAGCCGGTGGTCGTCCTGGCCGGCGGGGCCACCGGGCGCGGCGGGGGCGAGGGACGGGGGCGCCGGGCGGGCGGCGGCGGGGGGCTGCGCGGGGGGTCCCGCGGCGGGGGGCTGCGCGGGGGGTCCGGCGGCGGGGGGCTGCGCGGGGGGTATGGGGGGCACGGGGGCCGGGGCGGCGCGGCCGGGGAGCGGGTGGTGGGTCCGGTGGTGCGGTGGGCCGGGGCTGAGGCTGACCTCGATGGCGACGCCGTAGGCCTCCCCGTGGTGCACGGAGCGGCGGCGCAGCAGTGCCGTGCCGCCGCCGTGCAGCGGCACCTCCACGAGGGCGGCGCCTTCCGAGGAGATCATCTCGGTGGCCTTGTGCAGGAGGGCGGCGCGGTCCTCGCCCCTGAGCGTGCGCAGCGGTTCCGGTGAGGCGGCCGCAGCGCCGGGGCGGGTGTCCAGCACGGTGTGCGCGGGCCGGTCGGTGGCCAGGAACTGCCCGGCCAGCGCGCGCTCGCGGGCCGTGCTCAGTTCGAGCAGGCGGTGCTCGGCCCGGCGGACGGCGTCCTCGAGCAGGACGGCCATCCTGGGGTGGGCGGCGTCACGGGGGATGGAGAGGTTCAGCACGGCCTCGACGCCGCCGCTGATGGGGTCGTGCACCGGGGCCGCCATGCAGACCAGGACCTGGAAGCTGTGGAAGAAGTGCTCCTGCCCGACCACGACGAACGGGGCGCGGGTGCTCAGCGCCATGCTGATGCTGTTGGTGCCGATGTGCCGCTCGGCGCAGCTGGCCCCCAGGACCAGGGAGGCGTCGTCCATCAGGGACAGCTGGGCGGCGTCTCCGCGGCGGGCCACGATGGTGCCCTGGGCGTCGGTGACGAGGATGGCGACCGGGACGCCCGCGAGGCGGTCGTTCAGCTCGTCCAGGGCCGGGGTGCAGGCCCGTACCAGACGGGTGTCCGTGTCGAGGTCCGGTTCCAGGGGCACGACCAGCTGCTGCTGGCTGACGCCGAGGGACCGCGAGCGCCGCCAGGAGGCCAGGATCGCCTCCCTGACCTCCTCATCGGTCGGTTCGCGGCCGTGGTGCAGGAAGAGTTCGTGGGCCCGGGCAATCCTGCGGGCACCGCTCCACGGATCGGTCATGGGCCCGTCCTGGACGAATGGTCGGTGATGTCGGCGACACCGGCGGCGTCGGCGACCTGGGTGACGAGGAGGCGCTGACGACCGGCCGGTGAGGGGCACGGCGTGCCGGGTCCCGTGCAGCCCGTGCACCCCGCGTCCGGCAGATGCGTCCACAGTGCCGTCATACGGTTCCATCGTAAGCGCGCGGGCGGACACGGCACGCCCGCCCCGCGGCCCGCGGCCCGGGCTCCGGGCTCCGGGCTCCGGGCTCCGGGCTCCGGGCTCCGGGCTCCGGGCTCCGGGCTCCGGCGGACGGTTTCCCGGGGCCGTGCGGCCGGGGCCCGCCGTCAGCCGCCCGGGGTTCTGGGGAGGTGCCCGCCGTGGGGGACGCCGGGAGCCGGCGCGGAGCGCATCACCCGGGCCAGGTCGCGGTGTATGCGGTCGGCCTCGCCCCGGACACGGGCGGGGACGTCGCCGCGCTCGGCGACGAGACGGGTGTAGATCGGGGTCTCCTGGAACATGACTGTGCATCCTAGGCGGGCCGCCGCCGGTGCGCCGCCGGTGATCGCTTCCCGGGCGTCGGCGGCGCCGCGCCCGGCCCCGCCGGCGCGGGCGGGTTGGGGGGCCGCGGTGCGGGCGGGGGCGGTGCGGCGGTGCGGGCGGGCTCAACTGGCCCTACTGGCAGGCGAGTCGGGCCCGAGCCCGGTGCCGTAGCGTGACCTGGCGGGCTGTACGATCCGCCCCGCTCGCACCGGAGCGGCCGCCGCCTGGCGGGCCGGGCCGCGGGGGGCACGACCCGGAGGGAACCGAGGAGAAGATGATCAGCCAACGAGTCGCCTGCGGGCGGCTGACCGCGCACGCGAACCCCGGTGACGAAAAAGGACGGAAGCAGGCCGTCCGGCCCGTCGGCGGGCCCGCGGACCGTCCGTACCGTTCCATACCGGCGCCGGGGCAGGTGCGTCACCGTGTCCGCTGAGCAGACGGCCGCCGGGCACGCGACCGGCGGGGACACGGCCGCCGAGCACACGGTGGGCGGGCAGGCGGCGGCCGGGCACACGGCCGTCGGACACCCTGCGGCCGGGGACGCGGCGGCCGGGGGCACGGCCGCGCCGTCGCGCAGCGCGACCCACTGCCCGTACTGCGCCCTGCAGTGCGCCACCGTCCTGTCGGGCGGGCGGGGGCAGACGTCCGTGGAGCCGGTGGCGGACTTCCCCGTCAACCGGGGCGGGCTGTGCCAGAAGGGGTGGACGGCGCCCGCCGTGCTCGGCGTGGCCGACCGGCTGGTGACGCCGCTGGTGCGCGGCGCGGACGGTGAACTCGCGCCGGCCGGCTGGGACGAGGCGCTGGACCTGGTGGCCGGGCGGCTGGCGCACATCCGCGCCCGGCACGGCGCCGACGCGGTCGCGGTGTTCGGCGGCGGCGGGCTGACCAACGAGAAGGCCTACACGCTGGGCAAGTTCGCGCGGGTCGCCCTGGGCACCAGCCAGATCGACTACAACGGCCGGTTCTGCATGGCGTCGGCGGCCGCGGCGGCCGGGCATGCCTTCGGCCTGGACCGCGGGCTGCCGTTCCCGGTCTCGGACCTGGACGGGGCGGAGGTGGTGCTGCTGGCCGGGGCCAACCCGGCCGAGACGATGCCGCCGCTGATGCGCCACCTGGAGCGGGCGGACCTGATCGTCGTCGACCCGCGCCGCACCCGCACCGCCGAGCTGGCCGCGCTGCACCTGCAGCCCGTGCCCGGCACCGACCTGGCCCTGGCGCTGGGCCTGCTGCACCTGGCCGTCGCCGAGGGCCTGCTGGACAAGGAGTACGTCGAGCAGCGCACCAGCGGCTTCGACGCGGCCTGGGAGCCGTGCGCGGCCTGGTGGCCGGAGCGGGTGGAGGAGGTCACCGGGGTGCCCGCCGAGGACCTGCGCACGGCGGTGCGGATGCTGGGGGCGACCCGCAGGGCCTACGTGCTGACCGGGCGCGGCGTGGAGCAGCACAGCAAGGGCACCGACACGGCCTCGGCGTTCATCAACCTCGCCCTCGCGCTGGGCCTGCCCGGCCGCGCGGGCAGCGGCTACGGCACCCTGACCGGGCAGGGCAACGGGCAGGGCGGGCGCGAGATGGGCCAGAAGACCGACCAGCTGCCCGGCTACCGCTCGCTGACCGACCCGGCCGCCCGCGCGCACCTGGCCGGGGTGTGGGGCGTGGACGCCGGCGCGCTGCCCGGGCCGGGCCGCAGCGCCTACGAGCTGCTGGACGCCCTGGGCACGGACGGCGGGCCGCGGGCCCTGCTGGTGTTCGGGTCCAACCCGGTGGTCTCCGCGCCGCGGGCCGGGCACGTGACCGAACGCCTGGGCGCGCTGGACCTGCTGGTGGTGGCCGACTTCGTGCCCTCGGAGACGGCCGCGCTGGCCGACGTGGTGCTGCCGGTGACGCAGTGGGCCGAGGAGGAGGGCACGATGACCAGCCTGGAGGGCAGGGTGCTGCGCCGGCGCGCCCATCTGGCCCCGCCGCCGGGCGTGCGCAGCGACCTGGAGGTGCTGGGGGCGCTCGCCGTGCGCCTGGGGCAGCCCGCGCACCGCTTCCCCACCCGCCCTCGGGAGGTCTTCGAGGAGCTGCGCCGCGCCACGGCGGGCGGCATCGCGGACTACAGCGGCATCAGCTACGACCGGCTGGACGCCGGCGAGGCGCTGCACTGGCCCTGCCCGGAAGAGGGCCATCCCGGCACGCCGCGGGCGTTCCTGGACCGGTTCGCGCACCCCGACGGGCGCGCCCGGTTCACGGCCGTGGAACACCGGCCGCCGGCGAGCGAGCCCGGCGGCGACTTCCCGCTGTACGCGACGACCGGGCGGGTGCTGGCCCACTACCAGTCGGGCGCGCAGACCCGGCGGGTGGCGGAGCTGGCCGGGGCGGCGCCGGAGGCGGTGGTGGAGATGCACCCGGACACCGCCCGCCGCTTCGGTCTGGCCGACGGGGACCTGGCGGAGGTGTCCTCCGTGTCCGGCACGGCGCGGGCGCGGGTGCGGGTGACCGGCGCGGTGCGGGCCGACACGGTGTTCGTGCCGTTCCACTTCCCGGGCGCCGGCCGCGCCAACCTGTTCACGTCCGACGCGCTCGACCCGCGCAGCCGGATGCCGGAGTTCAAGGTGAGCGCGGTGCGCGTGGCCCCGGCGGGTGAGCGTCCGTGAGCGGCGTCGTCATCGTGGGCGGCGGCCCGGCCGGGCACCGGCTGGCCGCCCGTCTGGTCCACCACGGCCACCCCGGCCCCGTCACCGTGATCGGGGCCGAGCCGGGGCCCGCCTACAACCGGGCCCTGCTCGGCTCCGTCCTGGACGGCACGCTCGAGGCCGGCCGGACCGCGCTGCCCGCGCTGCCGGACCGGGTGCGCCGGCTGACCGGGGTGGAGGTGAGGGCCGTCGACCGGGCCGCGCGCACGGTGCGCACCGGCGACGGCCGCGAGCTGCCCTACGGGGTGCTGGTGCTGGCCACCGGGGCCCGGCCGAGGCTGCCGCGGGTGCGGGGCCTGCTCCGGCCGTGCGGGCGGCCGGCCGACGGGGTGCGCACGGTGCGCACCCTGGCCGACTGCCGCCCGCTGCCGCCCGGGCCCGCCGTCGTCCTGGGCGGCTCGGTGCGCGGCGTGGAGACGGCGCTGGCGCTGCGCCGGGCCGGGCACGAGACCGTGCTGGTCCACCCCGCCGGCCGCCTGATGGACCGCTACCTGGACGCGGAGGCCTCCGCGGTCCTGGCCGGGTGGGCGGCCGGGCAGGGCGTCGACCTGCGCCTGGGGCGGCGGGCCGAGGAGTACCGGCCGGGCAAGGTGGTCCTCGACGACGGCCAGGTGCTGGCGGCGGGCGCGGTGCTGCTGTGCACGGGCACGGTGCCCGAGACGGGGCTGGCCCGGGCCTGCGGTCTCCAGGTCGAGGACGGGCCGGCGGCCGGGGTGGTCGTCGACGGGCTGCTGCGCACCGGCGACCCGCACATCCACGCGATCGGCGACTGCGCGGCACCCGCGGGCGCCTTCGGCCGCACGGTGCTCGGCGCGTGGGAGCAGGCCGAGGCGCTCGCCCTGCTCCTCACCGGCCGCGGCGGGCCGTACACGCCCGGGCGGCGGGTGCTGCGGCCGCGCACCCCGGGCAAGGACCTGGTCGTCCTGCCGGCGCACGGGACCCGGCCGCCGGGGGACGGGGAGCGGACCGTGGCCCTGGCCGACCCGGCGCGCGGCCGTTACGCCCGCCTGGTCCTGGACGGGGACCGGATCCGTGAGGGAGTCGTCATCGGCTCGCCCCGTGCGGTGGCCGCGGTCAGCGGGCTCCATCTGCGCGGCGCTCCCGTGCCCGGCGACCTGTTCGCCCTGCTGGCCGGCGGCGACGGCGTCTACGCGGGCGGCGGGCAGCTCCCGCCGGACGCGGTGGTGTGCCACTGCAACAGCGTCACCAGGAGGGCCCTGGAGGACGCCTGGCACGCGGGCGCCCGCGACGAGGCGGCGCTCACCCGGGCGACCCGGGCGACCACGGGCTGCGGCAGCTGCGCCTCGCTGGTGCGCACGCTGTGCACGGACCTCGCCGGCGCGGGCGCCGGCGAGCGGGAGGGGGAGCTGCGGTGACGGCGACGCGCACGCTGGTGGTGGCCGGGCACGGCATGGCGGGCCACCGGCTGGTGGAGGAGATGACCGCCCGCGACCGCGAGGGGCGGTGGCGCATCGTGGTGCTCGGCGAGGAGCCGCGGCCCGCCTACGACCGGGTGGCGCTGTCGTCGCTGCTGTCCGGCGCCGCGCCCGGCGACCTGGCCCTGCCCGCCCCCGGGCGCGCGGACCGGGTGAGCCTGCGCCTGGGCGCCCGGGTGACCGGCGCCGACCCGCGCAGGCGGACGGTCACCTGCCACGACGGCACCGAGATCGGCTACGACGCCCTGGTGCTGGCCACCGGATCGCGGCCGTTCGTGCCCCCGGTGCCCGGCCACGACCTGCCCGGCTGCTTCGTGTACCGGACGGTGGAGGACGTCGCGGCGATCCGCCGGGCCGCCTGCCCGGGCCGGGCGGCGGTGGTCGTCGGCGGCGGACTGCTCGGCCTGGAGGCGGCCGACGGGCTGAAACGGCTGGGCATGCGGCCCCATGTCGTCGAGCTCGCCCCGTGGCCGATGCCGCAGCAGATCGACGAGACGGGCGGCCGGGTGCTGGCCCGGTCCCTGGAGCGGCTCGGGATGGCCGTGCACTGCTCCACGGGCGTGCGCGCGGTCACCGCCGGCCCCGGCGGCCGCGCCGGCGGGGTGGAGCTGGCCGACGGGAGCGTGCTGGAGGCCGCGCTCGTCGTCTTCGCCGCCGGGATCCGCCCGCGCGACGAACTCGCCGCCCCGCTCGGGCTGGCCCGCGGCGAACGCGGCGGCTTCCTGGTGGACCGCTGGTGCCGCACCGCCGACGAGCACATCTGGGCCATCGGCGAGTGCGCGGCCGTCGCGGGCCGCTGCCACGGACTGGCCGCCCCCGGCCTGCGGATGGCCCGCACCGTGGCCGGCCTGCTGCTCGGCGAACCGGGCGAGGCGTTCGACGGCACGGACGACGCCGCCGAACTCAAGCTGGCCGGCGCACCGGCGGCCGGCTTCGGCGACGCGCACGCCCGCACGCAGGGCGCGATCGCGTACGTGCGGGAGGACCGGCGCGCCGGCGCCTACGCCAAGGTCGTCCTGGCCGCGGACGGGCGCACCGTCCTGGGCGGCGTCCTCGCCGGGGACACCCGCGCCTACCCGGCGCTGCGCGCCCTGACCGGCCGTGAGCTGACCGCGTCCCCCGACGAACTGCTCGCCCGGGCGGCCGGGGCCTGACGCGCCCCGCGTCTGCCGGTCCCGGGCACCGCGGGACCGGCAGACGCCGGGCCGCCCGTCGACGGGGACAGCGTCGCGCAGGACGGCAACGGTCACGGCGCCCATGTGGCCACCACCGTCGCGGGCTCCGCCTACGGCGTCGCCAAGAAGGCGACGTGCGGCCGCGCCCGTGCCGGGGCGGGGCGGCGCCCGCCGGCCGGCCCCTCGGGCGGGGCCGCGGGGGGATGCCGGTGAGAAACCGGCGCGCCGGCCGGAAGCCCGGCCGGGGGTGACCTTCGACGTCGAAAGCGGCCTCATCCGCACGCCGCGCCTGCGGATCAACCCGGACGAACCCACCGGCCTGCGCCGCACCGGCGCCTGACCGGCCCGGGCGGTCCGCCGCGGCTTTCCGAAAGCGCGCCTCCCCGGCCGGGCGCCCGCCCGCCGCCGCGCCCGGTCCCCGGCCGTCATCCCGGCGCCGGCCTTCCGTGCGGCGGGCGGCCCGCTCCGCAGCGGCCGGCCCGGACCACGGCAGCGGCCAACCAGTCAGCCCCACACGTCTTCTGACGGACCGTCATGCCGGCCGTGCCGCCGCGGGCCGCCGCGACCGCCCGGCGGGCGCCGGACGGCGGGCGCAGGGCGTGCGTGCACGGGTATTGACCTGGCGCTCGGCGGGCCTTTAGCTTCCCTCATTCCCAAATGTTTCGGGCTCCACTTCGAAACATTCGAAGAACGACGGAATGAGACTCCCCGCATGAGACCCATTCGCTTCGCCACCGTGGCCGTGAGCGCCGCCGCCCTGTCCCTGCCGCTCGTGACGGGTGTGGCCACGGCCGACCCGGCGGACGGCCGCCAGGCCGCGCCGCACTCCGAGGCCCGGTTCGACCGGCTGCGCGAGGCCGCTCCCGAGGGCTTCGTCGTGGGCACCGCCGTGGCGGGCGGCGGCCACCACCTGGAGCAGGACTACCCGGACCCGTTCACCTCGGACAAGGAGTACCGCAAGGTCCTGGCCCGCCAGTTCAGCTCGGTCTCCCCCGAGAACCAGATGAAGTGGGACTTCGTCCACCCCGAGAAGGACCGTTACGAGTTCGGGCAGGCCGACGCGATCGTCGAGTTCGCCGAGAAGCACGGCCAGGTGGTGCGCGGCCACACGCTGCTGTGGCACAGCCAGAACCCGGCGTGGCTGGAGCAGGGCGGCTTCTCCAAAGAGGAGCTGCGGGCGATCCTGCGCGACCACATCACCACCGTCGTCGGCCGCTACGCCGGCCGGATCCAGCAGTGGGACGTCGCCAACGAGATCTTCGACGACCAGGGCCGGCTGCGTACGACGGACAACATCTGGATCCGCGAGCTGGGCCCGGGCATCGTCGCCGACGCCTTCCGCTGGGCCCACGAGGCCGACCCCGAGGCGCTGCTGTTCTTCAACGACTACAACGTCGAGAGCGTCAACGCCAAGAGCAACGCCTACTACGCCCTGACCAAGCAGCTGCTGGCGCAGGGCGTGCCGGTGCACGGTTTCTCCGTGCAGGCCCACCTGAGCACCCGTTACGGCTTCCCGGGCGACCTGGAGAGCAACCTGCGGCGGTTCGACGCGCTGGGCCTGGAGACGGCCGTGACGGAGCTGGACGTGCGCATGGACCTGCCGGAGAGCGGCGTGCCCACGGAGGCGATGGAGCAGAAGCAGGCCGACTACTACCAGCGGGCGCTCGAGGCGTGCCTGGCCGTGGACGGCTGCAACTCCTTCACCATCTGGGGCTTCACCGACAAGTACTCGTGGGTGCCGGTGTTCTTCCAGGGCGAGGGCTTCGCGAACGTGATGACCGGCGACTACACCCGCAAGCCCGCCTTCTGGGCGCTGCGGGACACCCTGAAGGAGGCGCGCGAGAACTGAGCCGCTCCCCCGCCGGGCCCCGTCCGCCCGGCGGGGTCCGCCGCCCCCGCACCGGTCCTCCAGGCCGGTGCGGGGGCGTTTTCGCGTGTCCGGGCGGCCCGTCTCCAGCCGGACAAGAGCGAGACGCTCCCATACCCCAACGGCTCTAAAATGAGAGCTGCTATCATTTACTTATGGCTTCCAGAAGCTGTCGGCCGACGCCGGCCGGCCGGGGGGACGACACCCCCGGCCGTCTGCGCCTCACCGCCGGCACGGCCCCCGGCTCCACCGCCTGACGTCCGGGCGCGCCCTGCTCTTCCTCCGAGAGGTCTCCATGAGTACGAACCCTGAACAGGTGGCACCCGCCGACGGGGGCGGGGGCGCGCTGGACGCGCGCCAGCTGCGCGCGATCCTGATCACCACCTCGATCGCGCTGATGGCCGTCATGGCGTCGATGTCCGGGCTGAACGTCGCCCAGACGCACATGGCCGTCGACTTCGACACGTCGCAGAACACGGTCCTGTGGATCATCAACATCTACACCCTCACCCTGGCCGCGCTGCTGCTGCCGCTCGGCGCGGTCGGCGACCGCCTGGGCCGCAAGCCCATGCTGATCGCCGGTCTGCTCCTGTTCGGCACCGCGAGCGTGGTGGCGGGCCTGGCCCCGAACGCCGAGGTGATGATCGCCGCGCGGGTGGCCGGCGGCGTCGGCGCGGCGATCATCATGCCCATCACCCTGGCCGTCATCACCTCCACCTTCCCCGAGGAGCAGCGCGGGAAGGCGATCGGCGTGTGGACCGGCGTCGCCGGCGGCGGCGGCATCGTGGGCATGTTCCTGTCCGCCCTGCTCGTCGACGTCGCCGACTGGCGCTGGCTGTTCG
Source organism: Streptomyces sp. NPDC006610 (assembly GCF_040611575.1). Lineage (NCBI taxonomy): Bacteria > Bacillati > Actinomycetota > Actinomycetes > Kitasatosporales > Streptomycetaceae > Streptomyces > Streptomyces sp. NPDC006610. The sequence goes on from NZ_JBEXOP010000021.1 coordinate 126,443, forward strand.
CCCTGCCCGTGGCGCTGATCGTCACGGCGCTGGTGATGACGCTGAAGTCGGTCCCCAACTCCCACGAGCGCTCCCGGCACGCCTTCGACACCGTCGGCGCGCTGCTGTCCGTCGTCGCCGTGGCCGCCCTCGTCTACGCCCTGCAGGAGGGACCGGACCGCGGCTGGAGCGCCTCGGTGACCGTGGCGGGCCTCGCCGTCGGCCTCGCCGCCACGGCCTGTTTCGTGGTCTGGGAGCTGCGCCGCCGGGACGCCGCGCTGCTGGACGTGCGCCTGTTCCGTGAGCGCGGCCTGGCCGGCGGCTCGGTCACGCTGCTCGTGGTCTTCGGTGTCCAGGGCGGGATCTTCGTGGTCCTCTTCCCCTTCCTCCAGGCCGTGGTCGACTGGTCGGCCCTGCTGTCCGCGGCGGCGCTGATGCCCATGGCCGTCGCGATGATGACGGCCTCCGGCCTGACCCCGAGGCTGGCCGCGCGGATCGGCCCCCGCGCGACCATGAGCGCGGGCATCGCGCTGACCGGCGCCGGCCTGGCGCTCATGGCCCTGCTCGTCTCCGTCGACGGCGGCTACCTGTCGATCCTGCCCGGCATCATCGTCATGGGGCTGGGCATGGCCCTGTCCATGGTGCCCTCCACCGAGGCCATCACCCGCTCCCTGCCGCGCGAGAAGCAGGGCGTCGCCTCCGCCCTCAACGACGTCACCCGCGAATTCGGCACCGCGCTCGGCGTCGCCATGCTCGGCGCGATCCTGACGGCCGGCTACCGCAGCGCCATCGACGACGACCTCGTCGGCGTCCCCGCGGAGGCCGCGGAGCCCGCGCGGGAGGGCATCGCCACCGCCCTGCAGGTCGCGGACGGCGCGGGCGCACGGGCCCTGGCCGACGCCGCGAAGCAGTCCTACATCGACGGATGGCAGCAGTCCATGTGGGCGGGCGCCGCCGTCATGGCCGTGCTGCTCGTCTACATCGTCCTGCGCGGCCCGAAGGACACTCCCGCCAAGCCCGCACCGGACACGGCGCAGGAGGACCCCGAGGCCGTCGCCGCCCGGTGACCGCACAAGAAACCCGATAACCCGATAAGCCGGGCGGCGTGCCGGCCGGACCCCTCTCCGGGGACCGGCCGGCACGCAATTCACCCCTGCCCCGCCACGAATTCCGGATTCTTTCGGAAACACCCGGCGGATGACCGTGCGCGGATTTTATGAATAGCTCATTTCGAGTGATCCTCTAGCCGCCGCTGATAAAGTTTCGAAGAAAAATACGCAGAGGAATCAGCGGCGCCGACTGCTTGGAGATGGCGATGTCCAGGGGCATTGTGGCGGAAGAAATATATTCGGCGATCAAAGACTCGGCCATGCTGGTCGGCGCCCCCTTTTCGCACGAAAGGGTCTGGCCGGTCCTGTCCGCGTTCGCGGACGGATTCTCGGACGACGGCGGAGTCGTCCTGAGCCTGCAGGCGGGCGGCCGGGTCACGGAGTTCGAGTACTCCGTGCAGATCGGCGCCGGGATCGCCGACCCCTACACGCACGCGCTGGCGCACGGGTTCTTCACGGAGACGGACCGCCCCGTGCGGTCCCTGCTCGCGGAGATCGGGGCGCTGGCGCCGACCGGCGAGCACTACATCGACTGCGGGATCGTCGGCGGTTTCAAGAAGATCTACGTGAACTTCCCGCACGCCCTGCAGAAGGTGTCGGCGCTCGCGGCGCTGCCCTCCATGCCGGACGCGGTGGGCGGCAACGCCGAGTTCTTCGCCCGCTACGGCCTGGAAGACGTGGCGCTGGTGGGCGCCGACTGCCGGAACAAAACCGTCAACCTGTACTTCCAGCTCGCCGAACCGCTCGCCGGGAACCTCACCCCGGACACCGTCCGGGAGATGCTCCGCGAAACCGGGATGAGCGAGCCGAGCGAAAAGATGCTGGCGTACGCGGGAAAGGCGTACCGGGTCTATGCGACGCTCGGCTGGGACGCGAAGGAGATTCTCCGGATCTCCTTCGCGCCGCAGCCGCGCCGCGCCATCGACCTGTCGCTGCTGCCCGCCCGGCTGGAGCCTGCCGTCGAGCAGTTCATGCGGGTCACGCCGCACAAGTACGCCGGCGACCTCCTCAACGCCACGGCCGCGAAGTGGTCGAAGGAGAAGGAATTCCTCGACCTGGCCGCCTACTACCAGACTTCCGTTCTGCATCTGAAGGCCATCGAAGAGCAGAAATGACGGGCCGGGCCGCGTCCCCCCAACCCGCGGCCCGGGCCGGTCCTGCCTGAAACAGAAGAAGGGGCCCTTTCTCGCTCGGCGCCGAGCGGG
>NZ_JBEXOP010000022.1:0-125904 GCF_040611575.1 Streptomyces sp. NPDC006610
GTGGGTGACGGGGCCGTCCTCGTCGGAGGCGTACCGCGAGCCGACGGCTGCGCGGTCCTCACTGCGGCAGGGGGTGCCGTGGGGGGAAGTGTGGGACATGCGGAATGTCGGGAGTTTGGGAGCGCTCCCAATCACGGTCGGAGAGACGGGGCTCCAGCAGCGCCGGAGCCCCGTCGTTGTGTCAGCTGGTGGGGAAGTTGTCCGCCGTGCTGATCCGGCTCTTGATCAGCGCGCCCGACTCGGTCAGCACGCCGCTGCTGCTGTAGTCGGTGCCGTTGCAGGTGCCCGGCTTGAACGCCGCGCTGCCCTCATTGGCGTCCGAGTACGTCCAGTTCGCGTAGCCGATCTTCAGCTGGTCGAGCAGGTCGAGCCACGCGGTGCTGCTCGCGCGGTCCACCGCGCCGCCACCGGTGTAGCTCACCGTGCCGAACTCGGTGACGAACAGCGGCAGCTTCGACGCCGCCCGGCTCACCGCGGCACGGTAGTTGTCCTGGTGGCTCGCGGCGTAGAAGTGGAACGCGTACATGATGTTGGTCGCGTTCACCGGGTTGTTGATGACCTCGCTCTCGTTGGAGCCGTCGGAGACGCCCAGCGAGGACCAGCCGCGGGTGCCGACGATGATCACGGCGTCCGGGTCGGCGGCGCGGATGACCGGGATGACCTGCTCGGCGTAGTTCTTGATGGCCGTCCAGCTCACGCCGTTGGGCTCGTTGGCGATCTCGTAGATGACGTTCTTCTTGTTGGCGTTGCGGGCGGCGACGGACGCGAAGAAGGTCTTCGCGCGGTCGAGGTTGTAGTTCGGGTCGCCCGGCGTCAGCGTGTGGAAGTCGATCATCGCGTACATGCCGCGGGCCTCGGCCATGTCGACCAGGCTGTTCACCCGGGCGGTGAAGCCGGCCGGGTCGGTCTCGTAGCCCTGCTCCTGCACGTACATGGCGATGCGGAACAGGTCCGACTTCCAGTCCTTCGCCAACGCGTCCAGGGACGCGTTGTTGTAGCACTTGCTGAACCACTGGATGCCGTGCGTGCTCATGCCGCGCAGCTGGATGGGCTTGCCGTACTGGTTGCAGAGGTTGACCCCGCAGACCTTCAGCTGCCCGTTGATGCCCACCGGGGTGCCGGTCGTGGGCGGGTCGGTCGGCGGGTCCGTGGGCGGGTCGGTGACCGAGCCCGTGCAGGTCACGCCGTTGAGCGTGAAGGACGTGGGCTTCGGGTTGGCGCCCGTGAACGACCCCACGAAGCCCAGGTCGGCCGACGCCCCGGTGGCGAGCGTGCGGTTCCAGTCGACGTTGGCGGCACTGACCGTGGCCCCGGACTGGGACCAGGTGGCGTTCCAGCCCTGGACCATCTTCTGCCCGGATTCAGGCATGGTGAACTTCAGCGTCCATCCGGAGACGGGGTCGCCCAGGTTGGTGACCTTCACCCCGGCCTGGAAACCGCCCTGCCACTGGCTGGTGACGGTGTAGTCGACCCGGCATCCGGCGGCGGCCGACGCCTCGGTGCTGGCGACGGTCATGAGGCCGAGACCTGTCGCGCCGGTCGCCAGCAAAGCCAAAAAGCGTTTCAAAGCGTTCCTCCTCGTGCGAAGCGGAAACACGCGATGGGAGCGCTCCCAAGGCCCATCGGTCCGAGACCGTACACCGGTGTGCGGAGGCGCGTATAGGCATTCGACGGACGCATTCGATGGACGAGGGCATGACAGCCCGGACGGCGGCCGGGAGGCCGGACTGCAACGGCGTCCCGTACGCCCCTGTCGAGGACACCTCGCCCCGTCGCACGGGAAAAGCCTTGTCCCCGGCCCGTGTTGGGCCGGGGACAAGGCTCTTTCTCGCCAATCGGGGTGGGGCAGGGCGTGCCGCCTCGGCCCGGTCCGGAGCGGTCGGAGGCATCCCGCCTCGGCCCGGTCCGGAGCCGTCCGGGGCGCCCGCCTCAGCCCGGTCCGGGTGAGCGGTCGCGGGCCTCGTCCGCGAGGTTGCGGCCGGAGTCGCGAGCCTGGTCGGTGACCTGGCCGGCCCGGTCGCGCGCCTCGTCCTGCGTGGTCCGGGCGGCCTGCTGAGCGGTGTCCTTCACCTCGGCGGCCGCGCTCTGGGCGGCCTCCTTGGCGCCCTCCTTCAGGTGCTGCGCGGACTCGGCGGCGGCCTGCTTCACCGGCTCAAGCGCCTCTCCGCCGCGCTCCATCAGCTGGGACGCCTTCTCCTGCTCGACCTTGGAGGCGGGCAGGAGGGACGAGACCAGCAGGCCGGTGCCGAAGGCGACCAGACCGGCGGCCAGCGGGTTGCCCTGGGTCTGCCGGCGTGCCATCTCGGGCGCCTGCTGCACGGCCTGCCCCGCCTGGCCGACGGCCTCACGGGTCGAGTCGGCCACCTGCCCGGCGGTCTCGCGCGCCGAGTCGGCCGCGCGTCCGGTGCCTTCCTGCACCGAGTCGGACGCCGAGCGAGCGGTTTCGGCCATGCCGTGCGCGGTGTGCGAGGTCGTGCCCATCACGCGCTCCCGCAGGCCCGACACCGCGCCGCGCACCCGCGCCTTGCGACGGTGGACCATGCGGCGGGGGCTGGTCCGGTCGGCGAGCCGGTCCACGTCCTCGGACAGCCGGTGCCGCGTGGCCTCTATCTCGGCCCTCATTTGGTCGGGTGACGTGCCCATTCCGCGTTCTCCTTCATGGTCTCGACGGTTCGCTCGGGCTTCGGGGAGACGCTGCGCATCCGGGTGCGGCCCTGCGTGTACAGCACGGCGGCGGCGATGCCCCACAGCGCGGCGACGATCAGGGCGGCCCACGCCTCGTCCATCACGTTGGCCAGGCCGAACATCAGCGCCAGGGACAGGAACAGGAGCACCAGATAGCCGGCGAATCCCGCGCCGCCCAGCATTCCGGCGGCCTTGCCCGCCCGGGATCCCTCCTCCTTGATCTCGGCCTTGGCCAGGGCGACCTCCTGGCGGAAGAGGTCCTGGAGGTCCGAGGTCACCGTGGAGAGCAGCTCGCCGACGGACCTTTCCTGCTCCACCTGCTGCGGTTCGACCGGCCGGGACGCCGCCGGCCCGGGTGACGTCGACGTCCTGGGTGTCATCGTCGCCATCTCACGCCTCCGGGAACGGGCGGCCCACGGTTCCGGCCGGCGGGGTGCCGACGGTGGGCGGCGCGGCGGGCGGCGGGGCCGGCGGCGTCAGCGCGCCCTCGCCCGGCGCCGGGGCGACGGGAACCTGCTGCCGTCCTTGGCCGGATCCGTTCCCTCCTGATCCATTCCCCTGGGATGCGGTCTTCGCGGCCTTGGTCAGTCGGCCGACGGCCATTCCGGCCACCAGCGCGCCGCCGAGGAAGGCGCCGGGACGGCGTCGGGCGAAGCCCTGAAGGTCGGAGAGGAGTCCCTCCACGCCCTTGCTCTCCAGGTAGTCGGCCGCGCGCTGTCCCCGGTCGCCCGCCTGGGCCGCGAGGCTGCGGGCGGGCGAGTCCTTCTCGGCGTGCGCGGCCAGGTCGGAGAGGTCCCCGGCCCACTGGCGCAGCGCGTCGGCCGCGCGCTTGGCCTGTCCTTCCGCCTCGTCCTTCACTCGGCCGCGCAGGTCCTCGACGACCGTGCCGGTCTGCTTCCGCGCCTCGCCGACCACGGTCCGCGCCTGGTCCGCAGCGGTTCCGGCGACCTGGGTCGCCGCCTGCCTGGCCTGGCCGGCCGTCGCGGAGGTCTCTGCCTTGACCTTCTCTCCGGTGCTCCCGGATGGGGTGTGTACGGACTCACTCATCGGCGACTTCCCTCCATCGGATGTCCTGCGAACGGCCCCGCCCCCGCACGTACGGGAGTCGTACGCCGGGGCGGCACACAGCCGTCCGTCTCACCCCGAGTCGCCCCTTATGAGGTTTTGACACACTCCGCGGGCCGCACATGTTCGGGCCGGGCACGGGGTCGCACCACCGTCGCGCAATCGCACCGTCGCGCAGGAGGCGAAAGCCATCCCCGTCGACACCGCACGTCCCACCCCGCCCCCGACGCCGTACACCCCCCTCGGCGCCGTACGTCTCACCCCCGCGCCGTCTCCGCCTCCACCTCCGCCGCCACGCCACCCGGCTTCCGCCCCGCCACCACCCGCTCCTGCCCCGCCGTAGCGGCCGATCGGCGTCCGTCCACCGCCCACGCCACTCCCGCAACCGCCAGGCCCAGCGCCGCCAGGCCCGCGCCCGCCGTCGCCGGTGACGTCGGGCCGTGACCCGCGGCGAGGGTGACGCCGCCGATCCAGGCCCCGCCGGCGTTGGCGAGGTTGAAGGCGGCCTGGTTGGCGGAGGAGGCCAGGGACGGGGCCGCGGCGGCCTTCTCCATCACCATCAGCTGGAGGGGAGAGCCGGTGACGAAGGCGGCCACACCGAGGAGAGTGACCGCGAGGGCGGCGCTCCACTGGGCCGACATCAGCACCGGGAACAGGACCAGTACGGCCATCAGCGAGACGAGGCCGCCGAAGAGGGTGCCGCGCAGGGAGCGGTCGGTGAGCCTGCCGCCCAGCAGGTTGCCGATCGTCGCGCCGACGCCGAACAGCGCGAGCAGCAGGGTCACGCTGCTCTCGGCGTACCCGGCGGAGTCGGTGAGCATCGGCGTGATGTAGCTGTACGCCGAGAACAGCGCGCCGAAGCCGGCGATCGTCGTGCCGAGCGCCAGCCACATCGGCAGGGACTTCAGGGTGGCCAGTTCACCGCGCAGGCCGACCGTCGCGGCGTCGGGGCGGTCGTGCGGGATCAGGGCGGCGAGCGACGCGATCGCCGCGAGGCCGATGACGCCGACGGCGAGGAAGGTCGCCCGCCAGCCGAAGTGCTGGCCCATGAGCGTGGCGGCGGGCACGCCCGCGATGTTGGCGACGGTGAGCCCGAGGAACATCAGGGAGACGGAGCGGGCCCTGCGCTCGGGCGCGACCATGCTCGCGGCCACGACGGCGCCCACGCCGAAGAAGGCGCCGTGCGGCAGGCCGCTGAGGAGCCGGGCCGCCAGCAGCCAGTGGTGGTCCGGCGCGAGGGCCGACAGGCAGTTTCCGGCCACGAACAGGACCATCAGGCCGATCAGGACGGTGCGCCGCGACAACCGGGCGGTGGCCGCGGCCAGCAGCGGGGCGCCGATGACGACGCCGAGCGCGTAGGCGGAGACGAGGTGGCCGGCGGACGGGACGGAGACGCCGAGGTCGTCCGCGACGTCGGGGAGCAGCCCCATCATGACGAACTCGGTGGTGCCGATGCCGAAGGCGCCTACGGCCAGGGCGAGCAGGGCCAGGGGCATGAGGGGGCCTTTCGAGACGTGGAGCGGTTCCGCCCAGCATATGTTCACCGACGGAACAAAGCCCCCACCTCCCGTATTCCGACAGGTGAAGAAATGCCGTGCAGCTCGAGAATCCCCGCAGCTCCGTGCGGATTCCCACGACACCCTGCAGCTGCCTGGCCCCGTTCGGATCCCTCGGCCCCTGCGGCTCAGTGATCCCCTCGGGTCAGGAACCGTCGCCCAGATCCACCCGCGCCGCCACCGGCAGGTGGTCGCTCGGGGTCTGCGGCAGCGTCCAGGAGCTGAGCGGCTCGACGTCGCGGACCATGATCTGGTCGATGCGGGCCATCGGGAACGACGCCGGCCAGCTGAAGCCGAAGCCGCTTCCCGCCGCGCCCTGCGTGGAACGCATCTGGGCGGTCACGGCGTTGAGCGCGCGGTCGTTCATGGTGCCGTTGAGGTCGCCGAGCAGCACGACCCGGTCGATCCGCTCGTCGGCGATGGCCTCGCCGAGCGCGTCGGCGCTGGTGTCGCGTTGCCGGGCGGTGAAGCCGGCCTTCAGCTTCACCCGGACCGACGGCAGATGGGCGACGTAGACGGCGATCCGGCCCTGCGGCGTGGTGACCGTGGCCCGCATGGCGCGGGTCCAGCCGAGCTTGATGTCGACGGACCGCACGTCGCTGACCGGGTACTTGCTCCACAGCCCGACCGTCCCCTGCACCGCGTGGTACCGGTACGCCGGCTTCAGCGCCTGCTCGTACACCGGCACCGCCCCGGCGGTCAGCTCCTCCAGCGCCAGCACGTCCGCGCCGGAGGCGGCCACGTCGCGGGCGGTGCCGGACGGGTCGGGGTTGTCGGCGTTGACGTTGTGCGTGACGACGGTGAGGTCGCCGCCGGTGGCCGCCTTGTCGGTGAGCAGCCCGCCGAAGAGGTTCAGCCACACCACGGCCGGGATCAGGACCGCGACGAGGGCGGTGGCGGATCGGCGCACCAGGGCGAGCAGGAGCAGCAGCGGGACGAACAGGCCGAGCCAGGGCAGGAAGGTCTCGGTGAGGCTGCCGAGGTTGCCGAACCGGTTCGGGATGTGCGCGTGGACCAGCATCACCAGGGCCAGCAGCACCGCGACCGCGGCCAGGATCAGACCGCGCCGCCAGATCCGCGGGTCGCCGCGCCAGGCGTCGCTCACGCGCCCGACGAGGCGGGCCGCCCGCTGCCGAAGCCCGGAATCACGCCGCTCGTGCTCCGAGCCGCCGTTGTCCGTCTCCGTCACGTACGCCTGTTGCGCCATACCGTCGCCTCGCTACCTGCCGTGCATACCGTCGTCCCCCCGTGCCTGGGTACGACCCTAGGGGATGATCGGTTCCGTTCCTGCCGTCCGGGGACGGCCGTACGGGCACGAGGACGAACTCGGCCACGCCCGCAGTTCCTGCTCCCGGCGGCGGCCACGGTGTCTGTGACGAAAGACGCACACTCCGCCCGCACTCCGCCTGCACACTCCGCCCGCATCCTCCGTCCGCGCTCATCGCGCCGATCCCTCCGGCCGGCTGACGGGGCGTAGGCCGGCGAGGAGGGTGTCGACCAGCTGCTCGGCGAGGTCCTCGGGGAGGTCGGCGTCGGGGCGCAGCAGGGTGCGCACCAGCATGGGGCCCATGACCATGTCGTGGATCAGCTCCGGGTCGACGTCGGCGCGCAGTTCGCCGTTCTCCTGGCCGCGTCGCAGCACCTCCAGGCAGCGTCGGCGGCGCGGGGCGATGACGGTGCCGTGGTAGGCGGCCCATATCTTCGGGCTGCTCTTCATCTGTGCGTGGACGTTGTGCAGGATCGTGGAGGAGCGGTTGGCCAGGCCGCGGCGGCGCTGGGTGTCGAGCAGGACGACGAGGTCGTCGCGCAGGGAGGTGCCGGGGAGCTGCGGGTCGGGGGGTTCGGCGGTGCGGACGACGTCGACGAAGAGTTCCTCCTTGCCTCTCCAGCGGCGGTAGATGGCGGCCTTGCCGACGCCGGCGGTACGGGCGATGCGCTCGATGGAGAGTTCGGCGAGCGGGACGCCCTCTTCCAGGAGTCTCATCGTGCCCTCCACGATGGCCCGTTCGACGGCCTCGCTGCGAGGGCGGCCACGGGTGGGAGCGGCGGCTTCCGGCCCGGGTCCCGTCTCGGCGAGGCGGCTCACGGCGACCTCCTCCTTCTTCTCCCGCGCTGTGGCTCGGTTTTCGGTGTTGCCGGTGCGGTGGGCGGCGTTACCGATGGGCTTTCCGGTGTGACCATGGGCTTTTCGGTGTGACCGATGGGTTTCCGGTGTACCGATGGCTTCGGGTGTCACTGATGTGCTTGTCGGTGATTTTCGCAGGCGCCGGGCCGGCGCGGGCGCTTCCCGTCACTTTTCCGGGGCCGTCGCCGTGGCGTCCGCCAACTCCCCCTCCGGTCGCGACTGTCCGGCCGTCCGGCGGCCCGGCAGGAAGAGGGCCACGACGACCGATCCGGCCAGCGCGACGCCCGCCCCGCACAGGGCCGTGAGGTGCATGGCGTGCAGGAAGGCGTCGTGGGCGGGGGCGACGAGGGCGCGGCCCTCGGGGCCGAGCCGCGCGGCGGCGGCGAGGGTGGCCTCGATGGACTCGCCCGCGGAGTGGCGCAGTCCGGCCGGCACGGGGCCGAGGTCGTCCTCGACGGCGGTGCGGTAGGCGGCGGAGAGGACCGAGCCGAGGACCGCGATGCCGAGCGCGCCGCCGACCTGGCGGAAGGTGTTGCTGAGGGCGGAGGCGGAGCCGGCCTTCTCGCGGGGCAGGGACTGCATGATGACGACGCTGGTGGGGGTCATGATGTGCGCCATGCCGGCGCCCATCAGGAAGAAGATCAGTTCCAGGATCCACAGCGGGGTGTCCGCGTCGAGCGTGGCGAACGCGGCCAGTGCCGCGGCGACGGTCAGCATGCCGGCGGTGGTGGTGGCCCGGTTGCCGAAGCGGTCGACCACGAGCCGGGCGCGCGGGGCGAAGATCAACTGGGCGACGGCCAGCGGCAGCAGGAGCAGGCCCGTCTTCAAAGGGGAGAAGCCGCGCACGCTCTGGGTGTAGAAGACGGCGAAGAACGTCACGCCCATGAGGGCGAAGAAGACCAGGGCGATGGCGCAGACGGCGGCGGAGAACACCTTGTCGCGGAAGTGGGTGACGTCCAGGGACGGATGGTCGCTGCGCTTCTCGAACAGGACGAAGGCCGTGAGGACGGCGAGCCCGGCGCCGATCGTGCCGAGCACCGTCGGGTCGCCGAAGTCGGCGAGCCGGCCGCCCTCGATCACCCCGTAGACGAGCAGGACGAGCCCGGCGACGGAGAGCAGCACGCCGACGGGGTCGACGCGGCCGGGATTCGGGTCGCGGGAGTCGGGAACCAGCCACACCATCAGCGCGACGGCGATGACCACGATCGGCACGTTGACGAGGAAGACCGAGCCCCACCAGAAGTGGTCCAGCAGTACGCCGCCGGTGATCGGGCCGATGGCGATGGCGAGGCCGACGCCGCCGGCCCAGATGCCGATGGCCTTGGGCTGCTCGTCGCGTTCGAAGACGTGCATCAGCACGGCGAGGGTGGCCGGCATCACGAACGCCGCGCCGAGACCCATCACCGCGCGGAAGGCGATCAGCTCGCCCGGCGAGCCGGAGAAGGCAGCGAGCGCGGAGCCGGCGCCGAACACGACGAGCCCGCCGAGCAGCACCTTCTTGCGGCCGAGCCGGTCGCCGAGGAGGCCGGCGCTGAACAGCAGGCCGGCGAAGACCAGGGTGTACGAGTTGATCGCCCACTCCAGCTCGCCCTGGGTGGCGCCGATGCCGGTGGGGGCCGGGGTGGCGATCGTCTTGACGGCGACGTTCAGGATCGAGTTGTCGAGCACCACGATCAGCAGGCTCAGCATGAGCACGCCGAGGATGGCCCAGCGGCGGCGGTGCACCGATTCGGGCATGCGACGAGCGGCGGTGGCCGGTGGTGTGGTCATGTCCGCCAGCGTAGAAGAATTACGATACGAGACGGAACCGTATCGGAACTCCCTTGCTGGCTTCTTACCGTCCGGCGGCTCCTCCGGAAACTGCCCGACGGCTCCCCGGGAAACTGCCGACGGCCCTTGGGGACACCGGCCGACGGCCACTGCGGACACCGACCGACCGGCCCCGCGGGCACTGTCCGAATGGCCCCCCTGGCCCTCCCTGGCACGAGGTGCCACCATGGAAGGGATCCGGGGACGCCGTCAGGGCGCCTCGAGATGACGTTAGGAGCCGTTGCAATGACGCAGCTTTCGGCTGCCCAGACCGGGCGAACGGGTCCCTCCGACGGCAGCAGGGCGCTGTACGGAGGCAAGAGCACCCGGCGTGTCACGGTCCGCGACATCGCCGCCGCCAAGGAGCGCGGCGAGAAGTGGCCCATGCTCACCGCCTACGACGCCATGACCGCGTCCGTGTTCGACGAGGCCGGCATTCCGGTGCTGCTCGTCGGCGACTCGGCGGGCAACTGCCACCTCGGGTACGAGACGACCGTGCCCGTCACCCTCGACGAGATGACCCTCCTGTCCGCGGCGGTCGTCCGCGGCACCCGGCGCGCCCTCATCGTCGGCGACCTGCCGTTCGGTTCCTACCAGGAAGGGCCGGTGCAGGCGCTGCGCTCGGCGACCCGGCTGGTGAAGGAGGCGGGCGTGCAGGCCGTCAAGCTGGAGGGCGGCGAGCGCTCGCACGAGCAGATCCGGCTGCTGGTGGAGTCCGGCATCCCGGTGATGGCGCACATCGGCCTGACCCCGCAGTCCGTCAACGCCATGGGCTACCGCGTCCAGGGCCGCGGCGAGGAGGCGGCCCAGCAGCTGCTGCGCGACGCCAAGGCCGTGCAGGACGCGGGCGCGTTCGCGGTGGTGCTGGAGCTGGTGCCGGCGGAGCTCGCGGCCGAGGTGACCCGCACCCTGCACATCCCGACCGTCGGCATCGGCGCGGGCCCGGAGACGGACGCGCAGGTGCTGGTGTGGACCGACATGCTCGGGCTGACCGGTGGCCGGGTGCCGAAGTTCGTGAAGCAGTACGCCGATCTGCGCCGGGTCATGGGCGACGCGGTGCAGGCGTTCGCCGAGGACGTCGTCGGCGGAACGTTCCCGCTGGAGGAGCACTCCGTCCACTGAGCCGTCCCGGCTTCCCGGCCGTCCCGAGCCGCCGCGAGCCGCATCGCGCGCTCGCGCCAGAGCCACTGTGGATACGACACCGGTCCCGCCGATCATCCCCCGTCGGCGGGGCCGGTGTTCTTCGCGGGGCGCACCCGTGTGGGCCCGTCGGGGCCCTGTCGGCGTTCATGGGGCTGTCGGCGCCCTGTCGGCGGTTTGTCGGTGGGGGCTGGCACAGTGCCCCTCATGACACGCATCGACAAGGAAACCAGCGGCACGGCGGTCACCGTGCGGGGGCTGGTCAAGCACTACGGCGAGACCAAGGCGCTGGACGGGGTCGACCTGGATGTGCGCGAGGGCACCGTGATGGGGGTGCTCGGGCCGAACGGCGCGGGGAAGACGACCCTGGTCCGGATTCTGTCCACCCTGCTCGCCCCCGACGCCGGCCACGCGGTCGTCGCCGGGTACGACGTCGTACGGCAGCCCCGGCAGCTGCGCCGGGTGATCGGGCTGACCGGGCAGTACGCCTCCGTCGACGAGAAGCTTCCGGGCTGGGAGAACCTGTACATGATCGGGCGGCTGCTCGACCTGTCCCGCAAGGAGGCGCGGGCGCGGGCGGACGAGCTGCTGGAGCGGTTCTCGCTGACCGATGCGGCCAGGCGGCCCGCGTCCACCTACTCCGGCGGCATGCGGCGGCGGCTCGACCTGGCCGCGTCGATGACCGGCCGGCCCAAGGTGCTCTACCTGGACGAGCCCACCACCGGACTGGACCCGCGGACCCGCAACGAGGTCTGGGAGGAGGTCCAGCGGATGGTCGGCGACGGGGTGACCGTGCTGCTGACCACGCAGTACATGGAGGAGGCCGAGCAGCTGGCGTCCGAGCTGACCGTGGTCGACCGCGGCAAGGTCGTCGCGGGCGGCCGGATCGAGGAGCTGAAGGCCAAGGTGGGCGGGCGCACCCTGCGGGTGAAGCCGGCCGACCCGGCGCAGCTGAGGCCGCTGGCCCGGGCACTGGACGAGCTGGGCATCACCGGGATCGCCACGACGACCGTGGACACCGAGGGCGGGGCCGTGCTGGTGCCGATCCTCAGTGACGAGCAGCTCACCGCGGTGGTGGGCGCGGCGGCGGCGCAGGACGTCACGCTGGCCTCGGTCACCACCGAACTGCCCAGCCTGGACGAGGTGTTCCTGTCCCTCACCGGCCACCGGGCCAGCGGCCCGCAGCACGACCCCGGCGCCGGCGCCGGGTCCGACACCGCTTCCGACACCGGCTCCGACACCCGCGAGGAGGTCGCCGTATGAGCGCCGCCGCCGTCCCCTCCCCCGGCGTCGAGGCCGACGCCCGTATCCCGCTGAGCGGTCATCTGCGCCACACCGGCGCGCTGATCCGCCGCAACCTGCTGTGGATCCGCCAGGACCCGCAGTCGATGTTCGACGCCGTGCTGTTCCCGGTCGTCTTCACGCTGCTGTTCGTGTACGTCTTCGGCGGCTCGATCGGGCAGGCGCTCGGCGGCGGGCAGGAGGCGTACGTGCAGTACGTCGTGCCGGGTCTGCTGGCGATGATGGGCATGACGATGGCCCAGGGCGTGGGCACCGGGTTCAACCAGGACTTCAACTCCGGCGTCATGGACCGGTTCCGGTCGCTGCCGATAGGCCGCGGCTCGGTGCTGTTCGCCAAGATAGTGGTGGAGCTGGCGCGGATGATGGTCGCCACCGCGATCCTGCTGATCGTGGGCGTGCTGGTCGGCTTCGAGGTCACGAACTGGCTCGGACTGCTGGCCGCGGTGGCGCTGTCGGCCGTGTTCGGCTCGGCGCTGATGTGGGTGTTCCTCACCCTCGGCGTGGTCATGAAGGACGCCCAGTCCGTGCAGGGGATGGCCTTCCTGGTGCTGATGCCGCTCCAGTTCGGCTCGTCCATCTTCGCCCCGACCGGCTCGATGCCGGGCTGGCTCCAGGGCTTCACCGAGTACAACCCGCTGTCCGCCCTGGCCGACGCGGCGCGCGGCCTGATGACGGACAGCGGGCCGGTGGCGGACGACGTCTGGCTCACCCTGGGCTGGTCGGCACTGCTGACGGCGGTGATGGCGCCGATCGCGATCCACAAGTTCCGCACGAAGACCTGACGCGGACCGGGGCGGCGGCGCAAGACGCGCCCCGCCCCGTCGGTCGCAGCCGGGCGCCGCACAGCACGCCCGGCACGGCCCGACGCAGCACGCCCGGCAGGGCCCGACGCAGCACGCCCGGCAGGGCGCGGCCCGGCACGGCACGGCCCGGCACGGCACGGCCCAAACGCGGCCCGGCACGGCACGGTCCAGCGCGGCACGGTCCAGCGCGGCACAGCCCAGCGCGGCACAGCCCGACCCGGCCCGACCCAGCCCGACCCGGCACAGCCCGACCCGGCACAAGCGCGGCCCGGCCCGGCCCGGCGCGACACAGCCCAGCGCGGCACGGCACGGCACGGTCCGGCACGGCACGGCGCGGCCCCCGGCGGTCGGTGCACGCCGACCGCCGTTCCGCAGCCGCCCCGCACCCGCCGTCGTCCAGCGAAGCCCGCCCGCTTCGGCTCGGCGGCCTCGCGCGGGCCGAAGCCGCAGGCTTCCCACCGTCGGCACGTCAGCCCCGTCGGCACGTCAGCCCCGTCGGCACCGTCAGCCATCGGCACCGTCAGCCCCGTCGGCACCGTCGCCCCGTCGGCACCGTCAGCCCCATCGGCACCGTCGCCCCGTCGTCGGCCTCGGCGGGCCGTACCGTCAGCGACGGGCGACGGGCGGGCTCACCCCGGCAGCGGGGCGCCGGGGGCGCCGGCCACGACCGCACCGCGCCACCGATCGCCGGCGCCCGCCGCCGCACCCACCGCACACTCACCGCCCCGCACCCACCGCCCCCCTCGCCGCCCCGCACCCGCCGCTCACACCAGAGCCGCCGCCTCCCGGAAGGTCAGCCCGGCCCCTTCCCGGTACGCCGCCTCGAAGGCGGGCGCGTCCAAAGACGCGCGGACCGTCGCCGTCACCTGCGCCCGGCACTCGCGCTCCACCCCGGCGGGACGGTGCCCCGGTGGCAGCAGGGCCTCGGACGCGCCCAGCAGACGGGCGGCGTCGCGTGGGGCGGTGCCGCCGGCGGCCAGGGCGTGGGCGGCGACGGACAGGAACGAGGAGCGCAGCGTCGGCGCCATGGCCAGCGACATCGGGTCCTCGGACCGCTCCAGGCCCAGCCGGACCTTGCCGAGGGCCTCGGCGTGCCGGCCGTCGACGGTGTCCAGCCAGGCCTCCTGGGCGAGGATGAAGGCGTCGAAGACGACGAAGTGCGCGATGGTGAACTCCTCGCGCAGCCGCCGCATCTGCTCGCGCGCCTCGGCGATGCGGCCGGTGACGCCGAGCCAGCCGGCGAGGAAGACCCGGGCGGCCGGCATCGCCTCGTTGAGGTGCCCGTGCTCCTCCTGCCCGTCGATCACCCCGCGCAGGACGCGCTCCCCGCGCTCGGACTCGGCGGGGTCCCCGGACTCCAGCAGCGCCTTGCCGAGCCGGGCCGCGAGGACCGCGAGCTGGGCGCGCGCCCCGAGCCGCTCGGCGTACTCCATGGCCTCCTCGTAGTCGGCGGCCGCATGCAGGAAGTGTCCCTCCTGCTCACGGGCCTCGCCGCGCGCCATCAGGGCCTCGGCGACGCCCCAGGAGTCGCCGAGCCGCCGGTAGATCTCCAGCGACTCGTCGGCGTCGCGGGCCGCGTCGGCCGCCCAGTCGGGCCGGCCGGCGACGAGGTTGACCCGCATCTGGAGGCTGCCGGCCAGCTCCCACTCGTAGCCGGGGGTGCGCCGGCAGGTGTCGACGGCCGCGTCCAGCACCGCCCGGACGCGGTCCATGTCGCCGGTCAGCATCACGGCGTAGAACCACAGCATGCCGGGGCTGCGGCAGGTCTGCGGCAGTCCGGGCTCGTAGACCTCGGTGACGTTGCGGAGTTTGCGCTGGGCCTGCGGGGTCTGCCAGGCGTCCAGTTCGGTGTCCATGCAGGCCAGATGCATCAGGTGGACGCCGCGCCGGGCCTCGGCGAGGATCTCGCCGGTCATCGGCGGCGGGGCGTCGGTGCAGCGCTGCCACACCGGGGCGGCCCTACGGACCGGGTCGGCGAACGGGTCGGGGCCGAGCGCCATCACCTCGCGGCACCAGGTGCGGCACTCGATGCGCAGGTCGCGCACCCGCCAGTACCAGTTCAGCGACAGCACCAGGCACAGCGCCTCCTGCTCGTCGCGGGCGGCGAGGGCGTGGCGCAGGGCGGTGCGCAGGTTCTCGTACTCGCGTTCCAGGCGTTCCACGGCGGCGAGCTGGCCGGGGCCGCGCAGCGCGGAGTCGGTGGTGCGGGCGAGTTCGCGGTAGTACGTCAGATGCCGGCGCTCGGTCTCCTCGCGCCCGCCGGCTTCGTCGAGCCGTTCGCCCGCGTACTCGGCGACGGTCTCCAGCAGCCGGTAGCGCATCGTGCCGTCGCCCGCCGGAGCGGCCACCACCAGCGACTTGTCGACCAGCGAGCCGAGCGCCTCCAGCGCGGCCGGGCCGCAGACGGCCTCGGCGGCGGCCAGGTCGCAGCCGCCGGCGAACACCGAGAGCCGGCTCAGCACGTCGCGTTCGCCGGCGTCGAGCAGGTCCCAGGACCAGTCGACCACGGCCCGGAGCGTCTGCTGGCGGGGCAGGACGGTGCGGCTGCCCGAGGTGAGCAGCCGGAAGCGGTCGTCCAGCCGGTCGGCGATCTGCCGCGGGGTGAGCATCCGCAGCCGGGCGGCGGCCAGTTCGATGGCCAGCGGCAGGCCGTCCAGGCGGCGGCAGATCTCCGCGCACGCCTCCGGGTCGTCGTCCACCCGGAAGCCCGGCCGGGCCGCGGCCCCGCGGTCGGCGAACAGCCTGAGCGCGTAGGGCTCCTCCAGCGGCTCCACCGGCCGCAGCACCTCCCCCGGCACGCCGAGCGGCTCCCGGCTGGTGGCCAGCACGGTCAACTCGGGGCAGCGGGCGAGGAGTTCCTCCACCAGCCGGGCTGCTGCGGCGACGACGTGCTCGCAGTTGTCGAGGACGATCAGCATCCGGCGGCGGGCGCAGTGCTCCACGAGCCGTTCCACGGGGTCGTCGTGCCGGTCGGCGACGGCGCGCAGTTCCTCGGCGCCGGCGCCGTGCAACACGGTTCCGCGGGCGCCGATGGCGGTGAGCACGGCCTCGGGGACGGTCGCCGGGTCGTCCACCGGGGCGAGTTCGGCCAGCCACACCCCGTCGCGGGCGGCGTCCGTCACGGTCTCGGCGGCCTCCTGCGACAGCCGGGTCTTGCCCGCGCCGCCGGGCCCGAGCAGGGTGACCAGCCGGGCGGCGGCGAGGTCGGCGCGGATGGCGTCGATGTCGGCGACGCGGCCGACGAAGGAGGTGAGCCGGGCCCGCAGGTTCCCCGGCGGCCGGGCGGGCGGCGGCGGTGCGGCGGCGGACACCGACCGCGGGTCCGGACCCGGTGACGGCTCAAGACCCGCCGCCGGTGACGGCTCAAGACCCGGTTCCGGTTCCGGCTCAAGACCCGGCTCCGGCGGTCGCAGCAACTCGGCGTGCAGCGCGCGCAGTTCCGGCCCCGGGTCGGAGCCCAGCCGGTCGGCGAGCAGCCGCCGTACGGCGTCGTAGGCGGCCAGCGCCTCGGCGGTGCGGCCCGCCTCGCGCAGCGCCCTCAGCCGCAGCGCCTGGAGGGGCTCGTCCAGCGGATGCCCGTCGCACAGCGCGGTCAGCTCGGGCAGCGCCTGCTCGGCGTGGCCCAGCGCGAGCGCGGCCGCGAGCCGGGCACGCCGCGCCTCCAGCCGGCGGGCCTCGCAGCGGGCGGCCTCGACGGTGCGGTCGGGCAGGTCGGCGAGGGCGGGCCCGTGCCACAGGGCGAGGGCGTCGTCGAGCAGGACGGCGGCCTTGGCGGGGTCGCCGTCGGCCAGGGCTCGCGCGCCCTCGTCGGCGAGCCGCTCGAAGCGGTGCAGGTCGACGTCGTCGGGGCCGGCGTCGAGCCGGTAGCCGCCCGCCACGGAACGCACGGCGTCCGCGCCCAGCGCCCGGCGCAGCCGCCCCACCAGGGCCTGGAGCGCGCCCGGCGCGTCGGCGGGCGGCTCGTCGCCCCAGACCTCCTCGGTCAGCAGCCCGGCGGGCACGGCACGGCCCGGACGCAGCGCCAGCACGGTGAGCAGGGCGCGCAGCCGTGCCCCGCCGACCGGGACGGGGGAGCCGTCGGGACGGAACGCCTGGGCGGTGCCGAGGATGCGGTAACGCACGGGATTCATTGTCTCCGGGGGTCTGCGAGAGGGCTCTGCGCGGGGTCTGCGAGGGTCCTTCGCGGGGTCTGTGCGGGGGGCTCTACGCGGGTCTTTCGTGTTCGCGGGGGCTTTGCGGGTCTTTCGTGTTCGCGGGGGCTCTGCGGGTCTTCGTGTTCGCGGGGGCTCTGCGGGTCTTCGTGTTCCCGGGGCCGCCCCACGGGTGTTCGGACATGTGTGCCCACCCTCTTAGGAACCGGCGTCCGCCGCGAGACGTTTTCCGCATGCGCCCGGTACGGTCGGGCCGTCCAGCCGCCGCCCACCACCACCCGGAGCGTTCCATGACCACTGCCGGCATCCTCCGCGGCGAACGGCGGGTCAGCCCCGTCTTCCTCGGCATCCTCGCCGTGACGGCCGTCACGGGCTGGGCCACCTGGACCGGGTTCGCCGCGCAGCCGGGCGTCGCGGTGTTCCTGTTCGTGACGGCGGCGTGGATCGTCTCCCTGTGCCTGCACGAGTACGCGCACGCGCGCACCGCGCTGCACGGGGGCGACATCACGGTCGGCGCGAAGGGCTACCTCACGCTCAACCCCCTGAAGTACACGCACGCCCTGCTGAGCATCGTGCTGCCGGTGCTGTTCGTGATCATGGGCGGGATCGGTCTGCCGGGCGGCGCGGTCTTCATCGAGCGGGGCCGGATCCGGGGCCGCTGGAAGCACAGCCTGATCTCGGCGGCCGGTCCGCTGACGAACGTCCTGTTCGCCGTCGTGTGCACGGCCCCGTTCTGGCTGGACGCGCTGGACGGGGTGCCGCGCGACTTCCGGTACGCGCTGGCGTTCCTGGCGCTGCTCCAGGTGACGGCGGCGATCCTGAACTTCCTCCCGGTGCCGGGCCTGGACGGCTACGGGGTGATCGAGCCCTGGCTGTCGTACGGCGTGCGCCGGCAGGTGGAGCCGTTCGCGCCGTTCGGCCTGCTGTTCGTGTTCGCGCTGCTGTGGGTGCCCGCCGTGAACGGCGCGTTCTTCGACATGGTCGACGCCGTGCTGCGGGGCCTCGGCATCACCGACGCCGACACCTACTGCGGCTACGAGCTGTACCGGTTCTGGCAGGGCGCGAACGAGTACTGCGAGACGAGCCCCTGACGTCAGTCGCGGGCGGCCGCGCCGGCCTTGCCGCGCTTGATGTAGTACCAGGTCATGTTGGACGAGAGCCCCGCGATCAGCACCCAGACGATCCCCAGCCAGCTGCCCTGGACGAAGGAGACCACGGCCGCGGCGGTGGCGAGCAGACACACGACGAGGGTGTAGAGGGCGAGGCGGGGCATGTCGGTCGGCTCCTGTCGGGGACACTGCTGGGCTGACGTCCACCAGTGTCCCCCATGCGGTCATACGTCCGTGACGCGGAGGCCCGCATGCGCCTTGTAGCGGCGGTTCACGGAGATCAGGTTGGCGACCAGGGACTCCACCTGGTGGGCGTTGCGCAGCCGCCCGGCGAAGATGCCGCGCATCCCGGGAATGCGGCCGGCGAGGGCCTGCACGATCTCCACGTCGGCGCGCTCCTCACCGAGGACCATCACATCGGTGTCGATCTCGTCGATCTCCGGGTCCTGGAGCAGCACCGCCGACAGGTGGTGGAAGGCGGCGGTGACGCGCGAGCCGGGCAGCAGGGCGGCGGCCTGCTCGGCGGCGCTGCCCTCCTCGGGCTTGAGGGCGTAGGCGCCCTTCTTGTCGAAGCCGAGCGGGTTGACGCAGTCGACGACGAGCTTGCCGGTCAGCTCCTCGCGCAGCGACTCCAGCGTCTTGCCGTGCCCCTCCCACGGGACGGCGACGATCACGATGTCGCTGCGCCGGGCGGTCTCGGCGTTGTCGGCGCCCTCGACGCCGTGCCCGAGTTCGTCGGCGGCGGCCCGCGCACGGTCGGCGGCCCGCGAACCGAGGATCACCTTCTGGCCGGCCTTGGCGAGCCGGTAGGCCAGGCCCTTGCCCTGCGGTCCGGTCCCGCCGAGCACGCCGACGACCAGTCCGGAGACGTCGGGCAGGTCCCAGGGGTCCTTGGCGGGCGCCTTCGCGGGCTTGTGCGCGCCGTCGGTCGCGGTGCCTGTCGCGCTGTCGGTCGCGGTGCCCGCCGTGCTGCCGGTCGCGGTGCCGGGAGAACTGTCGCTAGAGGTCATGGGCCGACTTTACGTCCGGGTACGGGACCCTCGCCGACCGCGCCCCGTCGGGTGAGCCGGCTCACGGGGATCCGCCGGAAGACGATCCGCTCGTACGCGCCGGCGTCGCCGGTCTCGTACAGCAGTCCGACCGTGTCGGCGTCGACGCGGACCAGGTCGGAGTAGGCGGCGGGCCGGTCGTCGACGGTGTGGGCATCGTGCCAGGTGGCGCCGCCGTCGGTGGAGGCGCGGAGGGTCATCCGGGCGCGTCCGGTGGGGTGGGCGGGCCCGGAGAAGAGCAGCACGTCGGGGTCGCCGAGGTGCAGGAGGCTGCCCTGGCAGACGGGTCCGGCGAGGCCGGGCTGCGGGTGGAAGGGGGCGAGCAGGGTGCGGCCGCCGTCGGCGGAGTGGGCGTCGGCGCGGTTGCCGGGGCGGAGGGAGTCGGTGCGGGTGTTGAAGTAGACGCGGCCGTCGGGGAGTTCGGCGGCGGTGGTCTCGTTGCCGTTGACGTGGCCGCTGGTGTCCCGGTCGACGTGGCCGAGGTACCAGCTCTCGCCCCGGTCGTCGCTGAGCAGGCAGTGGGCGTTGTTGTACCGCGGCTCGTCGCCGAGGTCCCCGGCGGCGGGCGGCAGGGTGTGGTTGCCGGGGACGACGACCCGGCCGCCGGTCAGCTGGATGCCGTGCCCGGGGGTGGTGGCGTACCAGCGCCAGCCCGGCTCCTTGACCCGTTCGGTGATCTCGCGCGGCTCCGACCAGGTGTGCCCCTCGTCGTCGCTGTGCTGCACCCACACCCGGCGTCCGTCGGCCTCGCTCACCTCGCCCCGCACGATGAGGTGCTCGGCGGCGCTCGCGGCGGAGCGGACGTGGACGAGCAGGACGCGGCCGGTGTCCAGGACGACCGGGGCGGGGTTGCCGGCGAGGTCGGGGCCGTTCGCGGCGACGACGCTCAGCGGCCCCCAGGTGCGCCCGCCGTCGGTGGACCGCTTCATCACGATGTGGATGCGCCCCCAGTCCCGCGCGGACTCCAGCCGCCCCTCGCAGAAGGCGAGCAGCGCTCCGGACGCGGTCCGCACGACGGCGGGGATGCGGTAACTGGCGTGCCCCTCGCTGCCCGCGGCGAAGGGGACGGCGGGATCGGTCCCGGTGGCAGGGTGGGCCCCGGCGGCGGGATCGGTCCCCGCGGCAGGGTGGGTCCCCGCGGCGGGATCGGTCCCCGCGGCAGGGTGGGCCCCGGCGGCGGGATCGGTCCCCGCAGCAGGGTGGGTCCCCGCGGCAGGGTGGGTCCCCGCGGCGGGATCGGTCCCCGCGGCGGGGTGGGTCCCGGCGGCGGGGTCGGCCTCGGCGGCGGTGCTCATGGCGGCTCCTTACCCGGTCGGGGGAATCCGACGGCGAACTCCTGTCACGAGTGTCCCGTTCACGGCAGGATGCGGCCGTATGGACGCGGTACGGGTCGCCCTGTTGCGCGAGGTCCTCGCCGGGACGGAGTGGCTGGGGGCCACGCGCAGGTTCGCCGGGGCGCTGCGCGGGTCGGTGGTGTCGCACGGCGGCGGGCTCCTGCTGGTCGGCACCCCCGAGTACGAGCCCTGGCATCTGGCGGCCCACCTCACGGACGAGGCCGCCTGGTCGGGGACGCCCGAGCTGTCCCCGACCCTGGTCCGCCACAGTGCGCGTCCCTCGGACCCGGCGCACCTCGCGGTGGGCCTCGGCCGCATCGAGGCGGCCCGGCGCGGCGAGACCCTGCTCGTGGTGTCGCCGGACGACCCGGACGCGGGCCTGCTGGAGCGGGTCCACGACGCCCGCCGGGCCGGCGCCACGATCCTCGCCCTCGGCTCGGCCGGCCGTGACCTCGCCTCGCTGTCCCACGAGGCGCTGGCCGTGCGGGAGGGCGCCGAGCTGGACCTGGACACGGTCCAGCACCTGGTGAGCGCGGCGGCCGGCGAGAACCCCCTGCCGTCCCCGAGACGCCGCCCCACCCTGCGCGACCGCCTGGCCCGCCTGGCCGACCACCTGACGGCCCCGCCACCGGGGCGGTGGTGAGCGGCGGCGGGTGGGTGACCGCGCCGAGCACCACCGGGCGGTGGGCGGGCGACGCCGGTCCGCGCCGCCGGTCCGGCCCGTGGGCCGCCACGGCAGCCCTCGCCCGGAAAACTGGTTGCCCACTGCAGCCGGTGCGCCCCAGCATGAGCCCTCGTGAAGGACGACGACCCCGCCACGCCCTCCGGGCTGCGCGCCCTGCTGCCCGATCTCGCGCCCTGGCGGGTCTCCCGCGACTTCCGCCGGCTGTGGGTGTCGGGGCTGATCACCAACTTCGGCAGCTTTCTGACGTTCGTCGCGCTGCCGGTGCAGATCAAGGAGGAGACGGGGTCCGCCGCGGCGGTGGGCGCGATCGGGGCCGTGGAGCTGGTGCCGCTGGTGGTGTTCGGGCTGTACGGCGGTGCGCTCGCCGACGCCCTGGACAAGCGCCGGCTGATCCTGTGGACGGAGGCCGGCCTCGGCGTGCTGTGCGCGGCGCTGCTGGCCAACGCGCTGCTGCCGGACCCCGCGGTGTGGCCGCTGTACGTGATCGCCGCGCTCAGTTCGGCGCTGGTGTCGATCCAGCGCCCCGCCCTGGACTCGCTGATCCCCCGGATCGTGCCGCACGAGCATCTGCCGGCGGCCACCGCCCTGAACGCCCTGCGCTGGCAGGTCGGCGGCATCGCGGGGCCGGCGCTGGCCGGCGTGGTCGTCGTGTACGCGGGGCTGGGCTGGGCGTACGCGGTGGACCTGGCGACGTTCGCCGTGTCGGTGCTGCTGGTCGCGCGGCTCGGCACCTCCCCCGCCTCTCAGGAGGCGGCCAAGCCGTCGCTGCGGTCGATCGTGGAGGGTGCGGCGTACGCCTGGCGGCGCAAGGAGCTGCTCGGCACGTACGCCATCGACCTGGCCGCGATGTTCCTGGCGATGCCGCTGGCGGTGCTGCCGTTCCTCGCGGACGAGCTGGACGCCGAGTGGTCGCTGGGCCTGATGTACGCGGCGATTCCGGCGGGCTCGCTGGTGGTGGGCCTGACCAGCGGCTGGACGTCGCGGGTGCACCGGCACGGGCGGATGGTCGCCGGGGCGGCGCTGCTGTGGGGGCTCGCGATGGCGGCGGCCGGCGTCGCCGGGAACGTGTGGCTGGTGCTGCTGTTCCTCGCGCTGGGCGGCTGCTGCGACATGGTGAGCGGCATCTTCCGCGGGGCGATGTGGAACCAGACGATCCCGGACGAGCTGCGCGGCCGGCTCGCCGGGATCGAACTGCTGTCGTACTCGGTGGGCCCGCAGCTCGGCCAGGTCCGCGCGGGCGGTGTCGCGGCGCTGGCCGGGGTGCGGGCGTCGGTGTGGTCGGGCGGTCTGCTGTGCGCGGCCGGGGTGGGGCTACTGGCGCTGTGCCTGCCGAAGCTGATGACGTACGACGTGCGCACGAACGAGCACGCCGTCCGGCTGCGCGATCAGCGCTCAGCGGCTGCGGCCGACGCGGCGACGGCCGGCGCCCCGCCCGCGAACGGCTGATCAGCCGTCGCCCGCGTGGCCGGCGCGAGCCGTCGTCTGCGTCACCGTCTCAGTCGTCGTCGGACGCGGCGGGGGCGTCGTGCCAGCGGGGGTCGTTCTCCCACTGGAGGTTGCGTTCGCGGGCGGTGGCCATGGCCCGCTCGGCCTCCGCCCGGCTCGTGTACGGCCCGAAACGGTCCTTGCCCGGACAGTCCGGCCCCTCCTCGACCTTCTGGTGCTCCAGGCAGTAGAACCACTCGCCCGGCTTTCCGACCGTGCGCTTCTTGAACAGGGCCATGACCGGCTCCTTTCGCCAGGGACATGGTCTCGTATGCCCGCTGGTTAGACTCGCTGACATGTCTGGCCAGTCGCTGCTCGTACCAGGGGAGCTGTCTCCCACCCGTTCCGTGCCCGGAAACATCCGGCGCCCCGAGTACGTCGGCAAGCCCGCGCCGACGCCGTACACGGGCCCGGAGGTGCAGACCCCGGAGACGATCGAGGCGATGCGGATCGCCGGCCGGATCGCCGCGCGGGCGATGGCGGAGGCCGCGAAGCTGATCGCGCCGGGCGTGACCACGGACGAACTGGACAGGGTGGCGCACGAGTTCATGTGCGACCACGGCGCCTATCCCTCCACGCTCGGCTACCGCGGTTTCCCCAAGTCGCTGTGCACCTCGGTCAACGAGGTCATCTGCCACGGCATCCCGGACTCCACCGTGCTGCGGGACGGTGACATCGTCAACCTCGACGTGACCGCGTACATCGGCGGAGTGCACGGCGACAACAACGCCACCTACCTGGTCGGTGAGGTGGACGAGGAGAGCCGGCTGCTGGTGGAGCGCACCCGGGAGTCGCTCAACCGCGCGATCAAGGCTGTGAAACCGGGCCGGCAGGTCAACGTCATCGGCCGCGTGATCGAGTCGTACGCCAAGCGGTTCGGCTACGGCGTGGTGCGGGACTTCACGGGGCACGGGATCAACTCGTCGTTCCACTCGGGCCTGATCATCCCGCACTACGACAGCCCGCACGCGACGACGGTGATGCAGCCGGGGATGACGTTCACGATCGAGCCGATGCTGACGCTGGGCACCCACGAGTACGACATGTGGGACGACGGCTGGACGGTCGTGACGAAGGACCGCAGGCGGACCGCGCAGTTCGAGCACACGCTGGTGGTGACGGAGACGGGCGCGGAGATCCTGACGCTGCCGTAACGCTCCTGCCGCCGACCCGTCCGGCCCGCTCCCGCCCCGGGAGCGGGCCGTCGTCCTTGCCCGCCGTCCGCGCACGGCCCCGGGTACGGTTTACCGACAGGACGTCGGAAAGCCGTTGACTTAGGTGAACCTAACCACAGAGACTGGGCGGCATGGACTCCTTCTCGACCGTGATCCGGACCGCGTCCCACGAGCAGCACGTGGAGGCGGAGACCTCGACCTTCATGAGCGACCTGCTCGGCGGCCGGCTGGGCGTGAACGCCTACGCGCGCTACACCGAGCAGCTGTGGTTCGTGTACGCGGCACTGGAGGGCGGCGCCGGGCGCCTGGCGTCCGACCCGGTGGCGGGGCCCTTCATCCGGCCGGAGCTGTTCCGGCTGCGCGCGCTGGAGCGGGACCTGGAGCATCTGCGGGGCCCCGGCTGGCGCTCGACGCTCACCGCGCTGCCGGTGACCCGGGCGTACGCGGAGCGGGTCGAGGAGTGCGTCCGTGCATGGCCGGGCGGCTATGTGGCCCACCACTACACGCGCTACCTCGGCGACCTCTCGGGCGGCCAGATCATCCGCGACCGCGCGGAGCGGACGTGGGGCTTCGCGAAGAAGGGCGACGGCGTCCGGTTCTACGTCTTCGAGGAGATCGCCAACCCCGCCGCCTTCAAGCGCACTTACCGGGAACTGCTGGACGCGCTGCCCGCGGACGAGCTGGAGAGGCAGCGGATCGTGTCCGAGTGCAAGCGGGCTTTCGCCCTGAACACGGCGGTGTTCGGGGCGCTGGGCGAGGAGTTCCCGCTGTCGGCGTGACATCGGCCAGGCGCCGGGTGCGGGCGGTTCTCGGGCTGCTCGCTCAGGAAGAGTCCCTCGTGAGCGGGGCCGCCCGCACGGCCCTCGGTTCCGCCGCGTGCACCCGCCCCCGTCCGCGACAGCAAGGACCCGCCGGCCCCGTGACCCCCTCCGGCCGGGACGCCTCGGGCGCCTGCGTCGCGCGGGTCGGGCGTCAGCGTTCCAGCCGTACCCTGCCGCCGATCTCGGTCCAGCCGTAGGGCTGGGGTGCGGTGAGGATCTGGGAGCCCGCGCCCTGGGTGATGTTGAGCGCCCGGCCGAGCCGCTCGGTGAGCTGGAGGGCGGCGGAGCCGGTCGCCTCGTCCTCGTCGACGCCGTCGCCCCGGCCGGGGAAGCCGCGGGCGCGGATCCGGCCGGCCGCCTCGTCCTCCCAGGCCCAGGCGTAGATCCAGTCCCCCGGCGGCGGCACCGGCAGGTCGTCGACCTCGGCGGCGGTGGCGTACTGGCGCAGGACGCGCGGCGCGGCCCACTCGGCGCGCGCCTCGATCCAGCTGAACTCCCCGTCCTGCCGCGCTCCCAGCACCCCGGCGCGGGTGACCAGTTCGGGCACGTCGAGCAGCCAGGCCACGCCGACGCAGGGGTGTCCGGCGAACGCCAGCCGGACGCCGGGCGTGTAGATGTCGACGACGCCGCGCTCGGGGTCGTCGACGAACACGGTCTCGGAGAACCCGAGTTTCGCCGCGAGAGCCTGCCGCTCGTCCGGCCCCGGCACGTGCGAGCCCTCGCGGACGACGCCGAGTTCGTTGCCGTAGCCCCCGTTGGCCGCGCAGAAGACGCGCAGCACGTCGTAATCGGTCACCGGGGAATTGAAGCATCGCGCGACCGCCGGTCGAAGCCCGGCAAGGTCACGGTGTGGCCGCTGTACCCGGTCCCGGCGTTCGGGTGTCGGCGCGCCCCGGTAGGGTTCGGCTCCGGGAAGGGGAAGGTGAAGGACACCCGATGAGCAGGGATCGCGGCCCGCACAGGCTTCACAGGCACCACCGGAACACGCTCACCGCTGCCGCGCTGGCCCTCCTGGCGCTGCCGGCGAGCGGATGCGTCGTCGTCCACGGCGAGCGCGAGGTGCTGCCCGCGACGTCCGAGGCCGAAGCCGCCGAGGCGCTGCGGAAGTTCACCACCGCCTACAACAAGGCCGACAAGGCGTACGACAGTTCCTTCGACGCCGCCTACGTCACCGGCCCTCTCGGCGACATGGACGAGGCACGGCTGAACGCCGGGCACGTCAACCACCCGGCCGGCAACCCCGCGCACACGCCGCTGAAGTTCGCGGACGTCGAGTACACGATCCCTGAGAAGGCGGGCTGGCCCCGCTGGTTCCTCGCCGACGCCCGGGCCAACCGGGGTGACGACGACCGCTGGCTGATGGTGTTCACCCGCGACGGCCTGGACGAGCGCTGGGAGGTGTCGTACCTGACGGTCGTGGACCCCGGCAAGGTGCCCGAGTTCAAGCTCGGCGAGGACGGATTCGCCGAGGCCCTCCCCGCCGACTCCCCCGAACTCGCCGTTTCCCCGAAGGACTTGAGCCGCGACTACGCGACGTACCTGGAGGACGGCGGCAACGGCTTCGCGCCCGGCCCGCACACCACCGACTGGCGTGCGGAGCGCGAGAAGAAGGAGACCCGGCCCGGGCTCGCCACCCAGTACATGGACGAGCCGCTGACCGGCGGCGACTACGACCCGGTCGCCCTGCGCACGGCGGACGGCGGGGCGCTGGTCTTCTTCACCACCCGCCACTTCGTGAAGCAGACGGCCGCGGCCGGCGCCTCGGTCCCGACGCCGAACAAGAACGTGCTCGCGCTGACGACCGGCGAGATCAAGCAGTCCCTGACGATGGAGTTCGTCTCCAACCAGGTCGCCCTGACCCCGGAGCGGGGCGCAGGCGACGCCGGGGTGAACGTGCTCGGGCGGATCCAGGGGCTGACGTCCGCGAAGGGCGAGTAACGGCTGCCCGTACCGCGGGAGTTCAGCGGCGCAGCGGCCAGGCGGCGCCCTGTTGGTCGGCGTCCGTGCCGGCGTGCCGGGCGCAGGCGTCGGTGAGGACTTCCAGCAGGGTCAGCGGGTCGGGCAGGGCGTGCTCGGGCCCGCGTACCCAGTGGACGCAGCGGTCGTCGTCGCCGGGGAGCCGGGCGGGCGGCACGAGGACGTAGGAGCCCCGGCAGTGCCAGCGCAGTCCGGGGTGCTCGTCCATCGTCTCGGGGTGGCAGTCCAGCTCGCAGGGCCACCACTCGTCCTCGTCCTCGGGGGTGCCGCGGGTGAGGGTGAAGAACAGCATCCGGCCGTCGTCGCTGGCGGCGACCGGGCCGACGTCGACGCCCGCCGCGAGCAGCCGCTCCAGCGCCTCCCGGCCGGCCTCCAGCGGCACGTCGAGCACGTCGTGCACCATGCCGGTCGCGGTGATGAAGTTGGCCTGCGGCTGGTGGCGGGCCCAGCGCTCGATCTGGGCGCGGTCGGTGGTGGACTGCGTCTGCCAGGCGAACGACACCGGGTGCCGGGCGGGCGTGGGACAGCCGACGCGGTCGCAGGAACAGCGGTAGCCGGGGGCCGGGTGCGCGGCGGGCGCCAACGGCAGTCCCGCTCCGGCGGCGGCCAGCAGCAGGGCCTCGCGTCCGCCGTCGTCGGCGGCGTCCTCCTTGGGCCGACGTCCGCGCAGCCACTGGGAGATCTTGCCCTGCCGGCCGGACCGGCCGCCGAACTGCGCGCTCATCTATCCCCTCGCCTCGCTGTGGAACGGGTGCCCGCCGCGAGCGGCCGGCACGTCCCATGGTCGCACCATCCTGCGCTCCGGGGGGCCACAGTCCCCAACCGGGAAGGGTGGGAGGAGACGGAATCCACACGGGGATCACGCGCTGTCGGGTACTTTGGCGGGATTTGACGTCCCCGCCGACGCCCCGCCGATGCCCCGCCGACGCCTTGTGGGCGGTGCCGCCGGGGTCCGGTCCGGCCGGTCTCTACCGGGGCGCGAGTCCGTTCAGGGCGTAGTCGACCAGGGTGTCGGTGTACTCGTGGGAGATCGGCGCCGTCCGCTGGAGCCAGCGCTGGGCGAGCGGGGAGACGAACAACTCCAGGGCGATGCGCGGATCGACCTCGGGGCGGACCTGGCCGGCCTCCTGGGCGGCGCGCAGCCGGCGCACGTACAGCTGGAGCTGGGGTTCGAGAAGCCGGGCGACGAAGACCCGGCCGATCTCCTCGCTGACGACGCCCTCGGCGGCCAGCGCGCGGGAGGGGGCCTCGAAGCGGGGGTCGAGGAGTTCGTCCACCGTGGCGCGCAGGACGTACTTGAGGTCGGCGGCGAGGTCGCCGGTGTCGGGGATGGCGTACTCGGCGCCGGGGTCGGCGCCGTCGGCCCGTGCGGCCTGCTCGGCGGCCTGTTCGCCGAGGTCGAGGAAGGCCTCCAGCAGGACGTCGGCCTTGGACGTCCACCAGCGGTAGATCGTCTGCTTGCCGACGCCGGCGCGCGCGGCGATGCCCTCGATCGTGGTCCTGGAGTAGCCGATCTCGCCGACGAGGGCCAGGGCGGCGTCGTAGATCGCGCGCCGGGAGCGTTCGCTGCGGCGGGTGGAGTCGGGGGCGGACTTCTGTGCCATGGGGCGAATCTATCAGGTTGACAAGACGGTGCGTCTCGCTTGATGGTGGTGGGGTCGCGATTGCGAGACGATACGTCTCGTTCAGGAGTGGCGTGACGTGAAGTGAAGCGAGAACAGGCAACGAGCAGAGGAGTCGGCCATGGCCCGGGGCGGAAACGGAAACATGCTGGGCGTCGGCGGCACACGGCGCCATCTCGGCCGTGACGCCCTGCGGGGCGGCGGCCGGGGCGCGCGCACCGGCGGCGCGGGCGCCGACGCGCAGGCGCAGAAGCGGGAGCTGCTGCGCAGGCTGCAGGAGAAGCGCGCCGGGGGCGCGGAGGGTACCGGCTCCGCGTCGTGATCAGCGGGCGGCGTCGGTCTCCGGGGGCCAGGCGTCGCCCCAGTCGGCGTCGCGGGCGGCCTTGTAGAGGTCGCCGTGGCGCTTGGTGACCGTCGTGCGGCCGAGCTGCTCGCCGGTCTCGCACAGGTCGAGCAGGACCTGGCCCTTGCGGATCTGCGGGCGGCGCACGACGCGGGAGGGCGCGGGGGCGACGGGGAGGCGGGTGGCGGCGACGTACGCGAACTTCTCGTCCTCGTACGGCAGCGAACCGCCCTTGACCTGACGGTGCAGGGAGGAACGGCTGACCCGCGCCGAGAAGTGGCACCAGTCCGCGCCGGGGGCGATGGGGCAGGCGGCGCTGTGCGGGCAGGGCGCGGCGACGCGGAAACCGGCGCCGATCAGGCGGTCGCGGGCCTCGATGACGCGGGCGTAGCCGTCGGGGGTGCCGGGTTCCACCACGACGACGGCCTGCGCGGCGCCGGCGGCGGCGTCGACCAGGGCGGCGCGGTCGGCGGCGGGCAGTTCGTTGAGGACGTACGACACCGTGACGAGATCAGTGCTCTCCAGGGTGAGCGCCGCTCCGATGCGTGAGCGCTGCCAGCGGGCGTCCCGCAGCGCCGGGTTGGCGGCGGCGAGCTCCCGTCCCAGCGCGAGCGCGGGCTCGGCCCAGTCCAGCACGGTCACCGGCCGCATCCCGTCCCAGACGGCGGTGGCCGCCCAGATCGCCGCCCCGGTCCCGCCGCCGACGTCCACCTGACCGCCGGGCGTCCAGCCGGGCACGGCCGCCGCGAACGCCTCCAGCGCCGAGCGCACCGCCTCGAACGTCGCCGGCATCCGGTAGGCGGCGTACGCGGCGACGTCCGCGCGGTCCCGCAGGATCGGCGCGTCGGTCGGGGTCGCCCCCCGGTAGCTGGCGATCAGCCGCTCCACGGCCTGCGCGGCCTGCTTGGGCGGCAGTCCGTCGAGCAGCGCCGCGAGGGCGGTGCGCAGGGACTCGGCCGGGGACGCCGGGGCGGAGGACAGGGGGGCGTGGACGTTCACCGTCCGATTCTCTCAGGTTCCCCCAGGCCCCCGGGCCGGTCCCGGAACCCGGTCGCCGAGCCGGTCCCGGAACCCGGTCGCCGAGCCGGTCCCGGAACCCCGGTCGCCGAGCCGGTCCCGGAACCCCGGTCGCCGAGCCGGTCCGGGAACCGGACGCCCAGCCGGCCGCGGAGCGGATCGCCGAGGTCGGTCCGGGAACCGCTCGCCCAGCCGGCCGCGGAACCAGTCCCCGCGCCGGCCACGGAGCCCGCCCTCCGACCGGTCGGCCCTCTAACCGGCCCCCGCCGCCGCCCCGGTCCCCCGTATCGCCCGGGCCACCCGTGTGGCCGCCGCCGCGCGCGGGCGGCTGTCCGGGGCCCGTCGGCACGGGTGCACGGTGTTGGCCAGCAGCACGAGGAACGTGTCCGTCGCCCGGTCCAGCACCAGCGAGGTCCCGGTGAACCCGGTGTGCCCGGCCGCCCCCCGCCCCGCCAGCTCGCCCATGAACCACGGCTGGTCCAGCGCGAACCCCAGCCCCGGCGGCGTCAGCAGCAGCTCCACGAAGTCCGGCCCGAGGATGCGCGCCGGCCCGTACGAGCCGCCCGCGAGCAGCGCCCGGCAGAACACCGCCAGGTCCCGCCCGGTCGAGAACAGGCCCGCGTGCCCGGCGACCCCGCCCAGCGCCCAGGCGTTCTCGTCGTGGACGACGCCCCGCACCATGCCCCGGTCGGTCTTCGCCCAGGGCCGGCGCTGGTCCTCGGTCGCCGCCGCGTCCGGGCAGGGGCCGAAGCGGGTCGAGGTCATGCCGAGCGGGCGGGTGATGCCGTCCCGGATCAGGACGTCGAGCGGGCGGCCGGTGATGCGCTCCAGAACGTGCTGGAGGAGCAGCATGTTCAGGTCCGAGTAGCGGTACGTGCCCGGTTCACCGGCCGGCGCCTCGTCGCGCAGCAGCCGCAGCCGCTCGGCCGCGCTGACGCAGTCGTACAGCGGCAGTTCGGGGCGCAGGCCGGAGGTGTGGGTGAGCAACTGCCGTACGGTGATCCCGTGTTCGGCGGCGGCTCGGAAGTCGGGCAGATACGCGCCCGCCCTGGCGTCGATGCCGAGCGTGCCGCGCTCGATCTGCTGCACGGCCGCGACGGCGGTGAACAGCTTGGTGAGCGAGGCCAGGTCGAAGGGGGTGGCGACGGTCGCCGGCACCCGCTGCTCCGGCGGCAGTTCGACGCCGGTGCCCGTCTCGGGGTCGTAGGCCGCGTACCGCACCGCGTACCCTGCGGCCTCCGCCACCGCGAGCACCGGGCCGCGCCCGGCGACGACGACGGCGCCGGCCGCCCAGGGCCGCCGCCCGGCCGTCAGATCCCGTACCTCCAGGACGAGGCGCTGGAGTTCGCCGGGGTCGAGTCCGGCGCGTTCCGGTGTGCCGACCCGCAGTTTCGGCGCGCTCAGCTCTCCTCCCTCACGGTCTCGGCGGCGGACCCGGCACACAGGATGCCCTCGCCCGAGCGCGCCCGCCAGGGGCGGCACAGCCCCACGAAGCAGCCCACCGCCACCAGTATGGAGACGACCTGGACGACCGCCATGGGCACGGCGGTGTGCTCGCCGGCGATCCCGACGAGCGGGGAGGCGACCGCGCCGATCAGGAAGCCCGTGGTGCCGAGCAGCGCCGAGGCCGAACCGGCGGAGTGCTTGACCCGCAGCAGGGCGAGAGTCTGGGAGTTGGGCAGGGCGAAGCCCATCGCGGTCATCATGACGAACAGCGCGGTCGCGACCGGGACCAGCCCCGTGTCGCCGAAGACGCCCAGCGTCATCAGCAGCAGGGCGGTCACCGAGGCCACGATCACGGCGAGCGCGCCGCCCAGCACCCGCTCCAGCGACACCCGGCCGACCAGCACCTTGCCGCTGATCTGACCGGCGGCCACCAGCCCGATGGAGTTCAGGCCGAACAGCAGGCTGAAGGTCTGCGGGGAGGCGCCGTAGATCTCCTGGACGACGAACGGCGAGGCCGAGACGTAGGCGAACAGCGTGGCGAAGGTGAAGCCGCCGGTGAGCATGTAGCCGGTGAAGGGCAGGTCGGCCAGGAGGCGGCGCATGGAGTGCAGGGCCTCGCCCACGCCGCCCGTGTGGCGTTCCGCGGGCGGCAGCGTCTCGGGCAGCCGCGCCCACACCACCACGGTCAGCAGCACCCCGAGGACGGTGAGGACCACGAAGACGCCCCGCCAGTCCGTGACGCGCAGGATCTGGCCGCCGACCACCGGCGCGACGATCGGGGCGACGCCGGAGATCAGCATGAGGGAGGAGAAGAGGCGGGCCATCGCCACGCCCTCGTACAGGTCGCGGACGATCGCGCGGGCGATGACCAGGCCGGCCGCGCCCGACAGGCCCTGCGCGAGCCGGCAGACGACCAGCGCCTCGACGGTCGGGGCCACCACGCACAGGGCGGTGGTGACGATGTAGACCAGCATGCCCGCGAGCAGCGGCCGGCGGCGGCCCCAGCGGTCGCTCATCGGGCCGACCAGGAGCTGGCCGAGGGCCATGCCGGCCAGGCACGCGGTGAGCGTGAGCTGCACGGTCGCGGCGGGTGCGCGCAGGGACTCGGTGACGTCCGGCAGCGCCGGCAGATACATGTCCATGGCCAGCGGCAGGGTGGCGGTGAGCCCGCCGAGGACCAGGGTGAGCAGTGGGCCGGTGCTGCGGCGCGGTGCGCCGACCGGCGGCCGCGCCTTCGGTGCGGTCGCCTGAGACAGGTCCGGTATCGGCGCCCCTTCGGGCATGTGCCCCTCCCTCTTCGTACTGTGCGCTCCCTATGCTCTCAGCTCGGAGCCGGTGCCGGTGCCGGTGATCGGCGGTGCCGGACGCGCGCCGGGAGCGGCGTGCGGGATGTCGAACGACGAGGGTGGGCGGGTCATGACGCAGGACGCGGTGCGGTGGGGAATTCTCGCGACGGGCGGGATGGCCGCGAGGTTCACGGCGGATCTGGTGGATCTGCCGGACGCGGAGGTCGTGGCGGTCGCCTCGCGGACGGAGGACTCGGCGCGGGCGTTCGCGGAGCGGTTCGGGGTGGCGCGGGCGTACGGCGACTGGGAGGCGTTGGCCCGGGACGAGGACGTGGACGTGGTGTACGTCGCCACTCCGCACGTCGCGCACCGGACGGCGGCCGGTCTGTGCCTGGCGGCGGGGCGGAACGTGCTGCTGGAGAAGCCGTTCACGCTCAACCTGGGCGAGGCGCGGGAGCTGGTGGCGCTGGCTCGGGAGCGGGGCCGGTTCCTGATGGAGGCCATGTGGATGTACTGCAACCCGCTGATCCGGCGGGTGAAGGAGCTGGTGGACGGCGGGGCGATCGGCGAGGTGCGCACGGTGCAGGCGGACTTCGGGATCGCGGGGCCGTTCCCGCCGTCGCACCGTCTGCGGGACCCGCTGCAGGGCGGGGGCGCGCTGCTGGACCTCGGGGTGTATCCGGTGTCGTTCGCGCAGCTGCTGCTCGGTGAGCCGTCGGACGTCGTGGCGAGAGCGGTGCTCTCGGACGAGGGCGTCGATCTCCAGACCGGAGCAGTGCTCTCCTGGGAGAGTGGCGCTCTCGCCACGGTGCACTGCTCCATCAACGGCGATCTGCCCGTGGTCGCCTCGGTCACGGGCTCGCGCGGCCGGATCGACATCCCGAACGGCTTCTTCCACCCCGACCGCTTCGTACTGCACCGCCCCGGCCGGGAGCCCGAGCGGTTCGTCCACGACCCGGCCGCCGACCCGCACACCAGCTTCAAGTATGAGGCGCGTGAGGTGATGCGCGCGCTGCGGGCCGGCGAGACCGAGTCCCCGCTGGTCCCGCTGGACGGCTCGCTCGCCGTGATGCGGACGCTCGACGCGATCCGGGACCGCATCGGCGTCCGCTACCCGGGCGAGCACGGGGGCGGGACGGCCCCCGCCGGGGACTCCCCCGCCGACGGCTCCCCCGGAGGCGGCGTCCCCGCCGAGGACTCCCCCGGCGGGGACGCCGCGCCGCGGCTCACACCTGCCTGAGCCCCGGCGCCCCCGCCTCCGTCACGAAGGACGCGGCCGTCGTGACCGGCGCCCCGGGCCGGGTCACGTACGGCACCGTCCGGAAGTCGGCCCGCGCCCGCTCACGCCCCAGCCCGACCGTCACATAGCCGCGCCGCCCGTCGTAGAAGCGCAGGTGCGGGTTGGCGGTCAGGTACGTCTGCCAGTTCGCGGGCCGCTCCGTGCCGTCCCGGCCGCTGGAGACGGAGGTCGCCACGATCTCCGTGCCCACGGTCCGGGAGGCCGGGTCGTCGAAGTCCTCCTTGACGTCGAAGGCGTATCCGACGTGCACGTCGCCGGTGAGGATCATCAGGTTCTCCACGCCGGCCGCCCGCGCGCCGTCCAGCACCCGGCGGCGCGAGGCGCGGTAGCCGTCCCAGGCGTCCATCGACACGCGCGAGGGGCTGGTCAGGTCGAACTTGCGCTGGGAGAAGACGACCTGCTGCGGTACGACGTTCCACAGCGCCCGCGACGCCTGCCAGCCGTCGAGCAGCCACCGCTCCTGCGTCTCGCCGGTCATGGTGCGCGCCGGGTCGTCGACCTCGGGTCCGGGGACGCGGGCGCCGTCGCCCTGGGCCTGGTTGGTGCGGTACTGCCGGGTGTCGAGGATGTCGAACTGGGCGAGGTCGCCCCAGACCAGCCGGCGGTACAGCCGCATGTCCGGGCCCTCGGGGCGCTGCGGGCGGCGCAGCGGCTGGTTCTCCCAGTAGGCGCGGTAGGCGGAGGCCCGGCGCAGCAGGAACTCCTCCGGCGGGACGTCGTTCTCGGGGATGTCGCCCGCGTAGTTGTTCTCGGTCTCGTGGTCGTCCCAGGTGACGACGAAGGGGTGCGCGGCGTGCGCGGCGCGCAGGTCGGGGTCGGTCTTGTAGAGGGCGTACCGCAGGCGGTAGTCCTCCAGGGTCACCGTCTCCCGGTTGAACAGGGCGGGCAGGGTCCGGTCGGTGTGATTGCGGTTACCGCCGACGGAGTTCACCGCGTACTCGTACAGGTAGTCCCCGAGGTGGAAGACGACGTCGACGTCCTCGGCGGCGAGATGACCGTACGCGGTGAAGTAGCCGTCGTGGTACGCCTGGCAGGAGACGGCGGCCAGGGTGAGCGCGGAGACCTGCTCGCGGGCCGCGGGCGCGGTGCGGGTGCGGCCGGTCTCGCTGATCCAACGGCCCACGCGGAAGCGGTAGTAGAAGACGCGGCCGGGTTCGAGGTGGTCGACCTCGACGTGCACGGTGTGGTGGAACTCGGGGTGGGCATGGGCGGCGCCGCGTCTGACGGGGCGGCGGAAGTGCTCGTCGCGGGCCAGTTCCCAGTGGACGGTGACGCGTTCGGCCGGGAGGCCGCCGTCGGGCTGGTAGGGAGCGGGGGCGAGGCGGGTCCACAGCAGGACCGAGCCGGGCAGGGGGTCGCCGGAGGCGACGCCGAGGGTGAAGGGATTCTCGGTGATGCGGGCGGCGTCGAGTTCGGCGGCGCCGGCGACTCCGGCGGTGGGCAGGTTGACGGCGAACGCGAGCGCGGCGGCGGCGCCGGTGGCGGTCAGGAAGCGGCGGCGTCCGATGTGCCGCGCGGCGGCGCGCAGTTCGGGCGCGTGGGCGTGCTCTGGGTGACGGGCAGCGGGTGTCATCCGGTCCTCCCCTGAAGAACCTGTCGATTGCGTTCAGGGGGGATTGGAGTGGCCGGGAGCGACACGCGCTTGGCGGGTGCACGACACCCACATGGCGGGTGCGTGAGTTCCGGATGGCGCGGCCTCGGGCGAGGGTGGCCCCCGCACAGGGGGCCCGGGCAGCGATTCACACAAGCGGAATTCGTCCATCCGTACCATCGCCGCCGATGGAGCCCTTATGCTCGACACCCCTCCACAGGAACTTCACACTTGGGGCACGGTTTTCCACGAACCACCGTGAGGGGGGAGGGCGGCGGCCGTTCCGGGCACCGGATGGGGGTGGGCCTCGCGCGGGACGCGGGGAACGCACCGGGCCGACACGGAACGGCCGCCGCACGCCACGCGTTGACGCCGGGCGCTGGACGGCGCCCGGCGCCGTCACGCCTGGCCGGTCTCCAACCGCGCGATCCGCCCGACCTCCGCGACGACGGAGCTCCACCGGGTCCGCATCTCGCCCCAGGCGTCGTTGCGGTGGCGGGCGATGAGGCGGCGGCCGCCGTCGGACTCGTTGTCGACCTTCAGATGACCGCGGGAGAAGAAGACCTCACGGTCGACCCAGTCGGCGAGGTCGTGTTCGGCGCCGTCGTCGGCCATGGTCGCGCCCGGCGCGAGGAGGGTCATGAAGCCCTCGCGGTCATGGCTGTCGACAGCGGTGACGAAAGCGCGCACGGCCGGGTCGCGTTGCTTGGCTGTCTGGATGGTCATGGCGGCCGGCCGAACACCGCGGTCCGCACCCCGCCACCCGAACGGCCTGCCGAAGGGGCCGGGCGGGTACCCGGGTGCGACGGTGGAGAGGCTGCGGACCATTTCGTTCCATTCCATTCGATTCGGAATCCGGATCCATTGAGGGAGCCATCGTGACGACGTACTACGACCGACGCGACCTGGGTCTGTTGCTGCTGCGGCTGGGGACGGGCGGGGTGCTGGCCGCGCACGGCGCGCAGAAGCTGTTCGGCTGGTTCGGCGGGGGCGGCATCGAGGGGACGGGCCAGTGGATGGAG
Source organism: Streptomyces sp. NPDC006610 (assembly GCF_040611575.1). Lineage (NCBI taxonomy): Bacteria > Bacillati > Actinomycetota > Actinomycetes > Kitasatosporales > Streptomycetaceae > Streptomyces > Streptomyces sp. NPDC006610. Next base: position 35,899 of record NZ_JBEXOP010000022.1, read on the forward strand.
TCCATCGGCTACCGGCCCGGCAAGGCGAGCGCGACGGCGGCCGGGCTCGCGGAGTGCGGCGGCGGCCTGCTGCTGGCGATGGGCCTGGCCACCCCGGCGGCGGGCGCGGCGGCGGCCGGCGCGATGGGCGGCGCGGCGGCCGTGCACACGCCCGCCGGCTTCTTCAACCAGGAGGGCGGCTACGAGTACGCCGCGACCCTGGGCCTGGCGGCGGCCGGCCTCGCGATCAGCGGCCCCGGCAGGCTCTCCCTCGACCACGCCCTCGGCCACGCCCTGGACCGCGGCTGGATGGTCCCGGCGGCCCTCGGCATGGCGGCGGCGGCCACGGTGACGGTGGTGGGCCTGCGCAACAAGCAGCTGCAGCAGCAGTCGGCGTCGCCGAACGGCCGGCCGACGGCCGACGAGGGGTCGTTGGACGACTAGGGTGCCCGTATGACGGGCGACGAGCGGGTGACGGCGGCGGACGCCGCGCAGCGAGCCACGGATGCGGACGGCGAACGGCGGCCGACCGCGACCGGCGCACCACAGGCCGCGGCCACCCCCTCGGACGGCGAACAGCGGGTGGCGGCCCTCTCCACGGGCGATCTGTGGACCTCCGTCGACGAGCTGTGGCACTGGCTGGAGGACAACCGTCGGCACGACGGGACAAAGGCCCTGCTCCTGCGGATGCTGAAGCTGACGGAGGAGGTCGGCGAGGTCGCGCAGGCGGTGATCGGCGCGACGGGCCAGAACCCGCGCAAGGGCGACAGCCACACCTGGGACGACGTCCGCTCGGAGCTGTGCGACGTGGTGATCACGGCACTGGTGGCCCTGCGCACGCTGACCCCGCAGCCCGACCAGGTCTTCGCCGCGCACCTGGCGAAGGTGAAGGCCCGTTCGCTGGGGCCGGCCGGCTGAGAGCGGCCGGCTCGGGGCAGCCGGCCGGGGCGTCTGCTCGCACGCCCGCGCGTGACGGAGCCCGGGAGTCGTATCCAGCTCCCGGGCCCCTGGGGATGCCACCCAATTGCGCACGCCGGCGGCGTTTAAGAGGTCGGATCAGTCGTCATGCCGTCGTGTTCTTCCTTTGAACTACCGCACCGTGCAAGAGGTGCAGGCGAGAGTCGAACTCGCATCCGACGGCGTACGTCCGGCCTCGGTCGATCCGGCGATCGGCGGCGATGCTGAGACTGGAGCGAGAGTCTGAGATTGACCGCGGCTGCCTCTGCCATGTTGGGCCACCCCGGCCCGTGGGTGGTGGTGCTGTGCCGGGGGGAGGACTCGAACCTCCACTGTCACCGCTTCTTCAGGCTGAACTTCAGTGTCAGCTTGCGCTCGTCGCGCGAACCGGGCCTCATTTCCGGTCCGCGCCCTTCGCGCACCCCCGCGCTCGCACGCGGGGGCGATCATGGATGCTACCCGTGGCCGGCGTCAGCCGAACAGGTAGCCGAACACCGCGTCGCCGACCCGCTGGTCGGTGACCTCGGCGCCGTTGGCCTCCTCGCGGGCGAACTTCACGGCCTGCTGGAGCTTCTCGACCCGCTCCACCAGTTCGTTGACGCGCCGCGCCGGAAGGGCCCCGGAGAACTTCACGGTCGTCCAGTAACCGATCGGCACGTCCTCGTAGTACACCTCGACCTGCGCCGGGTGCTTCTCGGTCGCCTCCGCCTTGACGTGGTTGCGCGGGACCTTCTTGGTGCGGATCGTGCGCACCGGGTCCGTCTTCCACCAGTCCGTGGACGGGTCCTGGGACCAGGACTCGGCGGCGTCGAGGGTGGGGAGCTTCTTGACGAAGGTGTGCAGGTCGGTGAGCTGCTTCTCCAGGAACAGGAGGTAGCTGACCGGGACGTCGGCGACGATCGTCCGCCCGTCGACCGTGACGTCCGCGCGGGCCGTGCAGTTGGCCCAGTCCTTGGTGGCGGTCACGTCGAACAGCCGGGTGAGCGACGCGGACATCTCCCGCAGCACGTCCTCGGCCTGCACCTGCACCCGCGTGGACTCGGGCGGCAGCTGCTCGCCCTCCTCGTCCTTCGGCTGGTAGGTGCGCGAGATGCCGGCCAGCAGCGCGGGCTTCTGCACCTTGTGGTGCGCGGCGGTGATGTCCTGGAGCGCCTTGCTCTTGACACCCTTTTCGACAGCGATGATCTGGTTCAGCTTCGCCACTTCGGTCCCCCTTCGAACGCAGGAACCGTACACCGGCCGGCACCGCGAGGGCCTCGGGTTTTTCCGGGGGACGTGCGCCCCGGCCCTCGCGGTGCCCGGCTCACGCGGAGCGCGTCAGCTGTTCCGGGTGCACCGGCTCCGCGTACGGCAGTCCGCTCGCGTACCGCTCCAGCTCGTCCAGCGCGGCATGGGTCATCCGGCCGAGTTCGTTGCCCAGGGAGCCCGCGATGTGCGGAGTGAGCAAGACGTTCGGGAGGTCGTACAGGGGCGAGTCGGGGGGCAGGATCTCCGGGTCCGTGACGTCCAGGACCGCGTTCAGGCGGCCCGTGAGGAGTTCGTCCGTCAGCGCCGCCGTGTCCACCAGGGAGCCGCGCGCGGTGTTGATCAGGGTCGCGCCGTCCCGGAGGAGGGCGAGCCGACGGCGGTCGAACAGGTGGCGCGTCTCGGGGAGTTCGGGCGCGTGGATGGTGACCGTGTCGCTGGACTCCGTCAGGACGTCCAGCGAGGCCGGCTCCGCCCCGAGGGCCCGCACCTCGTCCTCGCCGACGTACGGGTCGTGGACCAGCACCCGCAGGTCGTACGGCCGCAGCAGCTCGATCACCCGGCGTCCGATGCGGGACGCGCCGACGACGCCGACGGTGTGACGGAGGTTGCCGCCCGTCCCGATCACGTCGAGGGCGTTCACCCAGGTCCGCTTCTCGCGGTAGACGCGAGCGGCGTGCAGGACGCGCTTGCCGGAGAAGAGGATCGCGGCGACCGTGTACTCGGCCACCGGCAGGGCGTTGGCGGAGGCCGCCGAGGCGACGGTGATGCCGCGCTCCCAGCAGGCGTCGGTGACGTGGTGCTTGACCGAGCCCGCCGCGTGGATCACGGCGCGCAGCTGCGGCATCCGGGCCAGGGCCTCGCCGGTCAGCGGCGGGCAGCCCCACCCGGTCAGCAGGACCTCCGCCTCGGCGAGGACGCCGGCCGCGCCCGGGTCCGCGAAGTCCTGGACGACGTAGGACGGATCGGTGTCGGCGAGCGCCGCCAGCCGGTCGAGCGCCGCCCGGTCGAACAGCGCCTCGTGGACGGGCGCGTCCATCGCCAGGACCGTGCGGGGACGGCGGAGGGTCAGCGGCGGCGGAGCGGGCTGAGAGGGGCTGGGTGGCTGGGGGGTCACTTGACGGCTCCCGCGGTCAGGCCGGAACGCCAGTGACGCTGCAGCGTGAGGAAGGCGACGGCGAGCGGCACGACCGACAGCAGCGAGCCCGTGACGACGAGCGCGTACAGCTGCGGCTCCTGCGGCAGGACGGAGTTCCAGCTGAACAGGCCGAGGCCCACCGGGTACAGGGACGAGTCGTTCAGCATCACCAGGGGCAGGAAGAAGTTGTTCCAGCTGCCGGTGAAGGTGAACAGGAAGATGGTCACGAAGGCCGGCGACAGCATCGGCAGGGCCACCGAGCGGAACACCCGCAGCTCCCCCGCGCCGTCCATGCGGGCCGCCTCCAGGGTCTCCTGCGGCACGTACGCCTCGGCGAACACCCGGGCCAGATAGACGCCGAAGGGGTTGACCAGGCTCGGGATCAGCACCGACCAGTAGGTGTTGACGAGGCCGGCCTCGGAGGCGAGCAGGTACATCGGCAGGGAGACGACGGTGGGCGGCACCAGGATGCCGAGCAGCACCAGCCCGTACACCTTCTCCCGGCCGGGGAAGGAGTACGTCGCGAAGGCGTACCCGGCGAGCAGGGAGATGAGGGTGGAGACGAGGGCGCCGAGCACCGAGTACAGCAGGCTGTTGGCCATCCAGCGGCCGAACAGGCCGTCCTGGTACGCGAAGAGGTCGGCGATGTTGCCGAACAGGCTGAACTCGCCGAGCCGGAAGCCGGGGCTGCCGAACAGGTCGCCGTTGTTCTTGGTGGCGTTGACCAGCAGCCAGCTCAGCGGCATCAGGGTGTAGACGGCGACGATCGCCAGGACCGTGTTGACGACGGCGCGGGACGACCACGAGGACCTGCGGACCGGGGCCGACGGGCGCGGCGGGGCCGCCTTGGCCTCGGGGGCGGGCGCGGTGGCGGGGGCGGTGTCGAGGGCCATGGTCACGCCTCCTTCCAGCGGTTGCCGAGCTTGGTGACGACGAAGGAGAGCAGCGCACCGAGCACCGCGAGCAGCAGGGACGCCGCGGCGGCGAGTCCGTAGTCGTGCTCGGTGAAGGCGGCCTGGTAGATGAACATGACCGGGCTCCAGTCGGGCGAGATGGAGGAGGACCGGCTGCGCAGCACCTCGGGTTCGTTGAACAGCTGGATCGCGCCGACGGCGGTGAACAGCGTGGTCAGGACGACCGAGGAGCGGATCATCGGCATCTTCACCGACCAGGCGGTGCGCAGTTCGCCCGCTCCGTCGACCACCGCGGCTTCCAGCGTCTCGCGCGGCACGGCCTGGAGGGCGGCGTAGAAGATCACCATGTTGTAGCCGATCCACTGCCAGGTGGCGGCGTTGGCCATGGAGAAGACGACCGCGTCGGGGCCGAGCAGGTCCCAGTCCGCGCCGAAGACGGACAGGAAGTCGATGACGGGGCTGAGCCCCGGGGTGTACAGGAAGCCCCACATGATCGCGGCGATCAGTCCCGGCACCGCGTGCGGCAGGAAGTACGCCAGCTGGAAGAACCGCTTGGCGCGGGCCAGCGCGGAGTCGACCAGGAGCGCCAGCGCCAGGGCGCCGCCCACCATGACCGGGATGTAGATCAGGCAGTACAGCGCGATGTGCCCGAATCCCCGGCGGAAGTCCGGGTCGTCCAGGGCGCGCAGGTAGTTGTCGATGCCGACGAACAGGGTCTGCGTGCCGCCGAAGCCGAGCCCGGAGGCCGACTGCTCCCGGTACAGGCTCATCCAGACCGCGTAGCCGATCGGCGCGAGCAGCGTGGCGGCGAACAGGAAGAGGAACGGGGCGAGGAAGAGGGCGGGCGCGGCGTACCGTCCGCGGCCCGACCGGGTCGATGCCATGAGGTGGGGGCTCCTTGCTTCCGGGCCCGGCTCCGCGGGGGGAGCCGGGCTCTCGGGGCGTTACGTCACTTGGCGAGCTTCAGCCCGCGGTCGGTGATCGACTTCTCGGCGGAGCGCTGGCCCGCCTGGAACGCCGACCAGAACTCGCCGGTCTTCTGGGCCTTGCCGAGTTCGGTCTGCAGGGTCAGCGAGGTCGAGTTGTGCACCGGGCTCCACACCCAGCCCTCGGCGATCAGGGGCACCTGGGAGCCGGCGACCTCGTAGATGTCCTGGCCGCCGAAGAAGGAGGCGTCGAAGGACTCCTTGGCGGTGGCGCGCAGCTTCTCGGCGGCGGGCAGGCCGCTGGAGGTGCCGGCGGCGAGCCGGGCCTTGACGGCCGCCTCGTTCGTGGTGGCCCAGAGGGCGAACTCGGCCGCGGCCTCCGCCTTCTTGGTGTCCTTGGACAGGGCGAACGACGAACCGCCGACGGCGCCGGTGGCGGGCGTGCCCCAGTGCGGCAGCGGGGCCTCGGCCCACTTGCCGTCCTGCTTCGGGTACGTCGTCTTGATGCCGCCCGCGCTCCAGGAGGCTCCGATCAGGGCGATGGCCCGGGAGTCGGTGACGGCCTTGGTGGCCTCGGGGCTCCAGGCCTTGTGGTTGTACACCAGGTCGTTCTTGACCAGGTCCTTCCAGTAACCGGCGACCTTCTTGGTGGCGTCGTCGGTCATGTCGACCTTCCAGGCGTCCCCGGTCGAGCCGTACCAGCGGGCGCCGGCCTGCTGGGCGAGGCCGGCCCAGGTGGCGACGTCGTCGCCCCAGAAGTCCAGGATGCGGGCCTTGCCGCCGGAGGCGGACTTCACCTTCTTGGCGGCGGCCTCGAACTCGTCCCAGGTCTTGGGCACCTCGACGCCGTACTTGGCGAACAGGTCCTTGCGGTAGTAGAGGGTCTGCGGGCCGACGTCGTAGGGGGCGGCCCAGGTCTTGCCGCCGAGGGTGACGAGGCTGCGCACGGCCTCGGGGGCGTAGCCCTCGACGGCCTCGGCGAGCTCCGCCGTGGAGTCGCGGAGCAGGCCCTGGGTGACCAGGTCGGGCAGGGACTGGTACTCCACATTGATGACGTCAGGGGCGTTGCCGGCCTTGACGGCCTTGGCCAGCTTGTCGTGGCCGCCGTTGAGGCCCGCCGGTATCTCGGAGAACGTGACCTTGATGTTCTCGTGGGTCCGGTTGAACTCGGCGGCCATCTCCTTGGTCCCGGGCATCCAGGACCAGTAGGTGATCTCGACGGGCTTCTCGGCGGTGCCGGTGCCGGCCTCGCTCTGGTCCTGGCCGCCGCAGGCGGTGGCGAAGAGGGCGAGGCACGCCGCCGTGGCGGCGAGAGCGGGGGAGGACGGCTTCATTGCTGACTCCTGAGGAGCTCGATGTGAATGACGCACATCTTTCGGCCAAGTGCGATCAGAGTCAATAGAAAACGAACAATCAAACAATTATGAGCGGTGTTCGATCTTCGTTTTGTTCGTTTCGCCGATCGGTGACGGTAAACGAACATGCGGGCTCAGCCCAGGTCGGGCGCGTCCCGGGTCTCGACCGCCGCGGGGACCGTGCCCGCGTCCGCGTCCAGCTCCAGTACGACGATCTCGTTGCGGCCGGCGCGCAGCAGCGGCCAGGGCAGGTAGAGCGTGCGCTGCGGGCCGCGCGCGGACCAGTAGCGGCCCAGGCAGAAGCCGTTCACCCACACATAGCCCTTGCCGGCGCCGGGCAGCGCGAGATACGCGTCCGCGGGCTCGGGGACGTCCAGCCGACCGCGCAGGAACACCGGTCCCCGCCCCTGCGGTCCGCCCGCGCCGCCCGCGCCGCCCGCGCCGTCCGGCCGCCCGCAGGCGTCCCAGCGCAGCCGCTCGGGCGTCCCGTGCCCCAGCTCCACGGCCCGCGCCCGCCAGCCGTGCAGGATCTGCTGGGTGTGCAGCACCCGCCGTACGCCCTTGCGCTCGCCCAGCCCTGCCCCGTAGTTGATCCGCCCCATGGACTCCACGAGCAGCTCCACCCGCGTCCCCTCGGCCCCGGGCACCGGGACGTCGGGCACCGCCTCGGTCGCGTCCCGTTCCAGGACACCGGCCGGCGTCCCGTCGAGGTAGACGTGGGCCCGGTCGGCCAGGCCCTGCACCGACAGCGGATACGGCTGCCGGGGACCCGGTATCCGCCCGGTGTACAGCACCAGCCCCTGCCCGACGCCGAGGTCCTCGAAGGAGGGCGGCAACGGGGACTCGGTCTCCGGGCCGGCCAGGTCGTCCAGGACGTCGAACAGCCGCAGCGACTCGGTCAGGGCGATCCGCGCGGGCGGGAGCAGGGGCGCGGGCGGCTCGGGGTCCGGCACCGGCCCGTCGGCGTACTGCTCCAGCACCTTCCGGAACGCGTGGAACTTCGCGGTGACGCCGCCCCGTTCGTCGATCGGCGCGTCGTAGTCGTAGGAGGTCACCGTGGGCAGATAGCGCTCGCCGGTGGCCGGATCGGCCGTGTTGGCGCCCGCCCAGGTGGAGAAGTTGGTGCCGCCGTGCGCCATGTAGACGTTGACGGACGCGCCCGACCGCAGGATCTCGGCGAGCGTGCCGGCGGCGTCCTGCGGGTCGCGGACCACGTGCTCGGTGCCCCAGTGGTCGAACCAGCCGCACCAGAACTCCATGCACATCGCCGGGTCGTCCGGCCGCAGCCGGGCCAGCGAGGCGAAGGCCTCGTCGGCGCGGCTGCCGAAGTTCACGGTCGCCAGGTTCCCGGGCAGCGTGCCACCGGTCAGGAAGAAGTCGTCCGGGCCGTCCGAGGTGAACAGCGGCACGTCGATCCCCCGCGCGCGCAGCCCGTCGGCCAGGTGCCGCAGATGCCCGGTGTCGGTGCCGAACGAGCCGTACTCGTTCTCCACCTGCACCATCAGCACGTTGCCGCCGTGCGTGACCTGGTGCGGGACGAGGAGCGGCACGAGCCGGTCGTACCAGCGGTCCACGTGCGCGAGGTAGCCCGCGTCACGGCAGCGCAGCGCGCGCACCTCGGGGTCGGCGAGCAGCCACCAGGGCAGCCCGCCGTTGTCCCACTCGGCGCAGATGTACGGCGACGGCCGCACGATCGCGTGCAGTCCCGCCTCCCGCGTGGCGTGCAGGAAGCGGTCGAGGTCGGCGATGCCGTCGAAGTCGTACGCGCCGGGGCGCGGCTCGTGCAGGTTCCACGGCACGTACGTCTCGACGGTGTTCAGGCCCATGGCGCGCAGCATCCGCAGCCGGTGCGGCCACTGCGCGGGCAGGACGCGGAAGTAGTGCAGCGCCCCCGAGAGCAGGCGCAGCGGACGGCCGTCGAGGGAGAAACCCCCGGGTGTGATGGCGAACATGAGGGCTCTCCAGTGGTGCGGGGCGGGACTTACGCGCTCGAGGCGCGCACGTGCAGTTCGGGCAGGATCGCGATGCGGTGCCGGGGGCGGGAGGGATCGGCGAGCCGCTGGTCGAGCAGGTCGACGGCGGCGGCGCCGACCGCGTGCTTCGGCGGGGCGATGGCGGTCAGCGGGATGTCGGCGAGGGCGGCGACCTCGTCGTCGTAGGCGACGATCGCGAGGTCGTCGGGCACCTCGACGCCGCGGGCGCGCAGCCGCTGGAGGACGACGATGGCGTCGTGGTCGTTGTGCACGACCGCCGCGTCGAGCAGGCCGTCGGCGACGGCGTCGGTGAAGGCGGCGAGCGCCTCCTCCCGCCCGGCGGCGTCACCCCCCGGCGGCGGCAGCCGGAACAGCCGGCCGTCGTCCGCCGGCAGTCCGGCCGCGCTGAGGCCGCCGCGGAAGCCCTCCAGGACGAGCGGCCCGTGCGGGCTGTCCTCGCGCAGCAGCAGCCCGATCCGCTCGCGGCCCCCGTCCGCGAGGTGCCGTACCGCGATCCGCGCGCCGTGGACGTGGTCGGTCACCACGCGCTCGGCGCCCGTCGCGTCGTCCTCGGGGCGCCGCTCGACGAGCACGTACGGCACCTCCAGCTCGGCCGGCCACCGCCGCGCCGCCGCGGGACCGCACGGCGTGACGAGCAGCCCGTCGATGCCGTCGGCCAGCATCTGGCGGGCCTGGGCGCGCTCCTCCTCGGGGTTGTACTGGGAGATGCCGAGGACCAGGCGGATGCCGCGCTCGGCGGCGGCCTCCCGCGCGCCCTTGATGACCTCGGGGTAGTAGTAGTCCGCGGCCGGGACGATCAGGCCGAAGACCCGGTCGCCGCCGCCGGAACGGGAGCCACCGGCACGGGTGCCGCCGGGACGGGCCGGGGCGTCGGGCGTGCGGGAGGCGGCGGCCTCCGGGAGCACCGCCCCGCCGTGCACCCGCTCGACGAGCCCGCGCTCGGCCATGGCCTCCACGTCGCGGCGCACGGTGATGGGAGAGACGCCCAGCTCGGCGGCGACCTCCGTGACCCGGACGGAGCCGCGCTCGCGCAGCCTCCGCAGTATCTCCTGGTGCCGTTCCTCGGCGTGCACGCGACCGGGCCCCCTCTGTCGATGGTCATGTCGATGGTCGTTCGGTGACCGGCAGTCTAGCGCCCACCCGATCACTTGTGAACGTTTCTGCTCGAACAATCAAATGAACAGGCGGCTGGATGCCAGGAGGTGCGGCGGATCGGCGCGGGGGGCGGGGGTGCGGTGGGGCGGGGGTGCGGTGGGGCGGCGCGGGGCCGCATCGCCTCAGTCGACGTCCGCGCGGGCGTCGCCCATGACCGGGGCGTCGACCCAGTTGGTCGAGGAGACGCCGGCGATGGTCGAGCCGTAGGTGCCCCAGCGGGGCTTGTTGCCCAGGTCGTCCCAGGTGCGGATGCCCGTCCGGTGAGCGATGCGGTTGCCGTCCAGCCAGACCTCGGCCGAGCCGCCGGCGGCGGAGCTGGTCGTGATGCCGAGCTGGACCGAGTGCCAGACCTCGGGGGTCCACGGGGCGCTGCCGATGGCGTTCCACTGTTCACCCGGGGCGACGTACCAGACCTTGAGCCGGCTGTCCTCGACCTTCATGATCACCGGGTAGTTCTGCTGGTTCTGGTCGTTGCCGCCGTTGGACTTCCACTGGAAAACGGTCTGGGCGTTGCCGGTCCGCGTCATGGAGTCCCAGCCGAACCAGAGGGTGCTGTCGTTCCGCAGCAGCCCCGGCGTGCTGATGCCGTGGCCCTCGCAGCGTTCGGAACCGGCGGGCTTCAGGAACTCGAAGAAGTTGCCGTGCGCGTCGCCCCAGTTCCTGACGCGCGCGGCGCCCGGCGCGGGGCACAGGACGGCCTCGAAGACTCCGGTTCCCTTGGAGGCGTCACCGTCCCAGAGGACGGCGGCGTGGGCGTCCGTCGCCATGACGAGCGACATCGCGACGGCCCCGGCGGCCAGACCGAGGGCAGCGCGGGAGGAGCGCAGACGTGTGGGGGGCATGGTCATTCCTCTTCGGGTTGGGGGGAGGGGTACGGGGCCCGCCCGTCGGGGTCGGGCGCGCCCCGATGCGTCACGGTCAGGCTGAGCGGCCGTGATCCGCGGTCCGGCGGGACGAGCCGTGATCCGCGGCCGGCCGGGCGGACCGTGATCCACGGCCGGCCGAGACCGAGCGTGATCCGCGGTCAGCCGAGACGGACCGTGATCTTCTGCGGGGCGCCCGCCTGCCCTGTGAGGTCGCCGAAGACCAGCCGCAGCGCGGAACCGGTGGCGGCCGAGGCGACCGTCGGCGGCTTGGACAGCACGGCGGAGACGCGGCGCTCCCAGACGACCTCCAGCGCGCTCGCCTGCCGCGCCGGGTCGGAGACGACGACCGTGGCGGTGCCGTCGCGGTTCTCCCGGATCAGCACGGAGGCGGGGGCACTGGCAGTGATCTTCCCCTGCGTCCCCGGCGACCAGAAGTTGACGGCGGTGAAACCGAGCCCCGGCACCCGGACGCCCTGCTGCTCGCGGGTGTTGGCGATGATCTTCAGCCAGCCCCTGTCGGCCGCCCGTCTGGCGGTGGTGGCGGCGCCGGCGCCCGGGAGCAGGACGTAGGCGTAGGAGGCGTCGGCGGGGTCGGCGCCGTGGTCGGTGAACAGCGTCAGGTAGCGCCGGGTGACGGGGGCGGTCGGACCGTTGACGTTGATGTCCCGCCAGGCCCCGGTGCGCTCCTCGCGCACGGCCCCGAGGTCGGTGCCCTCGGGGAAGACGTACCCGGCGTGCCCGGCGATGTGCGCCCACCGCGCGCCCTCGAAGGCGCCCGCCCAGCCCTGTCCGGACGGCTGGACCACGCCGTCGACGGTGAGCGCGGGGGCGCCGGTCGCGCCCAGGTTGCGGTTGTCGATCGTCGTCTCGACGGAGAACCCGTCCGCCGAGGTGATGCCGGCCCCGAGGCACACCACGCTGTCGTCCAGCCAGAACCACGACTTGCGGGCGCTCATCGTGCTCATCAGGCCCTTGAGGTGCTGGCCGGTGGCGCCGAACCGCCCGTCGGTGGTGCCGCCGACCCAGGTGACGTCCGGGCAGGGCTGTCCCCAGTTGCCGCCCGCGCCGTCCGGCAGCGGCTTGCGGGAGGCGGTGATGCCGGGCAGGCGGTACGGGTCGACCGTGGGCCAGAACGCGTCCGCGTACTGCTCCAGCCCGAAGTCGTCGCCCCACCAGGACAGCCAGCCGGCGCCGGTGTGGTAGCCGCGGGCGTGCTCGCCGTTGCCGAACTCGTAGTGGGCGATGTGCTTGGCGGCCATGGAGACGGAGGCGGCCCAGCCCGGCCGGCGGTGGGTCACCCGGGCCATGTGGTGGAACAGCCGGTGCTCGACCGGCTCGGGGGCGGCCTTGACGGAGTCGTCGTCCTGGAGCGCCTGCAGCAGGGACGTCCGCGTCAGGCCGAGACCCGGGTTGCTCAGCGCCGGGTAGTGGTAGTCCCGCCGCAGCCACCCCTTGACCATGGCGCGCCACCGGGCGTTCTCCTCCGCCGACGCGCCCTGTCCGACGAGGAGGATGGTGGCCATGAGGGGGTGCGCCCGGCTGTGGTCGGAGGTGCCGGCCCGGCTGATGCCGCGCGAGGACACGTTGTCCATCATCAGGCCGTTGTAGAGGAACGGGGCGATCGCCCGGTCGATCGTGTCGAGGAACAGCTGCGCGCCCGCGCCGCCGATCTCCCAGTCCGACCCGCGCAGCAGCGCCATGAGCCGGCCCACGCCGTCGTGGAGCACGGAGCCGTAGCCGCCGATGTAGGGGACGTTGCGGTGCTGGATGAACGAGCCGTCGGCGTAGAACCCGTCGCCCGAGGTGACGTACGGGAACACCGGGGCGAGGGCGCGCGAGGCGAGGGCGACCTTGTCCGGGTTCTCCCCGACGATGCCGCGCAGCACGACGGCACGGCACAGGTCGACGCGGTTGGCGCCGGTGCTGGTGCCGGTGTAGCTGTCGAAGACACGGTCCGGCACGAAGTGGTCCACGGCCCGGCAGAGCTTGTCGATCCGTGCCGGCGTCAGGTGGTCGTACAGCAGCACGCAGGTGTCCATGAGCGACTGCGCGGCGCCGATCTGCCAGCTCCACCAGTTGCCGTACGGCGCGGTGCGGTCGTTGTACACCTCGGCGTGCAGGTGGTCGAGGCCGGCGAGAACGGCGTCCCGCACCTCGGCGTTTCCGGTGAGGCCGGTGCCGGGCTGGCAGTAGGCCTGGGCCATGGTGTTCAGGCGGGTGCAACTGGTGACGATCCTCGCCGAGTACGTGTAGGACTCGGCGTCGGTGTCGGGCTCGGGGTCGGCCCAGACCAGGTCGGGCCAGAGGGAGCCGGGTGCGGGGGCCATGCCGGCGAGCTGGGCGCGCGCGGCGGCGCCGAGGTCGGCGAGCAGCTTGCGGAAGGGCTCGGCGGCGGGGTTGAACGCCGTGCCGAGCATCAATTCGCGCCACTTGGCCCGCAGGGCGGCGAAGTCGGCACCGGTGGCGGTGGCTTCGGCCGCGTGGACGGGGCCGGCGGCGACACCGGCGACGGCTGCGGCGAGGGGCGCCGCGGCGGCGACCTGGACGAAGGCGCGGCGGGACCAGGGAGATGGCACGGGGGACCTCCGGGAGTTGCGGCATGGGCGGCACTACGGCGCCACGGTGCGCGGCACTACGGCACGACGGTGCGCGGTTTGTAGCATGCGCTTTCATCCATCAGCAACGCTTTCGGCGCGCATCCGATCAGTTCTTCGCTTTTCGAAAGAAGGCGTGCGGAAAAGACAGTGGGACGCGTAGGGTGCGCCGTGAACGGTGACGAGGGGAGGGGGCGGATCAGATGCACGCCGAGGACAGGCATCAGGCGATCCTGCGCAGGGTGCGCCGACACGGCTCGGTACGGGTCACCGAGGTGGCGGCGGAACTGCGGGTGTCGCCCGTCACGGTCCGCAAGGACGTCGAACTGCTCGCCGAGCGCGGCCTGTTGGTACGGGTGCACGGCGGAGCGCGCCTCCCGGACGAGGCGAGCCCGTCACCCGGGGCCGGTCCCGGCCCCTCGGCCCTCGCACGTGAGCTGACGTTCGGCATGATCGTCCCGTCCGCCACGTACTACTACCCGGACGTCATCCGGGCCGTCCGGGAGACGGCGGCGGCGCGCGGTGCCCGCCTGCTGCTGCGCATCTCCGAGTACGACGCCGAGGGCGAGCGCGCCCACGCCCGCGCGATGGTCGAGGCGGGCGTCGACGGCCTGCTGCTGGCCCCCACCGCCGCCCCGGAGACCCCCGCCGACGCCGCCTGGTACGAGGACCTGGGCATCCCGCTCGTCCTGGTGGAACGACGCCCCCGCCCGGTCGGCCCGGCGGTGGAGCACGTGGTGACGGACCACGCCTACGGCGCCCGTCTCGCCGTCCACCACCTCGCCACGCAGGGCCGCCGCCGCATCGCCCTGCTGACCCGCGGCGGCACCCCCACGGCCCCGCTGATCGAGGAGGGCTTCCACGCGGGCCTGCGCCTGGCCGGTCTCCAACCCGCCCTGGAGGCGGCCCACTCGGACCTCGGCATGGACCGCCCCGGCACCTCGCAGTACGACGGCACGATGGAACGCTTCCTGGACGCCGTGGCGGCGGGCCGCATCGACGCGGCCGTCGTCCACCCGGACGGCGACGCCCTCGTCCTGCTCCAGCGCCTCAACGCCCGCGGGCTGACCGTCCCGGGCGACCTGGCGGTGGTCTCGTACGACGACGAGGTGGCGGGCCTGGGCGACCTGCCCCTGAGCGCGGTGGCCCCGTCGAAGCACGAGGTGGGCGTCTCGGCGGTCGAACTCCTCACCGCCCGCGTCACGGAACCGGACCGACCTCGCCGCCAGGTGTCCATCCTGCCGGAGCTGCGGGTGCGGGGGTCGAGTGCGGGGGCGTGACGACCGGAGGAGGGGCCACCGTGCCCGTCGGGACACGTCCCACGGAAGCAGGTCGACGTCGTCGCCCACTCCATGGGCGGACTCGTCGTCCGGGCCGCCCTGCACTACACCGACGAGGGCGCCACTGGTTTCCCCTCGAACCTCCACATCGAGGACGTCGTGACCCTCGGCACCCCGCACGGCGGGACCGGCTGGGGCACCGCCTGCTCCGTCAGCGGCTGGCAGCAGTGCAAGGACATGAAGTCCGACAGCCCCTTCTCCGGGCCCTCGGCAGCGGCATGCCCAACTCCCGCATGGGCACAGACCGGACGACCGTCTCGTCGTACCACGACGGCATCGTCTCCGAGGCCTCCGGCGTCGCCGGCAACGCGGAGCACGAGATGAAGTACAGCGCCGGGCTGAGCCACAACGAACTCAGGACGGTGACCTCCGGCTACCACCGGGCCAGGAAGAAGGAGGGCTCCGGCTCCTGGGGCGCGTGGGGCAACGGCTATGGCTCCCCCCGGCGTCGGTGACCTACTACGCCGCGTACTACCACAGGGGCACCCGACCGCCGTGCGTCCCGAGCGTCCCCGTTGAGGTGACGGAGACGTGAGGGACGACGCCGCATGACGGGTGGGGCGGGCCGCGACGGTCCGCCCCTCACGCATGATCGAGACCCGTTGTGGACATCAGCCGCACACCACGGGGCGAAATGGCTTGAATCCCCTCACCGCCAGGGCAGTTCGCGCTGGAGGAATCCAGAACGCCACCGATACCGTCTATGCCTCCACTGCACTTCTGTCTCACGGGGAGTCTCACTGTGAAGCGCCGCACCCTGCCCACCGCCGCCGCGCTCGCCGCCACCACGGCCCTGCTACTGACGGCCTGCGGAGGCGAGGACGACAACACCGACGACAAGGACAAGATCGCCGGCGCGGAACAGACGACCACGGGTCCTGAGAGGCCGACGGAACCCTCGGCCCCGGCATCGGCGAAGGACAAGCCGGACGGCGTGGACGTGTCGCTGCCGAAGGACATGAACCTGGTCTTCGACTGGGAGACGCCGCAGGACGAGAACGAGGCGGAGGCGATGGCGGATGCGGCGAACTTTCTCCGCGCCATCTACCGCGGCGTCGATGCGCGGACGACGGAGGATGCAGCCCTGACCGCTTACGCGAGCGGCGACGGACTCCATTACGGGAAAGTCCAGATCAACGAGTGGATCAAGGGTGGTTGGACGGCCACTGGCACCCGCCGCCACTACGACGCCACCACACGGTCCGCCTCGAACGGGACCTCGGTGGAGGTCGCGTTCTGCGCGGACACCAGCGAGTTCTACGGCAAAGAGGTCAAAACGGGGAAGGTCCTCAAGACCGAGCCCAGCCTCAAGGACTATGGTCACTACAAGATCATCATGGTCAAGGTCCCCACGGGCGACGATCTGTGGCAGGCGTCCAAGGTGTTCGTCGAGACGGCGGCGAAGCAGTGCCGATGAACTGCTCACGGCGTACGTTTCTCGGCACGGTCCCCCTGACCTCGGCAATGGCAATCGCTGCTGTGCTCTTTACGGCGCCCGACTCCCTGGCGGAACCGGTGGACTTCGGCAAGGGTGACGGCACGGCGCAGGAGGGCGGCAGCGACAACAGCGGCATCTACGCCGCCGCCCGCATCCAGTACTCCGGAGCCGTCACCAAGAACGGCAGCCGAGGCAACGTGACGTCCGCCGACGTCACCTGGACTCCCCCGCCCTGCTGGTACGCCCCCTACCTCGGTGCCAAGGATTTCAAGGAGAAGATGTCCAAGGACATCGAGAGCCAGATGAACGCCCCCGGCATGGGCGGCCACGCGGGCGCGGCGCTCAGCGAGCTGCAGCGCCACTACGAGGACGAGTACGGCTGGACCGACACCCCCGGCTACAAGGACTACAACGTGGAGAACGACGGCAAGGGAATGTTCTGGGCCGCCGTCGAGAACCCGAGCGAACCCGACCCGCTCAAGCGCAGCTCGTGCAACGACCTCCCCTTCTGGGTGAACAACGGCGAGACTCCGCCACCCCAGTACGAACAGGCGATCAGCCCGGAGATCCTGGCGGCCCTGGCCTACCAGCACATGCAACTCCCGGACACCGAGGTCACCCTCGCCCCCGAGACCGTCACGAAGGTGAATCTGCCGACGTGGGCCTGGCTGGACAAGGCCGTCTTCGAAGAGGTCCGGGCCACGGCGGCCATCAGCGTCCCCGGCCTCACCCTCTCGGCCACCACGACCGCAAAACCGGTGGCCCTCAAACTGGAGCCGGGCACGGAGGACGCCGAGACCTATCCGGCGTCCGGCGAGTGCACGATCAACGCCGACGGCTCGATCGGCGAGCCCTACACCAAGGGCAGGGCCGACGAGACCCCGCCCTGCGGCCTGAAGTACCTCCGCTCCTCCGGCAACGGTGCCTTCGACCTCCGGGCCACCATCACCTGGGACATCACCTGGACCGGCACGGGCGGCGCCGGCGGCGACCTCCCGAACGGCATCTTCGGCAGCGAGCAGGCGGTCGCCGTCCAGGAAATCCAGTCGATCAACCGCTGACCCTGAAAGACCGGCAACGCATAGGGGACCTCATGTCGGACTTGGTCGTCGACTTCACTTTACTCAACACTTCAGTGAAACAGCTCGCCGCGATCCAGGACGAGTTCAGAAATCTCGACGAATGGAAGGAGGACATCACGTCGGTGGTCGGAGCGTCCGAACTCAAGGATGCAATGAAGGAATTCATCGACAATTGGGACAACAATCGAGAGAAGTTACTGGAGTCACTGGAAACAGTCGGACAGATGGTCGAGGAAACACGCAACGCCTTCAAAGGCCTTGATTACAAACTGGCCAATTCCGGGCGGAAGTGATGGCGCGCCCCAAGGACTGGCATCCCCTGCGTGAGAGTGATCCCGTACCCGGCGACCCGGAGGGTATTCGCGCACAGGTAAGGCATATGAAGAAGATCGCCGATTACTTGCGCACACAAGCCGTCGCACTCGCCGCGATGGCAGACGCCGACAACCTCAAGGGAAAATACGCAGAAAAGCTCGGCGAGGATTCACGCAGTCTAAGCCGGAAGCTCGACCAAGCGGAGGATCGATACCGCGAGGTAAAAAGTCACTTATCCAGCTGGGCCAACGAACTGGAAGATTTCCAGAAGAAGGCCCACAAGGCTCTCGCGGACGCCAAAGAAGCCCAGCACACCATCGACAGTCATGCTGCTGAGCCCCATGATTCAGCAATGTCCGGAAAGAAGGACAAGAACTCCAGCGACTCATCAGAAGAGAACCCTGCGGTCAGACGGGCCAAAGAAGATCTCGATGACGCGCGGCGACGACTGAATACCGTGGAGGGAGACTACCAGGAACGGTCCGGTCACTTCGCGAGCAAGATTCGGTCCTCCATCGACGACGACATGAAAGACAGCTGGTGGACGAACTTCAAGTCGTGGGTCGCAGACGCCGAATGGCTGAAAGACTGGACCGAACGGCTCAGCTGGCTGGCCACCGCCGCAGGCGTCATCGCCATGTTCATCCCGGTCGTGGGCTGGATTGCACTCGGGCTGACCATTGCCGTCACGCTCTCCCACGTCACCATGGCTGCCACTGGCAACGGCTCATGGTTCGACGTCGTCATGGACATCGGGGCGCTCAAAATGGCCCGCAATGGACTCAAAGCAGCGAAGGCCATCAAAGGGCTTCAGCAGAGTTCACGAAAGACCGCATCCGAGCTCGCCGATGCGCACAGGGCCGGACAGGCCGCACAGCGCAACGCCGGGGCCCGAGCCAACGCCCAGAAGGCATCCCGGAAACGTGGGGGCACGTCGGGCAAAAAACGCCGTGCCGCAAAGGCGCGCAATCACAGAATGGAACTCAGGAACCGTGCGACCGGCAAGAAGGCCGCTGCCGAAGTACGCGACGCCGAACTGCCCCAGGCCACAGCTCGGGACAAGGTCGGCACTATCGGCGACGCGAAACTCAGCCAACAGATGAAGGACATCAGGAAGTGGCGGGACGAGTACCCGGACAACGCCACATTAGCCGACAACGCCGCCCAGGCGCGGCGACACCAGAACGCACTTCAGGGTTCTTGGGCGGTAGGCACCGGGCTCGACCTCGGCGACAAATTCGGGAACGACGTCTCAGGAGGTGAGTACGACAGGACGAAGGGACGCATGGAGGCACCGATCGGCCAGTGGTGAGGGAGAAAATGTCTGATGAACAAGCAAACGCAACCAGGAAAAGGGGCAGGAAGCGCACAGCAAAACATCGACAGGTCAGTTCTGGCACTGAAGATTATTCTGGCTATCGCGATTGTCCGTCTCCTCCTCGGCCCTGCGACCGAGGACCTGCTCGGAAACAAGCTGGTGAGCCTGCCCACCTGGGAATGGTCCTTGTGTTCCCTCTCCCCGCCGGTGATTCTGTTCATGTATCGCAGCCCGGCGAACTGGAAGCTGCTGTCATACGACGTCATTTATGTGCAGTCCGCCGCCGGCCTCTACCTCTTCTATGCGACGGCATACGTGATCTTCCAGGGCGGATGGTTGCTTTGGGTCGCCGTCACCGCCTCAATGGCATCCTTCCTGGGCGTCTGGTGGTTGAACCGTAAGGAGCGTTCGAGTGCCCGCTGAGCAGACCGAGTCGGTAAGTGCGCCAGTCACGGGATACCGCATCATCCTCCCCGATGACTGGGCCCATATCCCCTTGCGCCACGGCACGGAGGAAGCAATTCGCAGCATCCTGGATGAGGCTTTCAGTCATATTGCCGGAGAGGCGTCTACGGACAGGGTCGGCCCGTTCAAGCGTGAGCTGGAACGCCGCTTGCGCGGCACCGTCGCCCGGGCCAGGGAGAGCGGGGCGCTCGATCTGTACCTCCCAGTGCAGTCGACATCCGGCGTAAACGTTGGCGCGTCGTTCCTTGTCTCGGAAAACCTTTTGCCGAATCGCGGTAAGGAAACCGGTGCACATGGTGCGCCGGCTGATATCGCCGTACAACTGCTGTCCAGCGACGGCGTCGACGACGCAGACCTGAGCTCGGGCGAGATTGATGGCGCTCTCGCCGTGCGCCGGGAGCACATCGTCTCGGCCGATCCCGACAGGGGCGCAGACCTCGCATCTCGCAGAGTGGAATACATGGTGTCCGTGCCGAACGACCCCGACCGCTGGTTCGTCGTCGCCTTCTCCACCGTGGGCGGCGGGAATCCGCGGGATGAACTGGCCGATGCGCTCGTCGAATGGTTCGATGCCGTAATGGGCACCCTTCGCTGGAGCCATGGATGAACGGCTTCTTCGCAGTTCTCGACATCGAGCACATCAACCTCGATCCGTGGACGGTGCTTCCTCCCCGCTCTGACGAGGAGAGCCCGTTCGAGGCATGGGTCGACATCGCCGCCTGGTGTCGCGAAGAGGCGGAGGATCTGTGGGAGGAACACGGACTCGCCCCTGACTCGCACAGTGTCGAACTTCTCGGCGGGACCCTCCAGCGCTGTGCCGAAGCCTTTTCACCGCCCGGATCGGACCACTGGCTCTTCCTCCACCACTCCACACCGTCCGATCTGCCCCTGCCCGTATGCGCGGTCATCGGGCAGGCCTCGGGTCCTCGCGAGGAAACCCTGCGCGCCCTGACCCTGGCGGACGATCCGCAGGCCGTCGAACCCCCGGTCGTCAAGCGTTTTCGGTCGGAGCACCTGGGCGAAGGGCTGTCGGTGTTTCGTTATGTGGCGGAAGACGGCTCGGCCCGCCTGCGCGCTTGCGTGCGCTACGCATGGCGGGTCGAGGAGTACGCGGCCGACGTCGTGATCTGGACCGCCTCGGACGACACCGCTCGCATCCTGCGGGCGGCCGAGGACATCGAAGAACTGGCGCGCTCGTTGACGATCTTCGATCCATGACCGGTCGCCAACGCCTGCCGGGCCCGACCCTCGGTAAAGGTTGTGGCGCAGGCACACGGGTCGGCCGGGTACGGCAACCGCGTTGCTGCCGGCCACCAAAGAGATATGCACATGGCTGCGTCACTCCTCAGTCCACCGAAACCCGTCGATGCCGTGCATTTCGCCTTCCTCGCCCTGGTCTCGCTGCCGCCCCATAAGGCGCACGCCCAGGGCGAGAGCACCGGTGAACAGCCCGCAGACACACCAGTCCGACCACAAGCCCGAACAGAGCAACCAGCCCCTGGGCAGCGAAGTGCGCCGCGATGTTGACGGGGTTCATCAACCGCATGCGAGCATGGGCCGCATGCGGTCTCGCGGCACCCACCATGTTGTGGGCTCATCCCATATCGCCGCCGCACGGTCATCCTTCCGCGAGGATCTCCTCGCGGTCGGCCGGAGCTTCGCCGCAGGCAGCGGCAGACGAGTCGGGCTGTACGCCGGGTCCTGTTCCCGGGGTTCCTCGCGGAGCCCCGGGTGACGGCCATCCATCTAGGGCCGGTGTTGCCACCGGCCTCGTGCGGTCTACCCGCGGACTCGGGCGGGCAGCCCTCGAACGTCCGCGCAGAGCGCCTGTTACGGCGCTCCTTTTGACCTTGCTCCGGGTGGGGTTTACCTAGCTGCCCAGGTCACCCTGGGCACTGGTGGTCTCTTACACCACCGTTTCACCCTTACCGAGGACCGAGGTCCCCGGCGGTCTGTTTTCTGTGGCACTGTCCCGCGGGTCACCCCGGGTGGCCGTTAGCCACCACCCTGCCCTGTGGAGCCCGGACGTTCCTCGGGAAGCCCCCTAGGGGGACTCCACGCGGCCGTCCGCCCGGCTCGTCTGCCGTGTCGACCATGGTACCCGGCGCGGCGCCCGCCGCGGCGCCGTCGCCGTGGCCAGGACCGAGCCGGCGAGGATCAGGGCGAAGGCGGCCAGGACCGTCCCGGTCAGGTGTTCGTCGAGGAGGACGGCCCCGGCCGCCACCGCGACCGCCGGGTTGACGTACGTGATGACCGACGCGCGGGCCGGGCCGGCCTCCTTGATCAGTTCGAGGAAGGCGACGAAGGCGACCGCCGTGCAGACGACGCCCAGGGCGGCGAGGGCGCCCAGGGTCTCGGGTGAGGGGAGGGCGGCCGGGCGGGTGGCGATGGCGGCGGGGGCGTAGACGAGGGCCGACAGGGTCAGGCAGGGGGTGATGAGGTGCAGGGTCGGGACGTCCTTGAGGTGCCGTGCCGCTATCAGGGGGGCGGTGGCGTAGCCGACGACCGTCAGCAGGACCTCCGCCAGCGAACGGGCGTCGCCGCCGGTCAGGTGCGGGAGGGTCAGGACGGCCACGCCGGCCAGGCCCAGCCCCAGGCCCGTGAGTCTGCGGGCGCCCAGGGACTCCGCCCCGCCGAAGAACCGGGCCAGCGCGACGCCGACGATCGGCACGCCCGCTATCAGCAGGCCCGCGGTGGAGCTGGAGAGGTGGCGCTCGGCATCGGTCAGGGTGTACCAGGGGCCGACGATCTCGATGACCGCGAACGCCAGCATCGGCTTCCAGTGCGTCCGCACCGAGCGGACCATGCCGGGCCTGCGCAGGGCGAACGGGAGCAGCAGGGCCGCGCCGAGCACGCAGCGCGCGAACACCACCGCCGACGGGGACAGCTCGTCCACCGCCACCTTGATCAACAGGTAGGGGATGCCCCAGACCACTCCCATCAGGGAGAACAGGAACCAGCCGCGTGCAGTCATGCGGCGAGTGTCGGCCCGGTCAGCGCGCGCTGTCTTGAACGCTGTTGCGGTACGCCGCCGGCGTCACCCCCAGCACGCGCCGGAACCAGCGCGTCAGGTGCGCCTGGTCGGCGAAGCCGACGAGCCCGGCCGCCTCGGCCGGGCGCAGCCCCGCCTCCAGCAGGCCGCGGGCCCTGGTCACCCGGTGCTGGGCCAGCCACGCGTACGGCGGCACGCCCACCGTCGTACGGAAGGCGCGCAGGAGCTGGTAGCGGGACAGGCCGAGGTCTGCGGCGAGGTCGGCCAGGGAGGGCGGGGCGAGGAGTTCGTCGGCGAGGCGGTCGCGGACGACCCGGGCGATACGGTCCGCGCCGGGGATCGCGTCGTCTTCGGCTCGGGCGGTGGAGTGGCGGCGGGCGAGCGCGGTGAGCAGCCACGGCAGCCGGGACTCCGCCTCCAGCGGGTCGGGGCGGGCGCTGACGTCGGTGTGCGCGCTGCGCAGCGCGGCGGCCAGCTCGGGGTCGTCCAGTACGGGTTCGCGGAAGTGCGGCCGGCCGGGGCCGCTGACGCCGTCGGCGAGGAGGGCGGGGCCGGCGTACAGGGCCCGGTAGGCGTAGCCGTCGGGGGCGGCGGGACCGCCGGTGTGCATTTCGCCGGGTTCCAGGACGACGATCGAACCGGGGCCGGCGTGGATCCGTCCCCCGCGGTACGCGATGACCTCCAGTCCGCCGACGGTCACCCCGATCGTGAACTCCTCATGGGCGTGCGGAGCGTACTCGTGCCGGCTGAAGCGGGCGGTGAGCAGGTCGAGCGGGGGGCCGCAGCGCCCCAGCCTGGCCCGAGTCCAGCGGGCCTGCTCCCGCACCGGCACCCGCTCCCCCATCGGCTCGCGTACGTCGTCCACCTCGCACCCCCGCCCGCAGGGGACACCCCCGCCCACAAAGGATCAGAGGAAATCAGAGGAAGTCACCGGTGTCCAGGTTGAAGGCGAAGGGCTCGGGGAGGGGCGGGGGTCGCCGAAGGAGCACTGGAGCAGGCGCCGGTAGTCGTCGTTCTCCGGTTCGCTGAAGAGGCCGCGAGACCGGCACCCCGTTCCCTCGACCGTGGCCGGCACGGGCCACCCGGTCCCGCCGGCTCTGTCCCGCCGCTCACACCGGCGCGAACCGTACCCGTGCCCGCACCGGATCCGCCTCCGTCAACCGGGCGCGGATCGGGTGCCCCAGGGGGAGGGGGCGGTCGGCCTCGATGGGGGCGACCACTGCCGGGGAGGTGAGCTGGACGGTGCCGCGGGTGGGGCGGCGTTCGTCGACGTCGGTCACGTGGGCCTCGAAGACCTCACCGACACGGTCCTTGAGCAGGGCGGCCTCGACGGCGTCGAGGCAGGCGCGTTCGACCTGGCCGGCGCGGCGGGAGCCGGTGGTCATCTCGGCGGGGAGGGTGTCCAGGGCCGACCGGACCCAGTCGGGCGGGGGGCGGTCGGCTGCGGCGGCGAGGCAGAGTTCGGTGGCGTAGCGGTCGGTGAGGCGGCGCAGCGGGGCGGTGCAGTGGGTGTAAGGGGCGGCGACGGCCGCATGGGTGGTGATCGGCGGGAGGACGCCGTCGTGGAAGACCGTGTAACCGGCGCCGCGCAGCAGGGTGGTGCACTCCTGGAGGAAGGCCGCGTGGGCGGGGCGGTGCGGGTCGAGGGAGCGGACCAGCGCGGCGTACGAGACGTGGTGCGGCCAGTCGATGTCCAGGGCGCGGGCGGTGCGGCGCAGGCGGCCGACGGCGCCGTCGGGCGCGGCGGGCAGGGTGCGCAGGACGCCGGTGCCGTACGCCAGCATGAGGTCGGCCGCGGCCATGCCGGTGAGCAGGGAGATCTGGGCGTTCCAGCCGTCGGCGGGGCGCGGGGCGCGGTAGTGGAGGGCGTAGGTGCCGTCGTCCTGGCGGACGATCTCCTGTTCGGGGACGTTGAGGGAGATGCCGCCGCGGTCGGCCTCCAGGCGTTCGCGCAGGGTGCCGACCGTTTTGAGGAGGGCGACGGGTTCCTCCGCGGCGCCCGTGTCGATCTGCCGTTGTACGCCCTCGTAGTCGAGTTTCGCGCGGCTGCGGACCAGGGCGCGTCGGAGGTCGACGGCGAGGGTGCGGCCGTCGGCGTCGAGGTCGATGGTCCACAGGGCGGCTGGGCGGGTCCGGCCGGGCAGGAGGCTGGCGGCGTCCTCGCTGAGCGCCGGCGGGTGCAGGGGGACCTTGTCGTCCGGGAAGTACAGGGTGAGCACCCGGCGATGGGCCTCCGCGTCGAGGGCGCCGCCGGGTGCGACGAACGCGGCGACGTCCGCGATGGCGTACCGGACGCGGTAGCCGTCGCCCTGCCGGGCCAGGTGCAGGGCCTGGTCGAGGTCGGTGGAGGCGGGCGGGTCGACGGTGAAGAACGGGATGTCCGTGGCGTCGTGCTCGGGCAGGTCCGGCGCCCTCGCCGCGCGGTCGGCCTCGGCCAGGACGTCGGCGGGAAAGGCGCCGGGCACGTCGAGATCCGCGCGCACCGCGGCGAGGGCGGCCCGCAGCGGGTCCTCGGAGGCGTCGGTCACACGGAGCGGGCGGCGAGGCATACAGCGAGGGTAGGGCGGGGCCGGTGCGGTGGCATCCGCGGGGCCGGTGCGGTGGCATCCGCGGGGCCGGTGCGGTGGCATCCGGGGCGTGGGGCACGCCGTACCCTGGCGCGGAGCTCGATCGAAGGAGTACGTGTGCTTGTCCTGCTGCCGCCCTCGGAAGGCAAGGCGTCGTCCGGCCGGGGCGCCCCGCTGAGGCTGGAGTCGCTGTCGCTGCCGGGGCTGAACGCCGCCCGGCAGGCCGTCCTCGGCGAACTGGTCGACCTGTGTGCGGGGGACGAGGACAAGGCACGCGAGGTGCTCGGGCTGAGCGAGGGGCTGCGGGGCGAGGTCGCGAAGAACGCCGGGCTGCTGGGCGCGGGGGCGCGGCCGGCCGGGGAGATCTACACGGGGGTGCTATACGACGCCCTGGGCCTGGCCTCGCTGGACGCGGCCGCCAAGCGGCGTGCGGCGCGTTCGCTGCTGGTGTTCTCGGGGTTGTGGGGCGCAGTGCGGGTGACCGACCGGATTCCGTCGTACCGCTGTTCGATGGGGGTGAAGCTGCCCGGGCTCGGGGCGCTGGGGGCGCACTGGCGGGCGCCGATGGCGCAGGTGCTGCCCGAGGCGGCCGGGGGCGGCCTGGTACTGGACCTGCGGTCGGCGGCGTACGCGGCGGCGTGGAAGCCGAAGGGCGAGGTCGCGGGGCGGACGGCGACGGTGCGGGTGCTGCACGCGCCGACGCGGAAGGTCGTCAGCCACTTCAACAAGGCGACGAAGGGGCGGATCGTCCGGAGCCTGCTCACGGCCGGGGTCGCGCCGAAGGGGCCGGCCGATCTGGTGGAGGCGCTGCGGGATCTCGGGTACGCGGTGGAGGTGTCGGCGCCGGGGAAGGGCGGGGTCGCCTGGGCGCTGGATGTGCTGGTGGACGAGGTGCACTGAGGAGCCGACGGTGTTGGTCCTGGGCGGGGAGCACCGCTCGGGACCAGGGGCACGGCCGTGGGCGAGAGCACTGCTCCAGACAGGAGCACCGCTCCGGACCAGGGCACGGTCCTGGACGGGGAGCACCGCTCCGGACCTGGAGCACGGCCGTGGGCGAGAGCACTGCTCCAGAGCACCGCTCCGGACCCGGAGCACGGCCGCGGGCGGGAGCACTGCTTCAGACCAGGAGCACCGCTCCGGACCAAGGGCACGGTCGTAGGCGGTAGCACCGCTCTGGACCCGGAGCACCGGTCCTGCTTGAGAGCACCGCTCCACGGCTCCGGGAGAGAGCACTGCTCCATGTCGGGTACGCCCTCCAGGGTGGGAGCACCCTTCCGGCTACTGACACGCGGCGCCCCCCAGTTAGAGCACCGATCCCGGGGCGGAGCACCGCTCCCGGCGGGGGCGCCGCTCCGGGGCGAGAACAACGTTCACCGTCCGGAACGCCGCTCCAATGCGGCAACACCACCTCCAGAGCGGTGTTCCAGCCACGGAGCAGCGCTCTCATTCAGGATCGGCGCTCCCACTCCAGAGCAGCGCTCCCACTCAGGAGCAGCGCTCCGCCTCACGAGCGGCGCCCGCAACTGAGTAGCGGCAACGGCACGTGCTACGGAGAAGCGGAGCGAATTGCGCCCTGCGCAACGAGCGTTGCATGCTGCGCCCGGCGTCGGCAGGATCGCATCCATGTCCCCACCCGACGTTCCCTCCCCCGATGTTCCCTCCCCCGATGTTCCCTCCCCCGACGTGCTTTCCCCCGCCCCCCTCCCCACGTCTCCTTCCTTCCTGGACCTCGCGGCCGGTGTTCCGGTCGTGCCCGTCGTCGTGGTCGACGATCCCGACGACGCCGTGCCGTTGGCGCGGGCGTTGGTCGCGGGCGGGCTGCCGGTGGTCGAGGTGACGTTGCGGACGCCGGGGGCGCTGGAGGCGATCGGGGCGATCGTCCGGGCGGTGCCGGAGGCGGTGGTCGGGGCGGGGACCGTGATCACGCCGGGGCAGGTGGCGGAGGCGGTCGGGGCCGGGGCGCGGTTCGTGGTGAGCCCGGGCTGGACGGACGTACTGCTGGAGGCGATGCGGGGATCGGGGGCGCCGTTCCTTCCGGGGGTGTCGACCGCGTCGGAGGTGGTGGCGCTGCTGGAGCGGGGCGTGCGGGAGATGAAGTTCTTCCCGGCTCAGGCGGCGGGCGGCACGGCGTTCCTCAAGTCGCTGTACGGCCCTCTGCCGCAGGCCCGCTTCTGTCCCACCGGCGGGATCGGGGCGGCGACCGCGGCGGAGTATCTGGCGCTGCCGAACGTGGCTTGCGTGGGCGGGAGTTGGATGGTTCCGGCGGACGCGGTCGCGGCGCGGGACTGGGGGCGGGTGGAGGCGCTGGCGCGGGCGGCGGCCGGGGTCAGCGCAGGTGCGAGGTGTCGTTGAGGAGGCGGACGCTGGGGTTGCCGTCGGCGTAGTACGCGACGACGGAGATCGACGCGGCCGACAGCTCCATGCGGAACAGGGACTCGGGCGGGGCGCCGAGGGCGAGGCGGACCAGGGTCTTGATGGGGGTCACGTGGGTGACCAGCAGGACCGTGCGGCCCGCGTACGCCGCGACCAGCTTGTCCCGGGCGGCGGCGACACGGGTCGTGGTGGCCGCGAAGCTCTCGCCGCCGCCCGTGGGTTGGGCCTCCGGCGAGGAGAGCCAGGCGCTCAGGTCCTCGGGGTGGCGTTCGTGCACCTCGGCGAAGGTGAGGCCCTCCCACGCGCCGAAGTCGGTCTCGCGCAGCCCGTCCTCGATGGCGACGTCCAGGCCGAGGCGGGCGGCGACGATGCCGGCGGTCTCGCGGGTGCGGGCGAGGGGGGAGGCGACGATCGCCTCGATCGTCCCGCGCCTCGCCAGCGCGGCGGCGACGTGCTCGGCCTGCTCCCGGCCGGAGTCGGAGAGGGAGGGGTCGCTGCCGCCGCTCCCGGAGAACCGCTTCTGCGGCGTCATCGGGGTCTCGCCGTGGCGGAGCAGGACGAAGGTGGCGGGTGCGCCGAGGTCGGGGGCGCCCCAGCCGACGCCGGGGGTGGCGACGTTCCGGGCGGCGCGTACGTCGGCGTCGCGGGTCGCGTCGGCCGTGGCGCCGTCGCCGATCCCCCCGTCCCGCGGAGCCCACCGCTCCCCTCGCGCCCCCGCGTCCATCGCCTCGTTCGCGAGCCGGTCGGCGTGTTTGTTGGACTCGCGCGGAATCCACTCGTACGTCACCCGATCCGCCGGGAAAATCCCCGCCGCCTCCGTCGCCAGCGGCCTCATCGCGGGGTGCTTGATCTTCCAGCGGCCGGACATCTGCTCGACGACCAGCTTGGAGTCCATGCGGACGCGCACCCGCGCCGAGGGGTCCAGGGCGTGGGCCGCGCGGAGGCCGGCGAGCAGGCCGCGGTACTCGGCGACGTTGTTCGTCGCCGTGCCGAGGTACTCCGCCGCCTCGGCCAGCGTCTCCCCCGTCGCCGCGTCCAGCACGACCGCGCCGTATCCCGCGGGCCCGGGATTGCCCCGTGACCCGCCGTCCGCCTCGACGATGAACTCCCGCACCGGGAAGGCTCCTCCGCTCCCAAGGCCGACCCTGCTCAGGCCTGCCGCTCCAAAAGACCCTGCCGGGCAGGCAAGCCCCGCATCCGAAAGATCTCGCCGGGCAGGCAAGCCCCGCAGGCCCTACCGTCCCACCGCCCTACCGTCCCACCGCCCTGCCGCTCTACCGCCTTACAGCCCCGACTCCGACGTCCGCACCAGGATCCGGCGGCAGTTCTCGCAGCGGATCACCGTGTCCGGCGCGGCCGAGCGGATCTCGTTCAGCTCGGTGATGGCCAGCTCCTGCCGGCAGCCCTGGCAGCTGCGCTGGTAGAGCCGGGCCGCGCCGATGCCGCCCTGCTGCTGGCGCAGCTTGTCGTACAGCTTCAGCAGCTCGGCGGGGACCGAGGCCGCGACGACCTCGCGCTCCTTGGTCACCGAGGCGACCTCGCCGTCGATCTCCTCGCAGGCGGCGTCGCGCCGGGCGGTCGCGTCGTCGATCCTGCCCTGCACCGAGCCGACGCGCTCGGTGAGTTCGGCGACCCGCTCCTGCGCGGACTCACGGCGCTCCATGACCTCCAGGACGACGTCCTCGAGGTCGCCCTGGCGCTTGGCGAGGGAGACGATCTCGCGCTGGAGGTTCTCCAGGTCCTTCGGGGAGGTGACGGCGCCGGAGTCGAGGCGCTGCTGGTCGCGGGCGGCGCGCTGGCGCACCTGGTCGACGTCCTGCTCCGCCTTGGTCTGCTCGCGGGCGCAGTCGCTCTCCTCGGTCTGCGCGGCCACCAGCAGGTCGCGCAGCTGCGTGAGGTCCTTCGTCAGCGACTCGATCTCGGCGTGCTCGGGCAGCGACCGGCGCCGGTGGGCCAGCTGCTGGAGGCGGACGTCGAGGGCCTGGACGTCGAGGAGTCGGATCTGGTCGGCGGGCGCGGCGTTCAGTTGGGGGCTCCAGGTGAAGGGGAGTGGCTGGTCCAGGGGTCGGTGACCGTCTTCGAGACGTGGACGCGCAGGTCCCATCCGTTCCGGTCGGAGATCTCGTCGAGTTGGGCTGCGGCCAGCTCGCACCAGGGCTGCTCGGTGGCCCAGTGCGCCGCGTCGAGCAGCGCGAGGGGCGTCCGGGCCCGTGCCTCGGACGCCGGGTGGTGGCGCAGGTCCGCGGTGAGGAAGGCGTCGACGCAGGCCGCGCGGACGTGGTCGAAGAGGCTGTCGCCGGAGCCGCCGCTGACGGCGACCGTGCGGACGAGCGCCTCGGGGTCGCCGGCGACCCGGATGCCCTGCGCGGTGGCGGGCAGCCGTGCGGCGGCGCGGGCGGCGAACTCGCGCAGCGGCAGCGGGTGGTCGAGTTCGCAGATCCGGCCGAGGCCGCGGCGGCCCTGCGGGTCGGTGGCGTCGGGCACCAGGGGCCGTACGACGCGCAGGTCGAGTGCGCCCGCGAGGGCGTCCGAGACGCCCGGGTCCGCGGTGTCGGCGTTGGTGTGGGCGACGTGCAGCGCGACGTCGTTCTTGATCAGGGTGTGCACGACCCGGCCCTTGAAGGTGGAGGCCGCGACCGTCGTCGTGCCGCGCAGGTAGAGGGGGTGGTGGGTGACGAGGAGGTCCGCGCCGAGCCGCACCGCCTCGTCGGCGATCTCCTGTACGGGGTCCACGGCGATCAGGACCCGGGTCACCTCCTGGACGGGATCGCCCACGACCGTGCCGACCGCGTCCCAGGACTCGGCCCGCTCGGCGGGCCACAGGTTCTCCAGCGCGGCGATGACTTCAGACAGACGGGGCACGGAAGACAGGCTACCTGCCTGTTTCGCCCCGCTGTACCCGTGCCGTCACCGCCGGCCCCGGCAGCACACCGGCCCCCGTTCCCTCAGCCGAACCACCGTGGGGCCACCCGTATGTGTGAAGCGTTCGGCGGGCGCCGCGCCGCCTGTGCGTGCGAAAACTAGCGTCCTCACTGGAGGTGATCGAACGATGACGGCCTGTGCGTCTCCCGAGTATCCGGCTGCGCTGAAGCGAGAGGCGCCCCGCTCGACCCGCGCGACGGACGAGGACGCCGCGACCCCGGCCCCGCGGCCCCGCCGGCGGCCGGGCTGCGTGATCACGGTGGACGGTTCCTACGCGGCCCGGCTCGCGGGCGGCGGTGACGCGTGGTTCCCGGAGCGCTGGACGCTGGACGGCCCCGAGCCGTACGCCGTGCCGCTGCCCGCGCACCAGCCGGAGGAGCCCGGCACCGAGGTGCAGCCGATGGGCGACGGCCGGGTGCTGATCCATCGGGTCGCCGACGGGCGCCACCTGTTCGCGCTGCTGTACCCGACCGGACCGGGCACCGGTGAGCTGCCGCTCGGCGCGGTCGACTGCCGGGACGACGACACACTGGTACGGCTGCTGCCGCCCGCGCCGGGCGGCGAGCGGGCGTACGCCCTCGCCGTGGGCCGGCACGCGAGCGCCGTGTGGCTGGTGGCGGGCGGCGCTTTCGGGCCGGAGCATCTCGCGGAGATCCCCGGGCGTTGCTCGGGCGGGGTGTGGCTGGACGACTCGGGGCGGATGCTGGCCCTGGACCGGGAGGTCGACGGCCGCACCAAGACGGTCGTGGTGGACCTCGCGCGGGGCGGCGAGATCACGCCGCTGCTGCAGATCGCCGCCGGCAGCGACGACCGGCTGCTGCTCGCCGACGTCGACAGCGGGCTGCTGCTGATCCACTCCGACGCACCCGCGCCGGGTGAGGGCGGCCGGCTGGGCTGGGGGGTGCTGGGGAGCATGCTGCCGGTGCGGTTCCCGGAGTCGCTGCGGATCGAGGGCTGCGCGCTGACGCCCTTCGCGGTGCAGCCGGGGCAGGTGCTGACGCCGGAGAGCTGCGCGGTGGCGTTGCGGGTGGACGGGCCGGGCGGCGGCTGGGTGGGCATGTGGCGCCCGGCCGACCGGCGCGTACGCCATCTCGCCGCGCCCCAGGGCTGGTTGGCGGGCTCGGGGGTGTGGACCCGCGACGGTGTGCTGCGGCTGCCGTACGCCACCGCGGCGACGCCCTGCGGGGTGGCCGAACTTCCCCTGGAACCAGCGGAGTTCCCGGTTCCGGGGGACACGAGCCCGGAGGGTCCGGTCCCGGACGACGGCACGGCTTCCGCACCTGGGGAGCCGACGGAACCGGACCCTCCGGAACCACTCGCGCCCCGCCCCGTTCCGCTGCAACAGGCCCCGCTGGACCGGCTTGTAACGAAGTAGCGGCAGTCGGCGTGGCCGCCTGGATTCGCCCCGTGTGCGGCCGGTTAAACTCGCCCGGCTGTAGGAAAGATCATGTTTTGACGGGGTGAGTTCTTCCGATGCTTCCGACGAGCGACGTCAGCACGTCCAGCACGTCCAGCACGTCCCAGCAGCCGCACGACGCCCAGCAGCCCGGTCCCGGCCACGGCCGGCACCGGGGAGCGGTCTCGGCGCACGACACCGAGACGGCCCCGCGCGGCCGGCACCGCAAGCCCGCGGAGCAGCCGGCCGGCGCACGGCAGGGTTAGGCGACGAGCAGTACGGACGACGAGTAGCAGGTTCGACGAGCAGTACGTACAACGAGTAGCAGGTACGACGAGTAGCAGGTCGACGAGTAACCCGCTCAGCGAGCGGTGACCGAGGCCCCGTTCGCCATCCGGCGAACGGGGCCTTCGCCTTCGTCCGCCGTCTTCGTCCCGTCGCCCTCACCCGCAGCCGACGACCGTCTCCGTGAGCACCGGCGCGTCGCCCCGCTCGACCGCGGTCACCTCCACCCGCACCGGTACGTCCGCCCCCGGTGGCGCCGCCGCCCCCGCCCTCTCCCGCCGCATCCGCACGCGCAGCGTCTCCCCCGGATACGCCACCCCCGCGAACCGGGCGTCGTACGACCGCACCCGCGTCACGTCCCCGTCGAGCAGCGTGTCCACGACCGCCTTCAGGGTCATGCCGTAGGTGCACAGCCCGTGCAGCACGGGCCGGTCGAAACCGGCGGCCCGTGCGAAGGCGGGATCGGCGTGCAAGGGGTTGAGGTCGCCGGAGAGCCGGTAGAGCAGGGCCTGCTCCTCGCGGACGGGTAGTTCGACGGTCCGGTACGACGACGAGTCCGTCGGCGCGTCCGATGGCGCGTCCGATGGCTCGCCCGGCGGCGTGGGCCGGTGCGTCGGTCCCGGGTCGCCGCTCCATCCGCCCTCGCCCCGCACGAAGACCCGCGCCTCCTCGGTCCACAGCGGCCCGTCCGCGTCGGCGGCGTCGGTGCGCAGGACCAGCAGCGCGGCCGTGCCCTTGTCGTACGCGGCGGTGAGCCGGGAGGTGACGGCGGCGCGTCCCTCGGGCGGGACCGGGCGGTGCAGGCGCAGGGACTGGCCGGCGTGCAGGACGCGGGCGAGGTCGACGTCGACGCCGGGGACGGAGAGGGCCTCGATCACTCCTGGGGCGCCGGCTCCGGCGACGGTGGCGAAGGAGGGCAGGACGTGGAGCCGGGACTCCAGGGTGTAGCGGAGTTCGCGCGGGTCGGTGGCGGGACGGCCGGCGCCGATGCCGAGGTGGTAGAGGAGGACGTCCTTGGGGGTCCAGGCGATCTCACGCGAGTGGGGCTCGGCGGCGAGGGCCTTGGCTGCGTCGAGGGGCATGGCCTGTGCCTACCCCGGCGTGGGGGTCGACCGGCCTCCGCACGCACGAACGCACGAACGCACGGACGGCCGGACGGCCGGACGCACAGACGGCCGGACGGCCGGACGGCCGGACCGACAGGCCGCATCACCCCCTGCGGCCTACGCTGACCCCGTGAACGAGATGCCCCGCGACCACCGCCCGGCCCGGTCCGTGCGGGTGCTCCTGGCCGAGGACGGGAGCGTCGGTCGCGGGGCGTTGGCCGTGCTGCTGCAGCTGGCGCCGGACCTGCGGGTGGTGGCGCAGGTGCCGGCCGGGGCGGACGTGGTGGCGGCGGCGCTCACGCACCGCCCGGACGTCGCCCTCGTGGACGCCGAGCGGCCCGGTCCGCACGGCACGGACGGGGTGGACGTCGCGGTCGAGTTGCGCGACCAGGCGCCGGACTGCCGGGTGCTGATCCTCGCCACGGCCGCCCGCCCGGGCCTGCTGGAGCGGGCCCTCGCCGCCGGCGCCGCCGGTTTCCTCATCAAGGACGGCCCGGTGAACGACCTGGTCACGGCCGTCCGGCAGGTGCTGACCGGCGAGACGGTGGTCGACCCGGCCCTCACGCCGAGCGGCGCGTACGGCAGCATGGTGCGCCCACAGGGACGTACGACGGAAGGACCCCCATGCCCCCCATGACCGCGGCGCCGAAGCCGGAGATCCTGGCCGCGTTCGAGGGTGCGAAGGGGTTCATGCCCGTCGACGAGGGGCTGGCGCTGTACGGGGCGGCCGTGGCGGCGGGGCGGCTGGGGCTGCCGCTCCTGGAGGTCGGCACGTACTGCGGGCGTTCCACGGTCCTGCTCGCCGACGCGGCCCGCGCGGCCGGGGTGACCGCGCTCACGGTCGACCATCACCGGGGCAGCGAGGAGCAGCAGCCCGGCTGGGACTACCACGACCCGGAGACGGTGGACCCGGAGATCGGCCTGATGGACACGCTGCCCACGTTCCGCCGCACGCTGCACCGCGCGGGCCTGGAGGAGCACGTCGTCGCGCTGGTCGGCCGTTCCCCGCAGATCGCGCGGCTCTGGAACGCGCCGCTGGGCCTGGTCTTCGTGGACGGCGGTCACACCGACGAGCACGCGAACGCCGACTACGAGGGCTGGGCGCCGCATGTCGCCGAGGGCGGTCTGCTGGTGATCCACGACGTCTTCCCGGACCCGGTGGACGAGTTCACGGGGCAGGCCCCGTACCGCGTCCACCTGCGCGCGCTGGCCTCGGGCGCGTTCACCGAGGTGTCGGCCACCGGTTCGCTGCGCGTGCTGCGGCGTACCGGGCAGGGGATCTGAGCACGGGCGCTCGCAGGGCACGGTTAGGCTCGCGGACGTGTCCTACACCGGTCCGGAATTCGACGTCCCCCCGCGCCGGCGCCGCCGCACGGTGCTGATCGTGGCGCTCGCCGCGCTGGCGCCGGGGGCGCTGCTGGGTTGGCTGGCGTACGAGACCGTGGGCGGGCCGGGCGAGGGCAGCGGCTCCCGTGCCGCGACCGCCCCGGCCGCCTCCACGGCCCCGGCGGGCTCGACCGGCGCGACGTCCCTGCCCTCCCCCGAGGGGAAGGAGCCGACCGGCTCTCCGGCCCCGGCCGCCTCCGGCCCCCTGGCGGGCAAGGTGATCGTCCTCGACCCCGGCCACAATCCCGGCAACTTCACCCACACCACCGAGATCAACCGCCCGGTGGACATCGGGACGGCGCGCAAGGAGTGCGACACCACCGGCACGGCCACCGACTCGGGTTACCGGGAGGCCGAGTTCACGCTGGACGTGGCGCGGCGGATGCGGGAGCTGCTGCGGGAGCAGGGCGCCACGGTGAGGCTGACGCAGGACGACGACCGGCCGTACGGACCGTGCATCGACGAGCGGGCGCGGATCGGGAACGAGGCGCGCGCGGACGCCGTGGTGTCGATCCACGCGGACGGATCCGGGGCGGGCAACCGGGGGTTCCACGTGATCCTGCCGGGCGCGGTCGACGCGGGCGCGGCCGACACCCGGCGGATCGTCGCGCCCTCCCGGGAGTTGGGCGAGCGGATCGCCGGCGAGCTGGTGCGGGTGACGGGCAGCGCGCCCTCCAACTATGTGGGCGGCGGTACCGGTCTCGTCACACGTGAGGACCTGGGCGGTCTCAATCTGTCAACGGTTCCGAAGGTGTTCGTCGAGTGCGGCAACATGCGCGATAGCAAGGACGCGGCACTGCTGACCAGCAGCGCCTGGCGGCAGAAGGCGGCGCAGGGGATCTCCGAGGGAATCGTGGGTTTTCTGCGCGGACGGTGATCGACGCCTCGGTCCCGGCGGACAGCGTGATCGGACGGACGATAGTGTCGTCCCGACGATGAGGGGCCACCCCCGCGCTTCCCACCCGGCCTGACGGCGACACGGTGACAGCGACGCCTCTGCCGACGACGAGACGACCTACGAAGGACCTGAAGTGAATATCCGCTCCCTCACTCGAGGCGACGGCGTGGTGATCGGAGCAGCGGTGTTGCTGTTCATCGCGTCGTTCCTCGACCTGTACTCGCTCGACGACGCCCCCGACAGCCTCGACATCCCGAACCTGTGGAGCAGCGGGCCGGTCCTGCTCGGTGTCGTCCTGGCCGGGATCATCGGCGCCGCGCTCGTCGTCGTCGCCCGGGGGCTGCCGCAGCCGCCGAAGGTCGCGGGCCTCGACCTGGGCCCGTTCGGGGTCGCCTTCACCGTCTTCGCCGCGTGGAGCGCGCTGGGCAACGTCTTCGACGTGATGGGTGGCGCCGACAACTTCGAGGGCGCGAGCGACAGCGACATCGGTGCCGGCGTCGGCCTGATCCTGGCGCTCGTGGCCACGCTGGTGATGGCCGCTGCCGCCCTGGCCTCCCCCCTGGTCCCCGCCCTCAAGGCCCCCCTCGTCCCGGCCCCGCGTCCCGCCGCTCCGCAGCCGCCCTACGGCGGTCAGCCGCAGGGCGGTTACGGCTACCCGGGCGCCCAGCAGCAGCCGTCGTCCTTCGGCGGCCAGCCGCAGCCGGGCGGTCCCGCCGCCGCTCAGCCCTACGGCCAGCAGCAGCCCCAGCCCGGCCCGGCCGCGCAGCCGCAGCAGCCGGCCGGGGACTTCTCCCCGTTCTGGTTCGCGGTGCCGGTGCCGCGTCCGCTGTTCGCGGAGGACGGCTCGCCGACCCCGATCGCCGAACTGGCGCCGGGCACCTGGTACCTGGCCGTCGAGCAGCGCGGCGCGGCGCTGGTCGCGCAGACGCAGGACGGCCGCCGGGGCGTGCTGCAGGACACGAGCGGCATCCAGCGCGGCTGACGCCCTACGCCGACGCGCGACGGCCTCCCACCCCGCCCGGGGTGGGAGGCCGTCGCACTCTCCGCTGCGCTGCTCCGCGTCGCTCAGCGGAAGATGGCCAGCGGGTCCAGCGTCAGCTCCCGGCGCTCCGGGATCCAGGTGCGCACCATGCCGAGGCAGCGGGCCTGGAATTCGCCCTGGTAGTAGTCCGGGTTGCGGAACTCGCCGCGCCCCTCGGCCTCGTGGCAGATGACCACGACGTGGGCGGCGGGTTCGCCGGTGCCGTAGCGGGCGCGCAGCAGGACGTCGCCGTTCTCGGTGCGGCTCGCGGTGAAGCGGCCGGTGACGGAGACCCACTCCGTGGTGACGGCGCTCAGCGGGATCCGGCCGTCCTCGGAGCCGGCCGGGGGGTCGTCGGAGAGGGCGCGGTTGAGGACGAGGCGGCCGGTGATGAGGTCGGCGTCGACGACCATGTCCTCCTTGCGCATGGTGTCCATGAGGACGCCGATGACGTTCATGGGGGTGCTCTCCCGCAGGTACGTCGTGACGCGTTCCTTGGTGACGCCCCGGTCGGCCTTGCCGGTCCAGGAGAACAGCTTGCCGACGAAGCCCAGGTTGGTCGTGACGTTCATCCGGTCGGCGACCTCCTCGGCGAGGGCCTCGGAGAAGCGGCCGGCCTCGTAGATGTCCATGACCCGCTGTTTGTGCAGGTAGAAGCACATGCCGAGGACCGTGCGCCCGCTCCGCCTCCGGGGCCTGCGCAGCCAGCCCAGGCGCAGCAGGGCGTACCGGAGCAGGACGGCGCAGCAGACGGCCGTCAGGGCCCAGACGAGCAGCCACGGCCACCACAGGCCCCACCACTGACTGTCAATGACACCCACGGATCTCCTTGAACGCGTCGGTGAGGGAGGAGCGGCCCGCGTCCACCACGCGGCCTCCGGTCGCGTCGGCGACCCGGTCGAGGGCGGTGGCGTCGGCCTCTCCGAACTGGACGGGGAAGACGGGGACTTCGTCGGCCTCGGAGCCGAGGGTCTCGTGCCGGCGCAGGAACTCCTCGTACGACAGGCCCGCGTTGTTCTCTCCGTCGGTCATCAGCACGATCGACACCGGTCGTCCGGGGTCGTCGCGGACGGCGTCGGCGGCGACGCGGTAGCCGTGGTCGAGGGCGGTCCACACGGCGGTGGCGTCGTCGTAACCGCCCCCGGAGACCGTCCTGTTGAGTTCCCGCAGGTCGGCGTCGCCGTGGACGGTCACCGTGCGTTCCTCCAGGACCCGCCCGCCGAACCGTACGACGGTGAGGCGTTCCCCGCGGTAGAAGCGGGCGAACTTGCCGGTGGAGGTGTCGTCGGCGCCGCTGAGCCCGGCGAAGGCGGCGCGCAGTTGGTCCATGCGGGCGCCGCGCATGGAGGTGGAGAAGTCGAGGACGAAGACGACCTGGTCGGCGGCGCGGGTGGCGGGGTCGCCGTAGTCGGCGACGAGGCGTTCGACGATGGAGAGCCGGTCGGGGAAGGAGAGGGCGTTGCCGACGGCGGTGCGCAGTTCGGGGGCGGGGGCGACGTCCTGGTGGACGGGGCGGCGGAAGGTGGCGCGCATCATGTCGCGCTGTGCCTCGTCGCCGAGCAGCCAGTCCGTCGCCCTGCGGTAGGCGTCCCGCCGGTCGGGGTCGAGGAGGAGGAGCGGGAAGTCGGAGAGGACCATGCCGTCGTCGGGGTGGACGATCTCCAGCGGTTCGGCGAGGTCGCCGGAGCGGTTGAGGGAGAGCAGTTCGGACTCGTGGGCGATGAGCGCGTCGGCGCGGGCGGGGTCGCGGGCGTAGCGGTCGAGGAGGTCGCGGGAGCTGGGCGCGGTGAGGGTCTGGCCGGAGCGGAAGCCGCGCAGCCGGTCGCAGGAGACGTCCTTCTCGCGCAGGGCGGTGCCGGTGCCGGCGGCGGCGGTGGCGACGCCGACGAGGGCGGCGCGGCCGGTGTCGCTGGTGCGCGGGTCGGCCATCCCGAACCGTACGGCGCCTTCGGCGGCGGCGTCGGCGACGTCGGCCCAGGAGATCCGCCCGCCGGGGGCGTCGGCGCGCAGGGTGCGGGCGAGGGCGGGGCGCAGTCCGACGACGACCGGTGAGCGCATGATCGCGGTGCTCTCGGGCCGGGTAAGCCGTCCGCCCGAGTCCTGCACCCGCAGGAGGAAGGACCGGTCGGAGGCGAGCCAGGCCAGGTCGTACGGCTGTGTGCCGGGCGGTGCCGGGTACTGGCCGTCGAGGTCGGCGTTGGCCGCGTAGTCCAGGTGCAGTTCGACGCCGGTGTCGTCCTCCAGGTCGTCCAGCAGTGGTTGCAGGTCGGCGAGTTCGGGGCTGGCGAGGACGCGCAGGGTGACGTGGTCGGGGTCGTCGGTGCAGGAGGTGAGGGCGGCGCCGAGGAGGGTGAGCGCGAGGGCGGCCGTGAGGGCGCGGGTGAGGCGGCTCATGGGGCGTCCTTGACGGGGGGCGGGCAGTTGCCGACGTGGTCGATGATCTCCTCCAGGACCTCCAGGGCGGGTTCGTAGACCTTGGTCTGGTCGCGGTTGGGGGTGGGGACCTGGATGCCGTGCCGCTCCAGGTGGGCGTTGAGCTGTTCGCTGGTGCCGTCCTCGCCGGAGAAGCGGACGCGGAAGCCGAGTTCTATGGCGCGGCGGCGCAGCCGGTCGTCCTCCTGCATCACGCGCACGAGGCGGTCGCCCTCGCCGCTGAGGGCGATCAGCTGGGGTTCGGTGAGGGCGTAGGGCGTCGGGTAGAGCAGGACGCGGTCGGTGTCCTGCCGGTCGTGCTTGTCGTGGTGGGCGGTCTGGTGGGCGAGGTACTGGTGCTCGTAGATGAGGGAGACGGGGGAGATGGACTCGCCGAGGTCGGAGAAGTAGCTGTCGGCCTGTTCGTCGGCCCACATGCCCTGGAGGTTGATGAGGGGTTTGATCTCGGCGGCGAGCCTGCGCACGGCGGCGCGGTCGCCGGTGCCCGGGGTGCGGTTGCCGTTGGCGACGAAGGAGAGGAGGCTCAGGTAGGTGCCGGCGGCGTTGGACTCGCAGACGCTGGAGGTGCGGACGAGGACGCGGCCGGTGTTGCTGCGCTCGCCCCCGGTCATGTCGTCGAAGCCGATGCCGTTCCAGGTGTCCGCCTCCGGGCCCCGGCCGTCCTTGGGGTCGTCGGGGTCGTCCGCGCCGTCGAGCAGCTTCTGGAACCTGGTCATGTCCAGGTTGTAGTAGAGCGTGGGGGAGCCGTCGGCCGTGGGCTGGGGCGTCGCGACGCCGGCCGTGACGAGGGTCTTGGCGTAGTCGCGGAAGGTGCCGAGGACGAGCGGCGAGACGAAGGGGCGTACCGAACGCACGGACCGGTTCTGCCGGTTGAGGATCAGCCGGGCCGCGGGCTGTCCGGAGGGGAAGACGACGTCCATGCCCGTGAGGGACTGGGTGGCGACGCCGCGGGAGCCGAGGCGGTGGATGTCGACCCGTATGCCGTGCTCCAGCAGCAGCCGCTCCACCTCCGGGTCCTTGAAGTAGTCCGACTTCGACGCCATGCGCGCCTCGATCACGGTGACGCGTTCGAAGGGGCGCAGGACGTTGCCCGACACGAGCAGGGAGAGCAGTCCGGCGACGGCGAGCGGCAGGGCGAGGAGCACGTGCCGGGGCAGGCGCCGGCGTGCGGTGCGGCGGGTGGTGAGCCGCGGTTCGCCGGTCGGGGGCGTGCCGACCGGGGGAGTTCTGTCGGGGGTTCGGTCCTCGGACAACGGCCCTCCTGCCGCTCAGGGGGCCAGGATCATCAAGGACCCCGGCGAACATCATCCCCCGGAGGGGTCGACTCCGCGCCAACGGGAGGTGAAGGGCGATCAACGATGATCGTCAACTGCCTCGTTTCAGCCAGCATTTGGCGGCAACACGGAGGGCATGTCCCCTCGATATCACAGCGGCGCCAACCAGGCGGGTCGCGTCATCGCGATCGTGGCCGACGTCATGGCCCTGATCCTGGTCCTGTGGATCCTGATGTACCTGCTGGACGCCAATC
The DNA here is from genome assembly GCF_040611575.1 of Streptomyces sp. NPDC006610. Classification (NCBI taxonomy): domain Bacteria; kingdom Bacillati; phylum Actinomycetota; class Actinomycetes; order Kitasatosporales; family Streptomycetaceae; genus Streptomyces; species Streptomyces sp. NPDC006610. The sequence continues at coordinate 75,887 of NZ_JBEXOP010000022.1, forward strand.
CGGCCAACGACTTCGTCCAGTTCGTCCACGACGCGGCACGCTGGCTGGCGGGCTGGTCGCACGACCTGTTCACCTTCGACGAGGCCTGGGCCCGCGTGGTCGCCGGCTACGGCCTGGCGGCGGTGGTCTACCTGTTCGTGGGCCATGCGGTGGCGGGACGCATGCACCGCCACTGACGGTGCGGGCGGTGGTGGACGGACCCGGGCGCCACCACCGCCGACGGACCTCTGCGCAGGGGGCCGAAAAGCGTCCCCCGGCGTCCTCGGCCCCGGCCCGGGCCGGGGCATCCCGGCCCGCCCCGGGCATCCTCGGGCCCGGCCGGCCCCCGTGTCCTCAGCCCGCCCCGCAGCAGTCCGTCTCCAGCCCCCGCGGCAGCCGTTCCCCGCCGAACACCGCGCACGTCGCCTCGTGGCCGCCCAGGGCCGCGACCGCGAGGAGCAGGGAGCCGGCGGTCCAGGTGGTCAGTTCGCGGGGCCAGATGGCGTCGTCCTCGAAGACGTAGCCCGTCCAGTACAGGCCGGAGCCGTCGTCGCGCAGGTGCTGGATGGACTGGAGGATCTCCAGGGCCCGGTCGGACTCCCCCATCGCCCACAGGGCCAGGGCGAGTTCGGCGGACTCGCCACCGGTGACCCACGGGTTCGGGTGGACGCAGCGCACGCCGAGGCCGGGCACGACGAAGCGGTCCCAGCTCTCCTCGATGCGGGACTTCGCCTCCGCGCCGGTCAGCGCGCCGCCCAGCACGGGGTAGTACCAGTCCATGGAGTAGCGGTCCTTGTCCAGGAACCGCTCGGGGTGGCTGCGGATGGCGTGCCGCAGCGCGCCGGCCGCCAACTCCCAGTCGGGCTGCGGTTCCTCGCGCTGCTCCGCGATGGCGAGGGCGCAGCGCAGCGCGTGGTGGACGGAGGAGGAGCCGGTGAGCAGCGCGTCCGCGGCGGCCGTGCCGTCGTCGTCGCGCCGCCAGCCGATCTGTCCGCCGGGCTGCTGGAGCCGCAGCACGAACTCGACGGCGGCGTAGACCACGGGCCACATGCGGTCGAGGAAGGTGTCGTCGCCGGTGGAGAGGTAGTGGTGCCACACTCCGACGGCGACGTAGGCGACGAAGTTGGTCTCCCGGCCCCGGTCCGTGACGTCGGCGAAGTCGCCGTCGGCGTAGGCGGCGTACCAGGAGCCGTCGTCGTTCTGGTGCCGGGCCAGCCACTCGTAGGCCCGTCCGGCGGCCTCGTGTTCGCCGGCCGCGTCCAGTGCCATCGCGGCCTCGGTGTGGTCCCACGGGTCGAGGTGGTGGCCGCGGAACCAGGGCAGCGCGCCGTCGTCGCGCTGGACGGCGAGGATCCCGGCGACGGTCGCGGCGGCCTGTTCGGCGGTGAGGACCCCGGGCAGGACCAGGTGTTCCGTCCGGGAGGTCGTCACTTGGCGTCCACCCGGGGCAGGTGCGGCTTGGTCGCGTAGGCGACGAAGCTCTTGCCGATCAGCGGGTTGAGCGCCTGCTCGGCGACCCGGGTGGCCAGCGGCTTCTTCATGATGTCCCAGACCAGCAGTTTGTGGTACGCCCGCACGGGCAGCGCCTTGTCGTTGTCGACGCCGAAGGCGCACTTGAGCCACCAGTACGGCGAGTGCAGCGCGTGCGCGTGATGGGTGCCGTACGGCTTCAGCCCGGCCTCGCGGATGCGGGCGAGGAGTTCGTCGGCCTTGTAGATGCGGATGTGGCCGCCCTCGACCTCGTGGTAGGCGTCGGACAGGGCCCAGCAGACCTTCTCGGGGCCGTAGCGCGGCACGGTGATCGCTATCCGGCCGCCCGGCCTGAGCACCCGCGCCATCTCGGCGAGGACGCCCTTGTCGTCGGGGATGTGCTCCATCACCTCGGAGATGATGACGACGTCGAAGGACTCGTCGGGGAAGGGCAGCGCGAGGGCGTCGCCCTCCATGGCGGTGGCGGTGGCGCCCTCGGGGGCCTCGCCGGCCTCCTTCATCGCGGCGAACCACTTGGCGACCTCGCGGATCTCCTCACCGTTGCGGTCCAGCGCCACCACCTGCGCGCCGCGCCGGTAGCACTCGAACGCGTGCCGTCCGGCCCCGCAGCCGAGGTCCAGGACGCGGTCGCCCGGGGCGAGCGGGAACCGGGAGAAGTCGACGGTCAGCACGAGGCCCTGCTTTCACGGTGGGAGTCGGCGGTCACTTGTACGGTCGGGGGCGTCGCCGCCGCCGCGCCCCCGCCTTCGGCGGCGGAGCGGGCGACGGCCTCGCGGTAGTGGGCGACGGTGCCCTCGGCGGCGCGCGCCCAGGTGAACCGGCGCAGCACCCGCTCGCGTCCGGCGGCCCCGAGCCGCTCCCGCAGCCCGGCGTCGCCGAGCAGCCGATCGAGCCCGGCGGCCAGCGCCCCGGCGTCGCCCGGCGGCACGGCGAGACAGGTCTCCCCGTCGGGCCCGGCGACCTCGGGGATGGCCCCGCCGGTCGTGGCGAGCAGCGGCGTGCCGGTGGCCATGGCCTCGGCGGCTGGCAGCGAGAAGCCCTCGTACAGCGACGGCACGCACGCCACCTCGGCGGAGCGGACCAGGTCGACCAGTTCGGCGTCGGAGATGCCCTTGACGAAGTCGACGGCCCCGTCGAGGCCGTAGCGCCGGATCGCGCGGGCGACCGGCCCGTCCTCGGGGCGCTTGCCGACCACGACGAGGTGCGCGCCGGGCTGTTCGGTGCGCACCTTGGCCAGCGCCTCCACGAGGAAGACCAGGCCCTTGAGCGGCACGTCGGCGCTGGAGGTGGTGACGATGCGGCCGGGGACGCGGGGCACGGACGGGTCGGGCGAGAACAGGTCGGTGTCGGCGCCGATGTGCACGACGTGGACGCGGTCGCGGCGGATGCCGAGGTGCTCGACGATCTCCTGGCGGGAGGTGCCGGAGACGGTGAGGACGGACGGCAGCCTGCGGGCGACGCGCTTCTGCATCCGGGTGAAGGCGTACCAGCGGCGCACGGACCAGCGGCGGGCCGCTCCGCGCGCCGCGTCCAGCTCCAGCTGCCGGTCGACGGTGATGGGGTGGTGGACGGTGGTGACCAGGGGTGCGCCGAGGTCGCCCAACAGGCCGTAGCCGAGGGTCTGGTTGTCGTGCACGACGTCGAAGTCGCCGCGCCGGGCGCGCAGATGGCGGCCGGCCCGCAGGGAGAAGGTGAGCGGCTCGGGGAAGCCGCCGGTCCACATGGTGGCGACCTCGAGGGCGTCGATCCAGTCGCGGTACTCGTCGCGCTTCGGGGTGCGGAAGGGGTCGGGCTGGCGGTAGAGGTCGAGGCTGGGCAGCTCGGTGAGGCTCAGGCCGTCGTAGCCCTCGTCGAGGACGGGGTAGGGCTGGGCGCCGATGACCTCGACGCGATGGCCGAGGCGGGCGAGTTCGCGGGAGAGGTGCCGGACGTAGACGCCCTGGCCGCCGCAGAACGGGTTCCCCTTGTAGGTCAGGAGCGCGATGCGGAGCGGTCGCTCGCCATCGGCGGCCGGGTCCTGGCTGGTGCCCGTCCGACTGGCCTCAGCGGTCACTCTGGGTCCCCTTCTGCCTGCACTGTCCCGCGAGACTACGCCGGGACGATAATCTAGAACAAGTTTCAGACTTGATCGTTCGAGAGGCTCCGAATCTACCGGCAGGTAAGGCCACTGTCAGAAGTGGATCAGGTGATTCACGCCACGACAACCGGGGGTGCGCAGGGTGGGGAAGGCAGACCGGGGGGACGCGGCGGAGGCCGCGCCCCTGACCGAACGGCAGGAGGCGCGCCGGCGCCGCATCCTGCGGGCGAGCGCCCAGCTGGCCGGGCGGGGCGGCTTCGACGCGGTGCAGATGCGGGAGGTCGCCGAGTCCTCGCAGGTCGCCCTGGGCACGCTCTACCGCTACTTCCCGTCGAAGATCCATCTGCTGGTCGCGGTGATGCAGGACCAGCTGGAGCGGCTGCACGGCACGCTGCGCAAGCAGCCGCCGACCGGCGAGACGGCGGCCGAACGGGTCGCGGAGACCCTGATGAGGGCCTTCCGGGCGCTGCAGCGCGAGCCGCATCTGGCCGACGCGATGGTCCGCGCGCTGACGTTCGCGGACCGCAGCGTGAGCCCCGAGGTAGACGAGGTGTCCCGCCGTACGACGGCGATCATCCTGGACGCGATGGCCCTGCCGGGCGAGCCGACGCCCGCCCAGCTGGCCGCCGTCCGCGTCATCGAGCACACCTGGCACTCGGCGCTGGTCACCTGGCTGTCGGGGCGGGCGTCCATCGCCCAGGTGGGCGCGGACATCGAGACGGCGTGCCGGCTGATCGAGGTGCCGGTCGGGGCGTCGGGACGGCAGGGGCGGGGCTGAGGCGGCGGGGGTCGCCGCGGCTGCGACGAAGGGCTCGACGGGGCCGGGGGACGGCGCCCACCGGCCGTCTGCCTACGGGCCGGTAAAGTGGCGGCGAAGTCATCACACCCGTACGGGGGGAAGCCGGTGCGAATCCGGCGCTGACCCGCAACCGTGAACCGCGCCCGCCGGGCCGGTGAGCCGGACTGCCGCGTACGGGACCGTGACCGGCTCACGTGCACCGGCGCCGCCGGTGCGCGGCACCGTCGAGGTATACGGAGCCGAGCCGCCGGGGGTGCCCCGTGCTGCCCGCGCTCCCCGCAGGGAGAGGCACCCGCCGATCATGAACGTCCGCCGCAGCGCCGCGGCTCTCGCCGCCACCGCCGTGATCGGCGCCGCCGGGACCGGCGTCGCCCACGCCGCCGACCCGAGCCCGTCCGCCTCGCCGTCCGTGACCGTCCCGTCCGGGCTGTACGGCGACGCCGACCCCACCTACGACGGCGTCTGGCGTCAGTCCCTCGCCCTGCTCGCGCAGGACGCGGTGGGCGTGCGGCCGGCCGCGGAGGCCGTGGACTGGCTGACCGGGCAGCAGTGCGCGAACGGCGCCTTCGCGGCGTTCCGCGCCGAGCCCGCCAAGGCGTGCGACGCCAAGACGATGGTGGACACCAACAGCACGGCCGCCGCCGTCCAGGCGCTCGCCGCGCTCGGCGGCCACGACAGCGCTACCGGCAAGGCCGTGGCCTGGCTGAAGTCCGCGCAGAACGCCGACGGCGGCTGGGGCTACACCCCCGGCGGCCCCAGCGACGCCAACTCCACCTCCGTCGTCGTCGGCGCCCTCGCCGCGGCCGGCGAGAAGCCCGCCGAGGTCGTCAGGAAGGGCAGGTCCCCCTACGACGCCCTGCTCGCCCTCGCCCTGCCCTGCGGCGGCGAGGACGGCGGCGCCTTCGCCTACCAGCCCGACAAGAAGGGCAAGTTGGCGGCCAACGCGGACGCGACGGCGGCCGGCGTGCTCGGCGCCCTCGGCAAGGGCCTGGCCGCCGGGGCCGCGAAGCCCGGGAAGCCCGCCGGAAAGCCCGCCTGCGCCAAGGCCACGACCCCGGAGCAGGCCGCCGCCAACGGCGCCGCGTACCTGGCGACGGCGACGGCGAAGGACGGCCACCTGACCTCCGCCCTCCCCGGCGCCGAGGACCAGCCGGACTACGGCAACACCGCAGACGCGGTCGTGGCGCTCGCCGCGCAGGGCGGCGCCGAGCGGGCGGCCGGGCCGCTGGCCTGGCTGGAGAAGAACTCCGCCGCCTGGGCGAAGCAGAGCGGCCCCGCCGCCTACGCCCAGCTGATCCTCGCCGCCCGCGCGGCGGGCGCGGACCCGCGCGCGTTCGGCGGCACGGACCTGGTGCAGCGGCTCGGCGCCACCGGCCCCGCCCCGCAGCAGGCACGGACCGAGGCCGCCGAGGAGAAGGAAGACAAGGAGACGAAGGACGAGGACGGCGGCTCCGACGTCTGGTGGATCATCGGCGTCGGCCTGGTCGCCGGCATCGGCATCGGCTTCCTGCTCAGCGGCCGCAACAAGAGGCAGCGGCCGTGATACGCCGGTGCCTCGCCCTCGCCCTGGCCGCGCTGCTCCTCACCCTGGGCGGCGCCGGCGGGGCGAGCGCCGCCGGCTACCGCTACTGGTCCTTCTGGGAGCGCGACGGCGACCGCTGGACGTACGCCACCGAGGGCCCCGCCACGGCCCGCCCGTCCGACGGCGACGTGCAGGGTTTCCGCTTCTCGGTGAGCGCGGACTCCCAGGACTCCGCCAAGCCGCGCGGCACGGCCCGCTTCGACGAGATCTGTGCCGGCACGCCCGCGAAGGACGGCCGCAAGCGCGTCGCGCTGGTCCTCGACTTCGGCACGGCGGCCGACGCCCCCGCGGGCGAGACCCCGCCGCCCGCACGCACGGCCTGCGCCCGGGTCGGCCCGGACGCGACGACGGCCGAGGCGCTCGCGGCCGTCGCCAAGCCCCTGCGCTACGACGCCAACGCCCTGCTGTGCGCGATCGCCGGCTACCCGCGCAAGGGCTGCGGGGAGCAGGTCGGCACGCAGGAGAAGCAGCCGGCCCGCTCCACGGCGGAGCAGGACTCCGGCGAGGGAGAGGGCCCGTCCGTGGGCCTGATCGCGGGCGGCGCCGCGGTCGTCGCGCTGGCCGCGGCGGCCGTATGGCAGGCCCGGCGACGCCGGGATGCGTGACGTGCGGGCGGCGGCTGGCAACCGGTCCGGCAACGGCGTCCACCCCGGCGCCTGGTGGCTGTGGGCGCTGGCCCTGGGCACCGCCGCCACCCGCACGACCAACCCCCTGCTCCTCGGTCTGCTCGTCGCGGTCTCCGCGTACGTCGTGGCCGCCCGCCGCCCGCACACCCCCTGGTCCCGTTCCTACGGCGCCTTCCTCAAGCTGGCTCTCGCCGTGCTGCTGGTCCGGCTCGTCTTCGCGGTGGCCCTCGGCTCCCCCCTGCCCGGCACGCACGTCCTGGTCACCCTCCCCGAAGTCCCGCTGCCCGACTGGGCGCAGGGCATCCGCCTGGGCGGCAGGCTCACCGCCGAGACGCTCGTCTTCGCCCTGTACGACGGCCTGCGCCTGGCCACGCTGCTGATCTGCGTCGGCGCGGCGAACGCCCTGGCAAGCCCGTCCCGGCTGCTGAAGTCGCTGCCGGGCGCGCTGTACGAGACCGGCGTCGCGGTGGTGGTGGCGCTCACCTTCGCCCCGCACCTGATCGCGGACGCCCAGCGCCTGCGCGCGGCACGCCGGTTGCGGGGGCGGCCCGACAAGGGGTTGCGCGGTCTGCTCCAGGTCGGGCTGCCGGTGCTGGAGGGTGCGCTGGAGCGTTCCGTCGCCCTGGCCGCCGCGATGGACGCCCGCGGCTACGGCCGTACCGCCCAGGTCCCCGTGGCGGTGCGGCGGACGACGGCCGCGCTCACCCTCGCCGGTCTGCTCGGCGTGTGCGCGGGGACGTACGGCCTGCTCACGGCGGAGGGCGGCAGCTACGGCGTCCCGGTGCTGCTCGGCGGGGTCGCCGCCGCGCTGGCCGGGCTGAAGCTGGGCGGACGCCGGTCGCCGCGCACCCGCTACCGCCCCGACACCTGGAACCCGCGCTCGTGCGCGGTCGCCGCCTCGGGCGTCGCGGTCGCCGCCCTGCTGTTCCTGGCGGCCTCCACCGACCCGGCGGCCCTCAGCCCTGGCGTGATCCCGCTGACCGCCCCGGTGCTCCCCCTGTGGCCCGCGGCGGCCGTCCTGCTGGGCCTGGTCCCGGCGTTCGCCGCCCCCGCCCCCGACTCCCCCTCCCCCAAGGAACCGTCGTGATCCGCTTCGAGGACGTCTCCGTCACCTACGACGGCGCCGCCGAACCGACCGTCGCCGGCGTCGACTTCGAGGTGCCCGAGGGCGAACTGGTCCTGCTCGTCGGGCCGTCGGGCGTGGGCAAGTCGACCCTGCTGGGGGCGGTGAGCGGACTGGTCCCGCACTTCACCGGGGGCACCCTGCGCGGCCGGGTCACGGTGGCGGGCCGGGACACCCGCACCCACAAGCCGCGCGAACTGGCCGACGTCGTCGGCACGGTGGGCCAGGACCCGCTGTCCCACTTCGTCACCGACACCGTCGAGGACGAACTCGCGTACGGCATGGAGTCGTTGGGCCTGCCCCCGGACGTCATGCGCCGCCGCGTCGAGGAGACGCTGGACCTGCTGGGCCTGGCCGCCCTGCGCGACCGCCCGATCGCCACCCTGTCCGGGGGCCAGCAGCAGCGCGTGGCGATCGGCTCGGTGCTCACCCCGCACCCGGGCGTGCTCGTGCTGGACGAGCCGACGTCCGCCCTCGACCCGGCCGCCGCCGAGGAGGTCCTCGCCGTCCTCCAGCGCCTGGTCCACGACCTGGGCACGACGGTCCTGATGGCGGAGCACCGCCTGGAGCGGGTCGTCCAGTACGCCGACCGCGTCGTGCTGCTCCCCTCTCCCGGCGCGGTCCCGCGCATCGGCGCGCCGGCGGAGGTGATGGCGGTGTCGCCGGTGTGTCCGCCGGTGGTGGAGCTGGGCCGGCTGGCGGGCTGGTCCCCGCTGCCGCTGACGGTCCGCGACGCCCGCCGCAGGGCGGGAGACCTGCGCACCCGCCTGGAGGGCAGCACCGCGCCGGACACCCGCCGCAGCACGCACGACCTCCACACCCGCCCGGAGGACAGCACCGCGCCGGACACCCGCCGCAGCACGCACGACCTCCACACCCACCCGGACGACAACACCCCGCCGGACACCCGCCGCAAGGCAGACGACCTCCACACCCACCCGGACGACAGCACCCCGCCGGACGCCCCTTCGCCCGTCCGTACGGCCGCCCCGCCCCGTCCCTCCCCCGGCCGCCGCCGTTGGCTGCGCGCCGGGCCGCCCGCCACCGGCGCCCCCACTCCCCATGTCGCCGAGGTCCGCTCCCTCGCCGTCCGCCGGGGCCGCGTCACGGCGCTGCGCGGAGTCGACCTGACCGTCTCCCCCGGCGAGACGATCGCCCTGATGGGCCGCAACGGCGCGGGCAAGTCCACGCTGCTGTCGGCGCTGGTCGGCCTGGTGGAGCCGTCGTCCGGCACGGTCCGCGTCGGCGGCGCGGTCCCGCACCGTACGGCCCCCCGCGACCTCGTACGCCGGGTCGGCCTGGTCCCCCAGGAACCCCGCGACCTGCTGTACGCGGACACGGTCGCCGCCGAGTGCGCGGCGGCCGACGCGGACGCGGGCGCCGCCCCCGGCACCTGCCGGGCCCTGGTCTCGGACCTCCTGCCCGGCATCGCGGACGACACCCATCCGCGCGACCTGTCCGAGGGCCAGCGCCTGACGCTCGCCCTGGCCGTGGTCCTCACGGCCCGCCCGCCCCTTCTCCTCCTGGACGAACCGACCCGAGGGCTCGACTACGCGGCGAAGGCCCGCCTGGTGTCGCTCCTGCGCGGGCTGGCCGCCGAGGGCCACGCGATCGTGCTCGCCACGCACGACGTGGAACTGGCCGCCGAGCTGGCCCACCGGGTGGTGCTGATCGCCGAGGGCGAGGTGATCGCGGACGGCCCCACGGCGGAGGTGGTGGTGTCGTCCCCCTCCTTCGCCCCGCAGGTGACCAAGATCCTCGCCCCGCAGCGCTGGCTGACGGTGGCCGAGGTCCGAAAGGCGCTGTCATGAGGCTCCCGGACCGACCGGCGCGGGACCCTCTCGTGGGGTCCTCGGACAGCCGGGCGCGGGACCCTCTCACGAGGTCCTCGGACAGCCGGGCGCAGGGCGCCGCCGCGCGGCCCCCCGACCGCCAGGCGCGCGCCGTCCGGCTGGGCCCCCGATCCCTCCTGGCCCTGACCCTGGTCAGCGCGGTCGGCGCGGCGGCCTTCTTCTGGCCCTTCCTCGCCCCGCCCACCGCCGAGATCACCGCTCACGCCCAGGACGCGCCCTGGCTCTTCGCGGGTCTGCTCGTGCTGCTCGTGGCCGTCGTCGCGGCGACGATCTCGGAGTCGGGCCTCGGCCCGAAGGCGGTGGCGATGCTCGGCGTGCTGGCCGCGACGGGGGCCGCGCTGCGCCCCATCGGCGCGGGGACGGCGGGCATCGAGCCGATGTTCTTCCTGATGGTCCTCAGCGGCCGGGTCCTCGGCCCCGGCTTCGGCTTCGTGCTCGGCGCGGTGACGATGTTCGCGTCCGCCCTGCTCACGGGCGGGGTGGGGCCGTGGATGCCGTTCCAGATGCTGGCCATGGGCTGGTTCACGATGGGCGCGGGCCTGCTGCCGGGCGCGGACCGCCTCCGGGGCCGCGCGGAGCTGCTGCTGCTGTCGGCGTACGGCTGCCTCGCGGCGTTCGCCTACGGGACGATCATGAACCTGGCGGGCTGGCCGTTCATGGGCGCGCTGGCCTCGTCCATCGCCTTCGACCCGGAGGCGGAGGTCCCCGCGAACCTGGCCCGCTTCCTCGCCTACTGCCTGGCGACGTCGCTGGGCTGGGACCTGGGCCGCGCGGTCGTCACGGTCGTGCTGACCCTGCTGCTCGGTCCGGCGGTCCTGCGGGCCCTCCGGCGGGCCACGCGCCGGGCCGCCTTCGAGGCCCAGGTCACATTCCGGGCCGGAAAACCGTAAGCAGCCGGTGAGGCGCCCCACAGGACGCACGTCACATACGAAGCGGCATAGGAGCCGATATCCCTGGCATGCTCACGTCGCCCACCGCGCTGACCTGCACGTTGAGAGCCAGGTCACACACGACACCAAAGCTCCTCATTCGACCACAACTAGTAAAAGGGGTCATTGCGGACCCTCGATCCGGCTGCTTCTCTGGATGACGTCGCACGGCGCCGACGAGCCCCCCGGGCCTCGGCGCCCACGCATGCCGCGACAGCCCTGTCCCCGAAGCAAAGGTTCGCCGTGACCGTCTCCCGCATTCGCCGTATCGCGTCCCCCAAGAAGTTCCTCACCGGTGTCGCCGTCGCCGCCGCCACCGCCGGTATGGCCGTCAGCGCCACCCCGGCCCACGCCGCGACCACCGCCTCCCCGGCCGACGCCAAGGCGATCGCGAAGAAGCTGATCCCGAACTCCGCGCAGTACCAGGCCTTCAGCAAGATCGTCGAGCACGAGAGCGGCTGGGACGTCGACGCGACGAACCCGTCCTCGGGCGCGTACGGCCTGGTCCAGGCCCTCCCGGCGTCGAAGATGGCCTCCGCCGGCTCGGACTGGAAGACCAACGCCGAGACCCAGATCGAGTGGGGTCTCGACTACATGAACTCCCGCTACGGCAGCCCGGTCGCGGCCTGGAACTTCTGGCAGGCCAACGGCTGGTACTGATCAGCCCCACCGGTACCGATCAGCCGATCGGCCGACCGGCGCCGATCAGCAGACCGGCCCCCTCCGACGAAGGCGGCGGCCCCCGATCCCCGGGGCCGCCGCCTTCTCGTATGCGCGCAACACGCCCCGTCTTGAAACGAATTCACGCCCACCCGGCCCGTTTTCCGCACGAGGTTGCCGCACGAGTCTTGCCGCCGCTCACCGCTCGGCCCTAGCCTCCATGGGAGCGCTCCCACCCCTTGCTGACCCGACCCTTTCCACAGCCAGAAAATGAATCGATTCAACCGCTCTGCGGGCGGGAGCGCAGCGTCTCTGCCCCCATCCACCTCGAGGAGCCGCACATGTACGTCGACCGAAGTCCGGGAAGAACAGCCCGCGGCCCGGCCGCCCTTCTGCTGGCGGTCCTGCTGGCCGCCGTCTCGCTCGTCGCCCTCCCCGCCTCGCGGGCGCACGCCGCCGTCATCGACACCGGCGCGACGTACGTGCTGGTGAACCGCCACAGCGGCAAGGCGATGGACGTCTTCGAACGCTCCACCGCCGACGGCGCGGCGATCGTCCAGTGGTCGCGGAACGACGGGGCCAACCAGCAGTGGCAGTTCGTCGACTCCGGCGACGGCTACTACCGCGTGAAGTCGGTGCTCAGCGGCAAGGTGCTGGACATCCAGGCCAAGTCCACCGCGGACGGTGCGACCGTCCAGCAGTACACCGACAACGGCGGCACGAACCAGCAGTTCAGGGTGGTCGACACCGACGGCGGCCACATCCAGCTGATCAACCGCAACAGCGGCAAGGCGCTGGAGGTCTGGGAGTGGTCCACGGCGGACGGCGCCCGGCTCTCCCAGTACACCGACCAGGACGGCGCGAACCAGCAGTGGCAGCTGGTCCGCGTCGGCGGCTCCGACAACCCGCCGCCGACCGGTGACGCCCAGCAGATGGAGGACCTGAACCGGGGCCTGGTCTCGGTGCGTTCGGGGACGGCGAACCTGGTGTCCTGGCGCCTGCTGGGCACCGAGACGTACGACACGGCGTTCAACGTCTACCGCAACGGCACGAAGGTGAACGCCTCTCCCGTCACGGACTCCACCAACTACCTCGACAACGGCGCTCCCCAGGACGCCGCGTACACCGTCCGCGCGGTGGTGAACGGCGTCGAGCAGGCCCCGTCGGAGGGTTCCCTGCGCTTCACCGGCGGCAACCACCTCGACGTGCCCCTCCAGATCCCCGGCTCGGGCTACACGCCGGTGGAGGCGAGCCCCGGCGACGTGGACGGGGACGGCCAGTACGAGCTGATCGTCAAGTGGGACCCGGACAACGCCAAGGACAACTCCCAGTCGGGCGTCACCGGCAACGTCTACCTGGACGCCTACCGGCTCAACGGCCAGCGGCTGTGGCGCATCGACCTGGGCCGCAACATCCGGGCGGGCGCGCACTACACCCAGTTCCAGGTGTACGACTACGACGGCGACGGCCGCGCCGAGGTCGCGATGAAGACGGCCGACGGCACCCGCGACGGCCAGGGCACGGTCATCGGCAACGCGAGCGCCGACCACCGCAACTCCAGCGGATACGTCCTGACCGGGCCCGAATTCCTGACGATGTTCAACGGCCTGACCGGCGCGGCGATGTCCACCGTCGGCTACGAGCCCCCGCGCGGCACCGTCTCGTCGTGGGGCGACAGTTACGGCAACCGCGCCGACCGCTTCCTCGCCGGCACCGCGTACCTCGACGGCCGGCGTCCGTCCCTGATCATGGCCCGCGGCTACTACACCCGCGCCGTCGTCGCGGCCTGGGACTTCCGGGACGGCCGGCTCACCCGCCGCTGGACGTTCGACTCCAACGCCTCGGGCAACGGGGCCGCCCACGGCCAGGGCAACCACCAGCTGTCCGTCGCCGACGTGGACGCCGACGGCCGCCAGGAGATCGTCTACGGTTCCGCGACCATCGACGACGACGGCCGCCTGATGTACGCCACCGGCTTCGGCCACGGCGACGCCCTGCACGTGGGCGACTTCGTGCCCTCCCGTGCGGGCCAGGAGGTCTTCACCATCCACGAGTCCGGCAACCAGCCCGGCTCCGACCTGCACGACGCCCGCACCGGCCAGGTCCTCCACCGCACCCCGACCAGCGGCACCGAGGGCCCGGGCCGCGGCGTGGCCGCCGACATCTACGCCGGCAATCCCGGCGCGGAGTTCTGGGGCGCGGGCCCCAACATGACCGAACTCCGCAACGCCTCCGGCGGCAACGTCGGACGCAACCCGTCCTCGGCCAACTTCCTCGCCTGGTGGGACGCGGACCCCGTCCGCGAGCTGCTCGACGGCACCCGCATCGACAAGTACGGCACCAGCGGCGAGACCCGCCTGCTGACCGGCAGCGGCGTGGCGTCGAGCAACGGCACCAAGTCCACGCCGGTGCTGTCCGGCGACCTGTTCGGCGACTGGCGGGAGGAGGTCATCTGGCGCCACACGAGCAACACGGCGCTGCGCATCTACGCGACGACCACCCCGACGACGACCAAGCTGCACACCCTGGCGCACGACGCCCAGTACCGGGTGGCGCTGGCCTGGCAGAACACCGCCTACAACCAGCCCCCGCACCCGAGTTACTTCCTGGGCGCGGGCATGACCCGCCCGCCCCAGCCGAACGTCTACCTGCCCTGACGCCCGCATGAGGTGGGCCGGGTGACCCCCGGCCCACCGACGCGCCCCCTAGGCGGAGGCGGCGGCCCAGGAGACGAAGGCGGAGAAGGCGGCGGGGTGGAGGGTCAGCACGGGTCCGACGGGGTTCTTGGAGTCGCGGACGGCGACGGTGGCGGGAGTTTCGGCGACTTCGAGGCATTCGCCGCCCTGGTCGCTGCTGTGGCTGGACTTGTGCCAGGTCAGAGGACCGGTCGGCGCGCACTCGATGCAGTCGCCGCCCTGATCGCCGCTGTACGACGACTTGCGCCAGGCCAGGGGGCCGACCGGCGCGCACTCGATGCACTCGCCGCCCTGATCACCGCTGTAGCTGGACTTACGCCACTGAATCGCGAGGGTCTCCATAGCGTTCCTCCATCACTCGCCGGATCAGCTCCGCCGAGTCCTTGAGGGAGAGCGCGGCGGCCCGGAGATGATCGTAACGGAGCGAACAGTCCTTGACGGTGTCCGGGTTGGCGGTCGGATGTCCGCTGCCATATCCCTCGGTGTAGAGGATCGTCGGGTCGCTCCCGAAGCGGAAGAGGGTGAATGAGCCTGTCAGCCCGGCGTGGGCCCCGGCCTCGAACGGCAGCACCTGGATGTTGACCAGGGGATTGCGCTCGAAGGACAACAGGTGGGCCAGTTGCTCGCGCATGACCTCGCGGTCGCCGATCTCCTGGTGGAGCGCGGCTTCACTGAGCACCGCCCAGAAGACGGGCGGCTCCCCCTTCTCGAAGATGCGCTGGCGGGCGAGCCGCACGGCGGTGCGGTCGTCGAGGTCGGTCTCGTCCAGCACACCGAGAACGGCGCGCACGTAGGCCGGAGTCTGGAGCAGCCCGTGCACCATGTGCATCTGGAAGGTACAGATTTCGACCGCCCTGGCCTCCAGCTCGGCCGTCTGCCGAAACCAGGCCGGAAGTTGACTGCGAAGCACCAGCTCAACGAGGCGCGAGAACAAGCCACCCGTCCCCAGCGCCGCGTCCACCCGTTCGCTGAACTCGACCGTGGGAACCTTGCGCGCGGTCTCGATCTGGCCGACCAACGAGCCGGTGTAGTTGAGGATGTCCCCGAGTTGCCGCTGCGTGAGCCCGGCGGCCTCCCGCAGCCGCCGCAGCTCGAAACCGTAGTAGTCCAGCGGCGAGGCGCCGGGGTCAAGGACGTTGATGTGGGTCACGCGCGGCCCCTCTCACGCAACCGGGCCCACGCGGGAACCCGTTGTATCTGTTCGATGGCAAAGAGTAGTCACGGCAGGCCAGCCTCGTCCCGTGAACGAAAAGATTCCCCTCGCCCCCGCTCCGGAGACGTACCGCCTGACCATCACGGCGGGCGAGCACTCGGCCCGGCACATCCGCAGGATCGTCCGCTGGCGCCTGGACGAATGGCAGTTGGCGGTGCTGACGGACGCGGTGGAGCTGGCGGTGACGGAGCTGGTGGCGAACGTCGTGCGGCATGTACCGGACCGGCGGTGCTCGGTGCTGGTGCTGCGCCGGGCGGCAGGGGTGCGTGTGGAGGTGACGGACGGGTCGGAGCGGCTCCCGGCGATGCCGCGGGAGCAGGACCTGGAGGCGGAGGGGGGCCGGGGCCTGCTGCTGGTGGAGGCGGTGGTGGACCGGTGGGGAGTGAGGCGGGAGCCGGGTGGCGGGAAGACGGTGTGGTTCGAGTGCGCGCTGTGACCGGGTGGTCCGGTCAGCAGCGCAGGCCCCGGTCCGGGCGGTCGGCGGGACCGGCGGCACGGAAGGCGGCCTCCGGTTCGCCGCGGCCGTGGATCGCGCCCGAGCTGCGCCGGTATCCCCGGGACGCGTGAGCGTGGCTGTCGTTCCGGTGACGGAGGAAACCGAGATACGGCGAAGAAAATCGGCGGCCGGAATTCCGGAATCATTGTCGCGCTCACCCCTCGACCTGGGCCTTTCGGCGCTCATCGAAAGGCGTGCTCTTCGGCGGTGCGCAATGCGAGAGTCTTCCTGCACGGCACATCACGGGAAAACTCGCATGAAGGGACCGACATGCTCAAGAACAAGGGCGCCGTTGGCTTTATCGGTGCGGCCGCGGCCGTCGTCGGGATGCTGACCGCCGCGGCGCCGGCCGGCGCCTCGGACATCTCCTCCCAGGCATCCAAGGCCGAGGGCAAGCACTGCGTCGTCGTCGTGGGCAAGGCCGCCAAGGGCGGCGTCTCCCCGGAGCTGTACCGGGGCTGCGCCGACACCGCCGCCGAGGCCCGAGCCCAGCTGAAGACCCCCAAGGTGCAGGAGCGGATCGGCACCAAGGCGTCGACGGCGCTGATGACCTGGTACGCCCACGCCGGCTACGGCACCCCAGCGACCACCGTCTACGGCAGCTACGGCACCTGCGACGCGTCGGGCTACCGTCTGCACCCCGATTCCTACTGGTCGTACAACATCAGCTCGGCCGTGGGACACGGGAACTGCACGGTGGCGACATTCCACAACCGCGCCCGCAACTACGCCGCCACCTGGCGACTCCCGGTTTCCAACCTGGGATCCGTGCTCAACGACAACGTCGGAATCATCGACGTCTGGCACGGCTGATTCCTGACCGGAAACTAATGGTCGGCGCGCTCCCGGTCCCCGTTTTCGGGACCGTGAGCGCGCCGGGCCCGGGAATGGGTGCACGCGGTCGTGGGTTCAGTTCCGCCCCCGGTGACCGGCCGTCCGCCGGCGCACCAGGTCCTTCAGCTCCTCGTGCAGCGCGTCGGCCGCCGCCGACAGCCGTGGCAGCAGCTCGGGTTCGCGCGTCGTCGCGCGGAAGGTGAGGGCCACGGTCACGTCGTGGTCGGGCCGGTGGACGATCTCTACCGGATCGCCGGCGCGGATCTCCCCCGTCTCCACGACTCTCAGATACGCCCCCGGCACCACGGCCTCCGTGAAGCGCCGCACCCAGCCGTCGCGCTCCAGCCAGCCCTGGAACGTTCCGCACGGGATGCGCGGACTGGTCACCTCCAGGACCACGTCCGGGCCGATCCGCCAACGCTCCCCGATCAGGGCGCCGTTGACGTCGAGACCGACGGTCGTGAGGTTTTCGCCGAAGACGCCGTTGGGGAGGGGGCGGCCCAACTCGGGCTCCCAGGCGTCGAGATCCTCCCGGGCGTAGGCGAGGACGGCCTGGTCGCACCCGCCGTGGTGGTTCACGTCGTACACCCTGTCCCCGGCGAGCCCGACCTCGCCGGCGCCCTTGGGACCGGGCCGTACGACGGCGACCGGTCCGTCGACGGGCCGCTTGTCGATGCCGGTGGCGCGGAGCCCTTTCCAGGGGTTGGGCCGAGGTGTGCCGACGTTGACGGAGAGCAGTCGCATGGGCACGACGCTAGGTCTCGCCGCGCCCGGACGGCGACTCATTTTCCGGACCCGGCCCGTGCCGCGCGGCCTGTGCCGGCTCAGCGGCCGAGCCCGTCAGGGAGCCCGCACCTCCCGCTCACGCCCCTCCCGCGCCGCAGTCCCGCCCTCGCCGGGCTCTCCACGCTCCCCCGCGCCGGCCCGCGCCCGCGGCCCCTGCGCCAGATACGCCAGAGCGAACCCCGCGCCCACCACCAGCGCGCCGCCCGCCGCGTCCAGCAGCCAGTGGTTGCCGGTGACGACGATGGCGCAGGCCGTGAGGAAGGGGTGGGTCATGCCGAGGATCTTCATCCAGGGGCGCGGGGCGACGATCGCGATGATCACGCCGCACCACAGCGACCAGCCGAAGTGCAGGGACGGCATCGCGGCGTACTGGTTGGTGAGGGCCGTCAGGGTGCCGTAGTCCGGCTGGGAGAAGTCCTGGACGCCGTGGACCGTGTCGATGATGCCGAGGTCCGGCATCAGGCGGGGCGGGGCCAGGGGGTAGAGCCAGAAGCCGACCAGGGCCAGGAGGGTCGTCAGGCCCAGGGTGGAGCGGGCCCAGCGGTAGTCCGCGGGACGGCGCCAGACCAGGACGCCGAGGACCGTCAGCGGCACGGCGAAGTGGAACGACGTGTAGTAGAAGTCGAAGAACTCGCGCAGCCAGCCGATCTTCGCCACCGCGTGGTTGGCCGCGTGCTCGATGTCCAGGTGCAGCGCGCGTTCCAGGGAGAGGATCTGCGCGCCGTGGTGCTCGGCGCGCTCCCGGCCGCCGGAGATCGTGCCGCCGGTCGCGGCCAGCCGCACCTGCGAGTACGCGGCGTAGGTGACGCGGATCAGGAGCAGTTCCAGCAGGAGGTTCGGGCGGTCCAGCACGCGGCGCAGGAACGGCAGCAGCGGTACGTGGCGGAAGCGGGCCGGGACCGGCTCGGCGTACCGCGTGGGGATCGGGTCGCGGTAGTGCGGCGACGTGCGCGACAGGAACGGCACCGCCGTGGCGGCGGCGAGCGCGGCGAGGAGGACGACGTTGTCGCGGACCGGGCGCAGCGTGCCCAGGTTGGGCAGGAGCATCGTCGTCGGCAGGGTCATCACCAGCACGACCGCGACCGGCCACACCGGACGGTCGCAGGCGCGTCTGCCGACCCGGCCGACGACCGCGAGCAGCACCCACAGGAGCTGGTGCTGCCAGGCGGTGGGCGCGACGACGATCGCGGCGCACCCGGTGACGGCCACGGCGAGCAGCAGCTGGCCGTCGTGGGCGTAGCGGACCGCCCGGCGCAGGCCGAGGACGGCGACCGCCGCGCCGAGGGACAGGAAGACGGCGATCTCCAGCGGGCCGGAGAGGCCGAGGCGCAGGAGCGCACCGTGCAGGGACTGGTTGGCGAGGTCGTCCGCCCGGCCGCCGAGACCGACGCCCGCCATGTGGTGCACCCAGTACGTGTGCGAGTCGTTCGGCATCGCCGCCCAGGCCAGCGCCGTGCAGGCGGCGAACGTCGCGCCCAGCGAGGCGGCGGCGCGGCGGCGGCCGGTGAACCACAGCAGCGCCGCGAACAGCAGCACCGTCGGCTGGAGCGCCGCCGCGAGCCCGATCAGCGCCCCGCTCGCCCGCTGCCCGCGCACGGCGAAACAGCCGAGCAGCACCAGCAGGACGGGGATGATGCTGGTCTGGCCCAGCCAGAAGGCGTTGCGCACCGGCAGCGACAGCATCAGCAGGCAGATCGCGACGGGCGCCGCGAACAGCGATGTACGGCGGCTGACCGGCTGGGGCAGCGCGCGGGCGACGACCAGGCCGAGGACCACGACGAGCAGCAGCGTGCCGAAGGTCCAGCCCCAGCCGAGCGCCTGTTCGGCCGATCGGGTGAGCGGTTTGAGGACGAGGCCGCCGAACGGCGTGCCGGTGAAGCGGGTGGAGTCGTACAGCGAGCCCTCGACGTGCAGCACGCCGTCCGGGCCCACCCACGTCTCCAGGTCGGTCAGCCGCTCGCCCCGTGGCGTGCCCAGGACGACGGCCAGCTGCCGTACGCCGAGGACCGCCGCCACCAGCCACAGGGCCACGCGGGTCGCGCGCAGCCGTGCGCTGGCCGTGCCGACGGCCGTCGCTCCGAGGGCTCCCGCCGGTCTTCCGCCGTGCTCCGCGTTCGCCACGCCCCGTCGGCCTCCCGCCCCGTCCGTCCCACGCGTCACCGTGCGTGGGGATGCCTTCGCGAACCCGTGCGGCTCGCACCACCCCATGGAGAAGGACGCGGGCAACCCTGATTTCACCTGACGCCCGTGCCGCATTCGTCTTTACGACGATAGTGGACCGTAGGCCCACGAAACCGCCCGCAACCGGCCGTAGTGGTGGGGAAATGGACCCGACAACGGCTCCGAGCGCCCGCCCCGGAGGGAACCGTCTCCGCGGTCACGCCGTCTGGATCGGTTGTTGGCAGCACGACAGCCGACTGGCAGGCACGCGGATCAGCGGCACGGGGAGCACGGGGGCGCGCATGGGCAGGAACGAGGACACCGGCGAGGACACGGACGCGGGCGCGAGAACGGGCGCCGGCTCCGTCGTCCGGCGGACCCGGCGCGGGCCGCGACGCAGGGTGTCGCACCCCCGCGCCCTCACCGTCGGCCTCGCCCTCCTGCTCACCCAGATCGGCTCCCTCGTCGCCCCGGCCTACGCCTGCGGGTGCGGAGCGATGGTCGGCGAGCGCGAGCAGCGGATCGTCGTGGACGGCGAGGAGTCCGTCGTCCGCTGGGACGGGGGGCGGGAGCAGATCGTCATGAGCCTGACGGTCGGCGGCGACGCCGAGAAGGCGGCCTGGGTCATGCCGGTGCCGAACCGGGCGACCGTCCGCCTCGGCGACCCCGAACTGTTCACGCAGGTGCGGGAGGCCGTCGAGCCCGTGTACCGCGACCGGTACTACTTCTGGCCCCGCGAGGGCGACTGGCCGCTCGACACGAACGACGGCGCGGGCGCCCCGCCCGGCGCCGCCGCCCCCGGCGACGCGGGTGTGGGCGTGGTCGGACGGCAGCGGCTCGGTCCCTTCGACGTGGCCCGGCTGACCGCCACCGACCCGGCCGCACTGGAGAACTGGCTGGAGGACAACGGCTTCGCCCTCCCGGAGCGCCTCGAAGCGGCCCTCACCCCGTACGTCGAGCAGCGCTGGGAGTACGTCGCCGTACGCCTCGCCCCCGACGCCGACGGCGGGAAGCCGCTCACCGGCACCTTGGACCCGCTGCATCTCTCCTTCGACTCGGACACCCTCGTCTACCCGATGCGCCTGTCCCGGCTGGCGACGACCCCGCAGTCGCTGGACCTGTACGTCCTCGCCGACCACCGCATGGAACCGCGCGACGCCATCGGCGGCGCGGCTCCGCGGGTCGAGTTCGCCGGGCGGGTGCCGCGGGGCTCCGGTGCGCTGGCCGAGTTCGCCGAGGGGACGCCGTTCCTGACCGCCATCAGCCAGAGCTTCCCGGAGCCGGGGCGGATCTCCGGGGACCACGAGCTGCGGCGGGCGGCCACCGACGCGGAGTACCAGCAGGTGTTCCACGTCGACAGACTGCGGCGCGTGGGCGGCATCCCGGCGTGGTTCCTGACGGTGGCCGGCGCGGCGGCCCTCGTCGTCGCCGGAGCGGTCGTCGCCGTACGGCGGGCGCGGGCCCGGCGTGGTGCTCTCGCCGGGGAACCCGCGCCCGACTACCTTCGTCGGAACAGTTAGTTAGCGCTTCTAATGAGAGTGGGAGCGGGAGCCGAGCCGTATGAGCCACGGGAGTCGAGCCGCATGAACGACGGGAGTCGAGCCGCATGAGCAACGATCAGTCCACCTGGGAAGCCGTCGACGCCTACTTCACCGGCCGGCTCTCCCCCGACGACGACGCCCTCGAGGCCGCCCTGCGCGACAGCGCCGCGGCCGGCATGCCGGAGATCGCCGTCAGCGCGCCCCACGGCAAGCTGCTGCACCTGCTCGCGCAGATCCAGGGCGCCCGCACCATCCTGGAGATCGGCACCCTCGGCGGCTACAGCACCATCTGGCTGGCCCGCGCCCTGCCCTCCGACGGCCGGCTGGTCTCCCTGGAGTACAGCGCCCGGCACGCCGACGTCGCCGTCCGCAACATCGCCCGCGCCGGGCTGGACGGCCTGGTCGAGGTGCGGGTCGGTCCGGCGCTGGAGTCGCTGCCCAAGCTCGCCGACGAGAACCCGCCCCCGTTCGACCTGGTCTTCATCGACGCCGACAAGGCCAACAACGAGCACTACCTGGAGTGGGCGCTGCGCCTCACCCGCGCCGGAAGCCTGATCGTGATCGACAACGTCGTCCGCGGGGGCCGGGTCGTCGACCCGGACAGCACCACGCCCGACGTCCTGGGCACCCGCGCCGCCCTCGACCTCATCGCCCGCAGCCCGAGGCTGAGCGGCACGGCGATCCAGACCGTGGGCGGCAAGGGGTACGACGGCTTCGCGCTGGCGCGGGTGCTGCCGTAGGCCCGGCCGTACCCGCCGTGCTCATGCCTCGTGGTAGAAGCCCACGTTCACGCTGCGCGGCCCGGTGCGGTCCTGGATGACGATCTCGCCGCTGCCGCCCCGCGGCAGCCGCACGCCGCCGCCGTACTGCAGCGGCTGCGCGTACTCCCCGGCCACCAGCCGGACCACCGACGAGGGGTCCGGCTGCGAGCCGCGCAGCCACGTCACCTGCCAGCCGCCGTCCGCCGCGCACAGGAACTCCAGGTGGACGCGGGAGACGAACAGCCAGTCGTCGGGCGTGACCAGCCGGCACACCGACCGGTCCCGGCCCACCCGCAGCACGGTGCCCGGCTCGCTGGACGCCTCGGCCATCTGCATGCCCGCGGTGGCGCCCGCATCCGTCCCGGAGACGGAAGCCATGGTCAGTTCGAGCACGTGCGCTCCCTCGTGTCGCGTCCCTGCGCGGGCCCAACGTCCTTGCGCGACGGCCCGATTGCCGGTCCCGCCGCCGCATGATAAATCGCCCCGCGGCGCGCCGTCCGGCACAATGGCCTCATGACCGAGCGAAAGCCACCCGGCGTCAGCTTCGAGTCCTGGACCGACAAACAGATCCGCGACGCCCAGGCGCGCGGCGACTTCGCCCGGCTGCCCGGCGCGGGCAAGCCCCTGCCGAAGGACGTCGAGGCGCCCTACGAGGAACTGTGGTGGGTCAAGCGCAAGATGGCCCGCGAGGGCCTGACCGTCCTGCCACCCACGCTCGCGCTGCGCAAGGAGGCGGAGGACGCTCTGCTGGCGGCGCTGCGGGCGCCGAGCGAGCGGGCGGCGCGCAAGATCGTCGAGGACGTCAACGTCAAGATCCGCGACATGATGTACAAGCCGCCGCCCGGCCCTCCGTTGGGTCTGAAGCCGTACGACGTGGACGACGTCGTACGGCGGTGGCGGGAGGGCCGGGCGGGGCGGTGACCGCCTTCACCGTGTCGGCTCCGCCGACACGGTGGGCTCAGTGGCGCAGGAGGCGGTCCGCCAGTTCCCGGTAGTCGCGCAGGGCGAGGCGGAGTCGCTCGGTGTCGGTGGAGGCTGACGTGCCCTCGTCGGTGGATTCCCAGGACCTGCGCAGCGTACGGCGGCGCTCGGTCACGGCGTCCGTGAAGCGGGCGGCGATCTCCTCCAGGACGTGGTCGGCCTCCTCCACGGCCGCCCGGGGGCCGTCGACGAACGAGGACACCGACTGCTGGAGCCGCTGAGCGAGCTTGTCGCACTCCTCGCGCGGGAGCAGGGGGGACATGCGGGAGCCCGGTGCGGAGGGGTTGGCGGGCGGTGAGCCGTGCGGGACCGTTGCGCCCCGCGGAGCGGAGGTGCTCTGGGGGGCAGGGGTGCTCTGCGGGGCAGGGGCGCCGTACGCGACGTCGGGCCTGCTCGCCGGTTCGGCCGGTGCGGTGGGTGCGCCGGGCGTCCCGGCCGCCGAGGACGTCTCCGGCACCGCCGGTGCGGCCGGGCTGCCGGACACCCCGGAGGTCGTGGGCGCCAGAGGGGTCTCCGACTCGGGCGCCTCGCGGGCCGTCGCCGGGTCCTCCGGGGTCACATGGCCGGTGAGGACCTCGCGCCGCTCGAAGCGGTCCTGCTCGCCCGTGGGGCGTGTCTCGTCGCTCATGTTCCTCAACTCCCCTTCGCGTGACGGGCCCACGGCAGGTGCAGCCCGCGCCCGCCGCCCGTGTGGGCCGGCGTCCCGGTCCGACCGGTCCGTCCGGCGTTCTCGGTGCGCGCGACCTCGGAACGTCCGTGGCGCTCGTCGCGGGTCGGCCGGAGCAGGTCGTCGAACAGGGCGCGGGCCTCGACCATGGCCTCGCGCATCTCCTCGGTGCCGACGGGACCGTTGCCCGCGCCGTCGGCTCGGCCGTCGTAGGCGCCGTTCACGGGCGCGTGGGCGATGCGGTGGACCCGGCGGTAGCCGTGGACGTGGTGTCCGTGGTGGACGGACAGGGCGTCGAGCTGCTCCTCGTACCGGCCGCCGTCCGGGAAGCCCCGGTGCGCGGCCAGCTCTCCGAGCAGCCGGTCGGCCTCGGCGACCGCCTCCTGCGGCGCGTCGACGAACCGCTCCTGCGCGGCCGTCCAACGGGCCTCGAACCGCTCCCGCTGCGCCGGCTCCAGCGGCCGTTCGCGCAGGTCGGCGTGGCGGTCCACGCGCTGGGCCAGCTCTCGTTCGGCGGCCTTGTGGTCGCCGTCGTGCCGGGCCACGACCCGGTCGTACTCGGGCCCGAAGCGCCGCTTCAGGTCCCGTCCGCCGTGTCCGCCACGGCGGCGCATCATCAGGGCGGCCGCCACGACGACGACCGCGGCAATCAAAATCAGAGCAATGATCAAGCCAGTGGACATGGATGCCTTCCCGGTTCTCGACCCGACCGGCCCTCGACCGGGCCGGTCGTTCGTCCGGGTTGCCCGCGGACCCCCGCCCAAACTGGTTGCGCCACGGGCCGGCCCCGCCCGCACAATGGCGCATGACCTGGACGATCTCCCCGGAACCCGTCGAGTCCCCCGCCGCGCGACAGCTGTGGCGGGCGTACTACACCGAGGTCAGCGACCGCTGGTACCTCCTCCACCGGGGCCACCGCACCGACCCGGCCGAGCTGGAGCGGGAGATGGCCGCCGGCGCCGCGAACGGCCCGGCCGTTCTCCTCGTCGCCCGGTACGACGGGGTCCCGGCCGGCACGGCGGGCGTCAGCCCGACCTCCGACCCGGCGACCGCGGAGCTGACCCGCGTGTTCCTGCTCCCGGAGGCCCGTGGGAAGGGCGGCGCGGCCCTCCTGGTCGCCGCCGCCGAGTCCGCCGCCCGCGAACTGGGCGCCCACCGGATGATTCTGGACACGCGCAGCGACCTGGTGGAGGCACGGACGCTGTACGCCCGCCTCGGCTACGAGGAGACGGCACCGCACAACGACGAGCCGTACGCCGAGCACTGGTTCAGCAAGCGGCTCGTGGACGCCGGAGGCGGAAGGAGCGTCTGAGGCGGAAGGGGCGGGGGCGTGCTGTGGGGGCGGGCGGGCTGCGGAGGCGGGCGGGGCGAGGGCGGGCTGGTGGAAGGCGGCCGGGGCAGGACCGGACTGGTCGAGGGCGACCGGGGCGAGGCTCGCCGGGGCGGGGGACGGGGAGATGCCCGGCCCGTCCGGCCGGCGGCGGCGTGCCCCGCTCAAGCCGGCCGCCCCACCGCCCGTGCGTCATGCGGCTGTTCGTGGACCGAGCCGCACAGTTCGCCGTTCAGCTCGTGGACCAGCTGGACGAGGTCGGTGGGCCGGTCCGGGCCCCACCAGTCGCCGAGGAGTTCGGCGAGGGACTCCTCGCGGGCGCGGGCCAGCCGTTCGGCGACCGCCGCGCCCCGCTCGGTGAGGATCAGGTCGAGGCCCTCGCGGACCGCCAGCCGCCGCTCCTCGACCTGCCGGGCGCCCTCGATGACGACGCTCAGCGGGACGGTGCTGCGCTCGGCGAGCACGGCCGGCTCGACCCGGCCGTACCTCTTCATCCGCAGCAGCAGCCAGCTCGCGGCGGGCAGCAGGTCGTACCCGGCCCGCGCGGTGATCTTCCGGTAGACCTCGCGCCGCCCCTCGCGGGTGCCGAGCACCGACAGGGCCCGGCACACCTCGTCGTACGACGACCGCTCGACCGGGTTGCTGGCCAGCGTCTCGGTGACGTCGGGCGCGGTGACCGAGCCGCGCAGCCGGTCCTCGCGCAGGAACCAGGCCAGCACGAACGCGATCAGGGCGACGGGGGCGGCGTAGAGGAAGACGTCGGTGATGGCGGTGGCGTACGCGTGGACGGCCGGCGGCTGGAGCGCGGGCGGCAGCGCCTCGATGCCGCGAGGGTCGGCCTCCAGGGCGTCGACGGAGACTCCGGGCGGGAGTCGGGCGCCCCGGAAGGCGTCGAGCAGCTCGTCGTCGAGGCGGTTGGCGAAGATCGTGCCGAAGACGGCGACGCCGAAGGCCGCGCCGATGGAGCGGAAGAAGGTCGCGCCGGAGGTGGCGACGCCGAGATCCTGATAGGAGACGGCGTTCTGCACGATCAGCACCAGCACCTGCATGACCAGGCCGAGGCCCAGTCCGAAGACGAGGAAGCAGCCGCTGATCGCCAGGTCGGAGCTGTTCTCGTCCAGTTCCTGGAGGAGGAGCAGGCCGAGGGTGGTGACGGCGGTGCCGGCCAGCGGGAAGACCTTCCAGCGGCCGGTGCGGCTGACGATCTGGCCGGATGCGGTGGACGCCAGCAGCATGCCGGCGACCATCGGCAGCATGTGCACGCCCGACATGGTCGGCGAGACGCCGAGGACGACCTGGAGGAAGGTCGGCAGATAGGTCATCGCGCCGAACATGGCGAAGCCGATGATCAGGCTGATCAGGGCGGCGAGGGTGAAGGTGCGGATGGCGAACAGCTTCAGCGGCAGCACCGGTTCGGCCGCCCGCCGCTCGACGGCGACGAAGGCGACGGCGAGGACGACGGCGGCCGCCGCGAGCCCGGCGATCTGCGGCGAGGCCCAGGCCCAGGTGGTGCCGCCGAGCGAGGCGACCAGGACCAGGCAGGTGGCGACGGAGGCGATGAGCAGGGTGCCGAGGTAGTCGATGCGGTGCCGGGTGGAGCGGCGCGGTACGTGCAGGACGGTGGCGATCACGGCGAGGGCGACGACGCCGACGGGCAGGTTGATGTAGAAGACCCAGCGCCAGCTGAGATGGTCGGTGAACAGACCGCCGAGCAGCGGCCCGAGCACGCTCGACGCACCGAAGACCCCGCCGAACAGCCCTTGGTAGCGCCCGCGTTCACGCGGCGACACCAGGTCCCCGACGATCGCCATCGACAGCACCATCAGCCCGCCGCCGCCCAGGCCCTGGAGGGCGCGGTAGGCGATGAGCTGCGGCATGTCCTGCGCGAGCCCGCACAGCGCGGAGCCGATCAGGAAGATGACGATGGCCGCCTGGAACAGCCGCTTGCGTCCGTACTGGTCGCCGAGCTTGCCCCACAGCGGCGTCGCGGCCGTCGAGGCCAGCAGATACGCCGTGACGACCCAGGACAGATGGTCCATGCCGCCGAGTTCGCTGACGATGGTGGGCAGCGCCGTCGACACGATCGTCTGGTCGAGCGCGGCGAGCAGCATGCCGAGGAGCAGCGCCCCGATGGAGACGAGGACGTGGCGGGACACGTGCTCCGTCTGCTCCGAGGCCTCGCGCGTTCCGTGGGCCATACGCACCTCCCGGGGCCGGTGACTGGTGGCCTGTCCGGCCGGCGGCCGGTCCAGTCGACGGCCGGTTCGGCCAGTGGCTGGTCTCTTCCCCTCCCATCGTGGGCGGTGTGCCCGTTTATGGCCCGTCGAGTCCGGAAGGCCACCCTCCGGAATCGATCGTTCCGCTACCGAGGGGCGACCTTCCCGAACACCGCGCACACGAGATCTGCATAATTTCTGCCGTTCGCCGAAATGCCGGGGAACGAACCAGGGGAGGGAACGAACGCGTGGCGGAGCCGAAGGGGACTGCGTGCCCGGACTGCGGGGCGCTTCGGGGTGCGGACAACACCCCGTCGTGCGCCTGCGCACAACGGGCTTCCGACGCCCTGCGCGACGCGCGCACGGCGGAACAGGCGGCGGCGGAGGACTTCGACCCGCTGCGCATCCGGCCGTACGTCGACCTGGGCGCCGGCGGCAAGGACACCGCCCCGCCGCCGGCCGAAACGCCGGTGGAGGCGACGATGACGCTGCGGCCGGTGCCCCCGGGGGCCACCGGGGCTGCGCCCGACGCACACGACCTGAGCCTGTTCGACGCCGAGCACGGCGAGGAGCCCGGCGCCGACGGGCAGCGCCCCGCCCCGGCCGACGCAAAGGACCCTCGCCGGTCCCGCAGGCGTCGTACGGCGCTGCTCGGGGCGGCGGGTGCGGCGGTGGCCGTGGTGGCGGCGGCCGGGTTCGCCGGCGGTCTGTTCTCGTACGACACTCCGTCGCGGGACAGCGCCCTGCCCGAGGACGTACGGGAGGCGGTCCCGGCCCCGACCAAGGCCGAGCAGACCGCTTCCGCCCCGTCGCCCACGGCCGCCGCGTCGGCGTCGCCCTCGGCCACGCCGTCCCCCTCGGCGACGCACAGTCCGTCCCCGACGCCGACCCCGTCGTCGTCCAGCGCCTCGCCGTCACCGTCGAAGACGGCCTCGCCCACTCCCACGGCGTCGACGGCACGCGCCACCGACTCGGCCCGCCCCGCCGACGCCCAGGTCCTGCGCCGGGGCGACCGGGGCCCGGAGGTCGTCGAACTCCAGACGCGCCTGAAGGCGGTGTACATCTACCACCACGCCATCCACGGCCACTTCAACGAGGAGGTCGAGGACGCCGTGCGCACCTACCAGGTGTGGCGCGGGGTGCAGGGCGACGAGCCCGGCGTGTACGGGAAGGCGACGCGGGAACGGCTCGAAGCCGAGACGGGGCACCTGCAGTCGGGGGGTTGAGGGCAGGTCGCGGGCGGAGGACCGAGGGCAAGGTCCTGGCGGGGGAACTGAGGCAGGATCCCGGCGGCGCAGGGGTGAGTACGGATCCCGGCCGGGAGCCGGGGGCACGGTCTCGGCGGCGGGCCTCGGCGGACCGCCGCACCCCC
This sequence comes from Streptomyces sp. NPDC006610, assembly GCF_040611575.1. NCBI lineage: Bacteria > Bacillati > Actinomycetota > Actinomycetes > Kitasatosporales > Streptomycetaceae > Streptomyces > Streptomyces sp. NPDC006610. Next base: position 104,059 of record NZ_JBEXOP010000022.1, read on the forward strand.
GGCCGTGGGGCGACCCCGCCCGGCCGGCTCCCCGGCCTCAGCCGGCGGACACCCGCAACGTCCCGTCCCCCACAGCCTCGACCCGCACCTGCGTGAGGTCCCGCACCGTCACGTCCGTCCGGTGGAGCCCGGCGCGCGGGCCGATCCCCACCACGCGCATCCCGGCGGCGCGTGCGGCGGAGATCCCCGCGCCGGAGTCCTCGAAGACGACGCAGTCGGCGGGCGCGACGCCCAGTTCGGCGGCGCCCTTGAGGAAGCCCTCGGGGTCGGGCTTGCTGGCGCCGACCGACTCCGCGGTCACCCGCACGGCGGGCAGCGGCAGCCCGGCGGCGGCCATGCGGGCGGTGGACAGCTTGACGTCCGCGGAGGTCACCAGGGCGTGCGGCAGCCCGCGCAGGGAGGCGAGGAACTCGGGCGCGCCCGGCACCGGCACCACGCCGTCCATGTCGGCGGTCTCCTCGGCCAGCATCCGGGCGTTGTCCGCGTGGTTCTGCTCCATCGGCCGGTGCGGCAGCAGCACGGCCATGGAGGCGTAGCCCTGGCGCCCGTGCACGACCTTCAGCACCTCGTCGCCGTCCAGCCCGTGGCGGTCGGCCCAGCGCCGCCAGACGCGTTCGACGACGGCGTCGGAGTTGACCAGCGTGCCGTCCATGTCGAGCAGGAGGGCACGGGCGGTGAGCACGACGGGGGCCGTCATCGGCAGCTCCAGGACGGGGGCGGGAGGAACCAAGGCGGCCCCGCCCGCCGGTCAGGGAAAACGGGCGGGAGCCACTTTGTTTCCTCACGGTACAAAACAACCCCCTCCCGACGCCACCGCCCGCGGCAACCTTTCACCTTCCGTTCAGCCGGCCCGAGGGCCGCGCCGGGCCGGGCGGGAGGCGCCGCGGCCGAGCCGGCCTCCGGTCGGACCGGGGCCGCACGCCCACGTCACCCCGTGACGGCCTCCCACAGGCTCCACGCCCCCAGCCCCAGCATCAGCAGCGCCGCGATCCGCGTGATCAGCTGGAGCGGCACCCGCTTCATCAGCGCCTGTCCGCCGACGATCCCGAGCCCGGCCACCGCCCACAGCGCCAGCACCGCGCCCAGGCCGACGGAGAGCGGGTCGTCGTAGCGGGCGGCGAGGTTCGCGGTCATGATCTGCGTCAGATCACCGAACTCGGCGACGAGGATGAGCATGAACCCGGCCCCGGCGACCTTCCAGAAGGACTGGTCCTCCGGCTTGCGGATCTCCTCGTCCCCGTCAGTCTTCTTGAGCATCAGCATCGCCGCGCCGCCGAGGAAGAGCACGCCGGTGAGCGCGTGCACGAGCTGCTGCGGCAGCAGCGTCAGCACACTGCCCGCCGCGACGGCGAGGACGACGTGCAGCGCGAAGGCGGCGGCGACGCCGGCGAAGACGTAGGAGGCCCGGTAACGGGTGCCGAGGACGAGGCCGGCCAGCGCGGTCTTGTCCGGCAGCTCGGCCAGGAAGACGACGCCGAAGACGAGCGCCGTGACGGTGAAGCTGATCAAGGTTCCTCAATCGGTCGGGTGCGCCCCGCCGAGAGTGTGCTGCGCACTGCGTTCACGACACCTCGGCACGGCGGCACACACGGGGCCCGCGCCGGACGGCACGGACGTGCACTGCTGGCCGAAGGTCTCGCCGGCCGACCCCCGCGTCCCCTGACGCTGGGCCTGCCTCCGGGCGCCGGCTCAGACGAGCTGAGCAGTATGTCGACGGTCCGGCGAAGAGCTACTCCCCTTCTGCGCCGTCCATCGTACGCGATCCCGACCCACGCCTCGTCGCCGCCCGCCACTCGACCCCGGCCCGCATCTCACCCCCCGCCCGCCACTCGACCCCGGCCCGGCCTCATTCACGCCCGGCCGCCCGTCCCGCCACGACTCCCACCGTGCGCCTCACCCCCCGCCCGGCGCCCGCCCCCCGCGTACGCCTCATCCCCGCCCGGCACGCCGTCCCCGCCTCCGGCACGCCGTCACTGCCACACGAACTCCCCCGCGCGACCTTGTTGTGTCATGCGCACGTCACTAGCTTCTTACTGTGCGCACACCCACGCGCAATGCCGTACCGCGAGCATTCCCTCGCTCGCACCCCGACACCCTCGTCCCCCAAGGGAGTTCGCATGTCCAGGTTCTACGCGCGTCGACGTTTCGGCGTCGTCGCGGCCTTCTGCGCCTTCATCGCCTCCGTGGCCCTCTTCCAGGCCCCCGCCGCCAACGCGGCCCTGCCCACCCCGGTCAGCGGCGCCACCGCCCGCTCCTACCTGGCCTCCCTCCCGGTGAAGACCGAGAACCGCACCGGCTACAGCCGGGACCTGTTCCCGCATTGGATCACCATCAGCGGCGCCTGCAACACCCGCGAGACCGTCCTCAAGCGCGACGGCTCGGGCGTCGTCACCGACTCCTCGTGTGCCGCCACGAGCGGCAGCTGGTACTCGCCCTACGACGGCGCCACCTGGTCCCTCGCCTCCGACGTCGACATCGACCACCTCGTCCCGCTCGCCGAGGCCTGGGACTCCGGCGCGAGCAGCTGGACCACCTCCCGCCGCCAGGCCTTCGCCAACGACCTCACCCGCCCGCAGCTCCTCGCGGTCACCGACAACGTCAACCAGGCCAAGGGCGACCAGGACCCGGCCACCTGGATGCCGTCCCGCACCGCCTACCGCTGCACGTACGTCCGCGCCTGGGTCCAGGTGAAGTACTACTACGGCCTCTCCGTCGACTCGGCGGAGAAGAGCGCGCTGACGAACTACCTGGCGGGCTGCTGACGCCGACTGCCCGGCGGGCCGCCGAGGCGGAACCCGGCGGACCTCGGACGCGGAACCGCCCGGCGGGTTGCCGGCCCGTGTGTTCCGCCCCGTTCCGCCCGGACACCCGGCCGCCCGATCTCGATCCGGCAAACCCTGTGGGTTCCGCACCGGAATCTCCCCACGGCCCTCCGTCGTTCCGTACCGTACGGGGCGACGGAGGAGGGCGATGACGTGGCGGAACTGCGCCTGGGGCCACTGCTGAGGTACGTCGACGGCTCGTCCGCGACCGTCTGGGTCGAGGCGAGCCGTCCGTGCACCGCCGAGGTGCGCTGCGCGGACGGCGCACGCGCCGAGGCGCGCACCTTCCAGGTCGGGGGCCACCACTACGCCCTGGTGCCGGTGACCGGCCTCACCCCGGACACCTCCACGGCGTACGAGGTCCTCCTCGACGGCACGCCGGTCTGGCCGCCGCCCGACTCCCCCTACCCGCCCTCCCTCATCCGCACCTCCCTGGCCGACGGCCCGCTGAGGGTCGCCTTCGGCTCCTGCCGCTGGGCCGCGCCGCCGGCCCACGACTCTCCCGTCCACCGCTCCTCCGGCCACGAGAAGGACCCCGTCGGGCCGGACGCCCTGGACACCCTCGCCGCCCGCATCGCCGCCGACCCCACGGCCGAGCGCCCCGACGTCCTGCTCCTCCTCGGCGACCAGGTGTACGCCGACGAGACCTCCCGGGCGACCCAGGAGTGGCTGGCCGGCCGCCGCGACCTCGGCCGACCGCCGGGGCCCCAGGTCGCGGACTACGAGGAGTACACCCGGCTCTACTACGAGTCCTGGCTCGACCCCGAGGTGCGCTGGCTGCTGTCCACCGTGCCGACCTGCATGATCTTCGACGACCACGACGTCATCGACGACTGGAACACCTCCGCCTCCTGGCTCGCCGACATGCGGGCGACCGGGTGGTGGCGCGAGCGCGTCCTCAGCGGCCTGATGTCGTACTGGGTGTACCAGCACCTCGGCAACCTCTCCCCCGCCGAACTGGCCGCCGACCCGCTGTACCGCTCCGTACGGGACACCCCCGACGCCACCGACGTCCTGCGCGCCTTCGCCGACTCCGCCGACTCCGACCCCACCACCGCCCGCTGGAGCTACCGGCGCGACTTCGGCCGCGTCCGGCTGGTCATGGTGGACAGCCGCGCGGCCCGCGTCCTGGACGAACGGCACCGCTCGATGCTCGACCCGGGTGAGGCGCAGTGGCTGCGCGAACAGGTCCTGGACGACCGGGAGTCGTACGACCACCTCCTCATCGGCACCTCCCTGCCCTGGCTGCTGCCCCACCTGGTGCACGACGTCGAGGGCTGGAACGCCATGCTCTGCCGCGGCGAACGGGGCCGGCGCTGGGCCCGGCTCGGGGAGAGGATCCGCCGCGGGGCCGACCTGGAGCACTGGTCGGCGTTCCCGGAGTCCTTCGCCGCCCTGGCCGACCTGATCGCGGAGGCCGGTTCCGGCCCGGCGGCGCCCGCGACGGTGTGCGTGCTGTCGGGGGACGTCCACCACGCCTACATCGCCGAGCCGGCCTGGCGCGACGCCGCCCCCGACGCCCGCGTCCTCCAGCTCACCTGCTCCCCCGTCCACAACTCCGTCCCGCTGTCGATCCGGATCGGCTTCCGCTTCGGCTGGAGCGCCGTCGCGCGTGCCCTGGGCCGCGGTGTCGCCCGGCACGGCCGGGTCCCGAAGGCGCCGGTTTCGTGGCGGAAGACGGGCGGCCCGTGGTTCGGCAACCAGCTCATGACGCTGACGCTGCACGGACGTTCGGCGCGGCTGCGGCTGGAACACGCGCGGGCGGAGGCGGAGGGGGACGGGTCGCGGTTGGTGACGGTGGAGGAGACGTCGCTGGACAAGTGACACAGTGACGTCAGTGACACCAGTGACATCAAGTGACCTGCTGTCACGGTCGGTCGGTTCCCGCCACGGCCGGCGCACGACCGCTTCCGTGACGGCCGACGCACGACCGGTTCCCGCCACGGCCGGTGCACGATTGGTTCCCGACACGGCCGGTTCGACGACGCAGTGGCCGGAACCGCCCATGAACGCCGTGGCCTCACGAGTGACCCAGCTGCGAAGGGACGACATGAGCTTACGAACGCCGCCCGATGCGGTGCCGCCGGCCGGCCTGGTTCCGCCCTGCGCGCTGGGCGGTCTGTGGGCCGTGCGGCACGGGCAGAGCACGGCCAACGTCGCTTTCGCCGCGGCGGAGGCGTCCGGTTCCACCGCGCCGGTGCCCGGCCGGGACCGGGACGTTCCGCTGTCCGAGCGGGGCGCCGCGCAGGCCCGCGCGCTGGGCGGCTGGCTGGCCGGGCAGGCGCCGGAGACCGGGCCGGACCTGGTCGTGTGCTCCCCCTACGCCCGCGCGCTCCAGACGTGGGAGGGGATGGCGGCCCGCGCCGCGGAACTCGGCGGACCGCGGCCGGACATGCTCGTCGACGAACGGCTGCGGGACCGGGAGATGGGCGTCTTCGAACTGCATCCGCCGACCGCGCTGCGGGCCCGGGCCCCGGAGGAGGCGGCCCGGCGGGAACTGCTGGGCGAGTGGCACTACCGGCCACCCGGCGGGGAGGCCCTCACCGACGTCGCCGTACGCGTCGGCCAGTTCGTCTCCGACCTGGGGCGGGCCGCGCCCGGACGGCGGGTCCTGGTCGTCGCGCACGACGGCGTGGTCATCGCCCTGCGCCACGTCCTGGCCGGCATCGGCGCCGCCGCGCCCGGGGAACTCCCGCCGGTCCCGAACGCCTCGGTGTCCCACTGGAACGGCGACGGCCTCCGGCTGCGTCTGGCCGTTTGGGGCGACACCGCCCACCTGACCCCACCGGGCGACACGGAAGGAACGACGCACGCATGACCGACCACTCCCCCACCGACCCGATCCTCGCTCACGTCGAGCCGGTACCCGGCGGCCTGTACGGGGACCAGCCCTACGAGGCGGCCCTCGCCGACCTGCGGTCGGCCGTGGCGGAGGTCTCCGCCGCACTGCGCGACGCCGACGGCACGCGCGCCGAGCAGCTCACCCACTACCAGCGGGACCTCAACCGCGCCCAGCTCCAGCTGCGTCCGGACGACACAGCCGCTCTGGAGCGCGCGCACGCGCTGTCCCGTACGGTGCGCCGCTACCTCGCCGGCGGGGCCGCGTGAGCCCGACCACCGAGGGGCAGCTGCCGCCCGAGGAGAACCGGCGCATCTTCCGCGAGCAGATCGCGCCCGTCTACCTGGACGGCAGCACCCCGCAGCGCGCGCCGGTCGCCGTGATCGTGGCCGGGCAGACCGGGGCGGGCAAGACGGCCGTGACCCGCATGGTCAAGGACGCCCTTGACCGCAACGGGGAGACCGCCTGGATCAACATGGACTTCTACAACCCCCACCACCCCGACTACGCCCGCTGGCAGGCCGAACGGCCGCAGGAGGCCGACGCCCTGGTCCGGCCGGACGGAGACGCGTGGTGGGAGCAGGCACAGAGTTACGCGCTGGAGCGCGGCTTCAACATCCTGCTGGAGTCCGCCATGGTCACCGCGGCCGAGTACGAGGACATCTGCCGGCGCATCCGGTCGGCGCCGCTGCCGCCCGGCGTCGCCCCGTACCGGATCGAGACGGCCTTCGTCGCCGTGCCCGGCCCGGTCAGCCGACTGGGCATCATGTCCCGCTACGTGGAGGAACTCCAGGAACGCGGGCACGGCCGCCTGGTCGACCCGGAGATCCACGACGCCGCGCTCGCCGGGGTGGTCCGCGGTGCGGCGGCCTTCGAGGCGGAGGGCCTGGGCGACTACGCGGTCGTCATGCGCCGCGACGGCCACACCGTCCACGCCCAGCCCATCGCCGCCGGCCAGGCCGTACCGGAGGACCGGCTGCAGCTCGTGGCCGCGATCAGGAACGAGCACGCCCGCGTGCAGTCGCCCGCCGAGGCCGCCCAGTTCGCCGCCCGGCACGCCGCCGCGACGCTGATCGCGCCGGACTTCGCGGTGCCGGAGCTGGACTACATCGCCCGCGCCGCCGCGCCCCTTCTGCCGCCGCCGACCGCGCCGTGGCGGGAGGTGTCCGCGCGTGCCGCACAGCTGCGCGGCACGGCTCCGGCCGGGCCCGACCCGACGCTGCTCGCCCGCACCGACGCCGACGTCGTACAACTCCTCGCGCGCACCCTCACCGATCGCCACACCGCCCTGTCCACGGGCGCCGCGCAGGCCGCCGTACGGCATGAGGCGGCCGCTGAACGGTTCCTCGGGGAACTCGCCCGGCGCGGGGCGCTCACCCCCGACCAGCGGTCACAGGAACGGCAGCAGCGCCAGACCCTGCGCACCGCCGCACACCGCGCCGTCGGCGAACCGGGCTCGCCCCCGCCCGCCCTGCCCAGCGCCGCGGCCGCGCGCAGCCGGTCGGCCAGCGTCGTCCGGCCCCCGGGCAGCGGTCCGGCCACGCAGGGCCCGGCCGCCGCCCCACGGCCCGGTCACGGCACCGAGCAACGCCGCGGCCGCGGCAGATGACGCAGCGGACGACGCTGTTCGTCGTTCGTCGGTGGTGGTACGGGTCGTGCGGATCGCACGTGCCCCTGACCGCCGCGGACGACTGCCACGCATGCCCGCCGCGAACGACTGCCGCGGACGTCAGCCGAACGGCACCGTGAAGCAGGCGACGCGCTCCCCCGCGCCGCCGGGTACGTCGTGGATCACGACGGAGGACGCCTCACCACGCCGGAACCGCCAGTCGTGACGGGCGACGGCGTGCCCCTCGCCCCGGCGGTCGGCGGCGAAGTCGAGCCAGACCTCGTTGTCCGGGCTGACGTGGTGGGGGCCGGCGCCGGGCCGGTGCTGGTAGTGTCCGCCGGCCGCGGCCGGGTCGGCGCCGCAGGGCTCGCGGTGGACGTGGACGCCGTAGTGGTGACCGGGCCGGACGCCGGCGACACGGAGTTCGACGGTCATGGCGCCGCCGCCGCGGATCCGCTGGCCGACGGCGATGCGTGCGCCGACGGGGACGAGGGCCCGGTCGTAGGTCACGGCGGCCCGGGTGTGGGCGGCGGAGGGCGGGGCGAAGCGGGCGTCGGTGTGGAGGGAGTACGGGGAAGGGTCGCCGCCGGTGAGGAGGACGACGGCGAGGGCGCCGGCGCATATGGGCACCATGGGTCACGTTCCTTCGGTCGGTGGGCCGGCCGGCTGTCCGGCCGATCCCTCCCTCGTTGCTACGGGAGCCGGCGCGACCCCGCCCCCCGGGGAGCGCCGGGAGGGTGAGGCGGCGTCTCGCCGGGCACGGCGATGAGGCGATGGCACCGGCCACGCGTTCGACCCGTCGGACCCCCACGATCCTCCCGGCCCTCCTGTCACACCCGAGGCGTACGCTGTATGGCTTACGGGGGATGACGGGGAGTGACGGGGGACCGCGGTGCTGGAGAGTGTGGGGGAGCTGACGGGCAGCCCATGGATATACGCCATGGTGGCCGTGTCGGTGCTCCTGGATGTGTTCCTGCCGGTGCTGCCGAGCGGCGTGCTGGTGATCATGGCGTCGACGGCGGCGGCAGCGGGGGCGGCGACGGGGCAGGTGGCGCGGGACGTCCCCGACATCGTGATCCTGGTGCTCTGCGCGACGACCGCGTCCGTGCTGGGCGACCTCCTGGCCTACCGTCTGGCCTGGCGCGGCGGCCCCCGCCTGGACCGGGCCGTGGCCCGCTCCCGCCGGCTGAGCACGGCGCAGCGACGCCTTGGTGCGGCCCTCACTCGGGGCGGCGGCCTGCTGGTCGTGCTGGCGCGCTTCGCCCCGGCCGGCCGCTCGGTGGTCTCCCTGATGGCGGGCGCGGCCCGTCGCCGTGCCCGTGACTTCCTGCCCTGGTCGGCGCTGGCGGGCCTGGCCTGGGCGGCGTACAGCGTGGCGCTCGGCTACCTCGGCGCCCACTGGCTGGGCGCGACCTGGCTGGCGACGGGCGTCTCGGCGCTGGCGCTGGTGGCGGCCGGAGCCGGGGCGACGTACGTGATGCGCAGGGAACCGGGGGCCGGGGAGCCGGCGTAAGCCCTACCCCGCCTGCTCGCCCACCGCCGCGACGGCCCGGCGCGCCTGCCCCTGCCCCCGGACTTCGAGTTCGGCGAGGAGTTGGGCCGTGGCCTCGGCGACGGCGTCGACGGCGCGGTCGAAGACCTCCCGGTTGTGCGCGGCGGGGGCGCGGAACCCGGACACCTTGCGCACGTACTGGAGGGCGGCGGCGCGGATGTCGGCCTCGGTGGCCTCTTCGGGCAGCGCGGGCGGACGAAGCGTCTTGATGCTGCGGCACATGAGACCAGTGTGCCTCGCCGGGCCGCCGAGCGACCCGTATATGAACGTATGAACGGCATCTATGAACGCATGAACGGCATCGCGCCCCGGGCGCCGCCCCGAGCCCCACTGCCCGCACGCCACCCGACCGCTCGGCATGGGCAAAATACTTGACCGTTTAATCTCCGGCAGGACCGCTACCCCGTACCACCCTCCGAGACGGCCGCCGACGATCTCCGCAGCAATTCACTAAACCGGTTGCTTAACTCTCGCACCGGCATGGACAACGTTGTCGCACATCCGGCACAGTCGGCACGTCGCAGGGACCTCCCCCTTCCCCTCTTTGCGAGAGCCGCCCACGCAACGCCACTCGACGCCACGCAACGCAAGGCCAGGCAACGCCACGCCGCAACAAGGAGACAGCCATGCCCAACCCCGCCGTGAACCGCCGTTCGTTCGTCCTGCTCGGCGCCACCGCCGCCACGGCCGCCGTGGCGGCGGGCGCCGGGATGCCCCGGGCCGCGGCGGCGCCCGCCGCCCCGGTGCCGACGGGCGCGCCGACGCGCGTCCGGATCGCCGACGACAAGGCGACGAGCGCGACGCGCGCGCTGTTCGCGTACCTGATGCGGCAGCAGGGCAACGGCATCCTGTTCGGCCACCAGCACGCCCTGTCCTACGGCTTCACCTTCACCACGCCGGACGGCAGGACGTCCGACACCAAGGCGGCGGCGGGCGACCACCCCGCCCTGTTCGGCTGGGACACCCTGATCCTCGACGGCGACGAGCGCCCCGGCAGCAGGGACGCCACCGAGGCCGAGAACATCGCCGCGCTCAGCCGGTGCCTGCGGCAGGCGGACGCCCTCGGCGGGATCAACACGCTCAGCGCCCACATGCCGAACTTCGTCACCGGCAAGAACTTCTACGACACCACGGGCCGCGTCGTGGGCCAGATCCTCCCCGGAGGCGCGAAGCACGCGCAGTTCAACGCCTTCCTCGACCGCGTCGCGGCGGCCGTCAAGGGTGCGCGCCGACCGGACGGCACGCTGATCCCGGTCATCTTCCGGCCGTTCCACGAGAACAACGGCGGCTGGTTCTGGTGGGGCGCCGGCCACACCACCTCGGCGGAGTACATCGAGATCTTCCGCTACACGGTCGAGTACCTGCGGGACACCAAGGGCGTCCGCAACCTGCTCTACTCGTACTCGCCCAACTCGAGCTTCGGCGGCGACCCGACGGGTTACCTCAAGACCTACCCGGGCGACGGTTACGTCGACGTCCTCGGCTACGACGCCTACGACAACTCCGCCGGCTCGGACGCCTGGCTGGAGGGCCTGGTGAAGGACCTGGCGATGGTGGTCCGGCTGGCCGAGGAGAAGGGCAAGGTCCCGGCGTACACCGAGTTCGGGGAGAGCGGGGAGGAGGGCCGCAACCCGCGGTGGTTCACGAAGCTGCTGGGCGCCATCGAGGCGGACCCGCTGGCGCGCAGGGTGACCTACATGCAGACCTGGGCCAACTTCGGGGGCGAGACCCGGCAGTACGTGCCGACGCCGGGCCACGCCCTGCACGCGGACTTCGTCGCGTACGCCGAGGACCCGTACACCGTCTTCGCCGGCGACCTGCGAGGCGTGTACGACGCGCGCACCGCTGCCGTCCCGAACGCGCCGTTCATGCACCTCGTGACCCCGACGGACCGGCAGCGCCTGACCAGCCCCGAGAGCACCGTCCGGGTACGGGTCGCGCACGGGACGGCGAGCCGGGTGACGTACGCGGTGAACGGCGGACCGGCCCGGCGGCTCCGCCTCGACGCCGACGGCTTCTACTCCGGCGACTGGCCGATCGACCCGGCCTGGCTGGACAACCGGTCGGTGACCCTCTCGGTGGACGCGCGGGTGCACGGCAGGACCCTCACCGACTCGAGCCTGGTCCTGCTCGGCGAGGTCGCCCCGCTGCCCGCCGGGTGGATCGACGACTTCGAGGGGTACGCCGGGGACGACGCCACCCTGAGCGAGGCCTACAGCCACGTCAACGCCAACACCACGACCCTGTCGGCCGAGCACAGGGCCTCGGGCTCGTACGGGCTGGCCTACGCGTACGACTTCACCTCCGCCGGCTACACCGGCATCGGCAAGACCGTGGACGCGGACTGGACCGCCTTCTCGTCGCTGGTGCTCTGGCTGCGGGGCGACGGCTCGTCGAACGGCGCGACGCTCCAGATCGTGTCGAACGGCGCCTACTTCGAGTACAACGTCCCGCTGTCCGACACCACCGGACGGGAGATCCGGGCTCCCTTCAGCGAGTTCCGGCCCGCCCCGTGGGACACCGGGCACGCCGGGGAGGTCCTGGACGCGGGCTACCTGGCCAGGGTGGCGACGTTCAACCTGTACCTCGGCCACGGCGGCGGCCCGGCCAAGGGCACCGTGTACGTGGACGACATCAGGGCCGAATGACCGCCCCGCCGCCGGCCTGGCAACTCGCACACCAAAATCGAACAGGCGTAGCATTGCCGTGTGGCTACGACCTATGACTTCCCCAGCGACCTCCGCGCCGGCCAGGAGGAGCTGCATCAGGTCCGGGCCGAGCTGTCGGCCCTGCTGAAGCGGCTCCCCTGGTCGGTCGAGCCCTTGGACGGCTTCACCGACGACTCCTCCTGGCGCAAGATCGAACGCCCGGCCTCCCCCGGCTGGACCCCCGACGAACAGGCCGAGGTCGAAAAGCTCCGCCGCCGCGAACACGAACTGGCGGTCTTCGTCACGACCCACCGCTACTGGTCCGAACTGACCGGCAAGGACCGCGTGACCGCCCGCGCGGAACTGAAGCACGCGCACGAGCCGCCGGCCGACGGTGCCGAGCAGTGAGCCGTCAGGACCTGGCCACGCCGCGCCGTCGTGCCGCCGTCACAGACGCGATGGAACAGCCACTCCCTTTTTCCTCGACGTCGACGGCCTCACGGACGCCGACTTCGCGGCGCTCGCCGACTGGCTCCGACTCGTCGCACCGGGATGAACACCACATCGGCTCTCACGGCCGAGCTGCCGCACAGGGGGACCGTGGCCGGAGGGCAAGTCGGGCGCACGAAAGAGGTCCCGTTCCCTCCCCGGCCAGGGGGGAACGGGACCTCTCCAGGAACTGACCCTGTGGGCGCGGACGGTTTCGAACCGCCGACATCCGCCTTGTAAGGGCGGCGCTCTACCGCTGAGCTACGCGCCCAGGACGAGTCGACAGCCTACCTTGCCCGAGGGACTGTCCCGCAAACCCGTCAGCGGCTCCGGCCGGGGGTTATCCCCACCCGGGATCCGGGAGGTCGCCGGATCCCCGTGCGGACGGCGGAACCGTACGGTCGAACCAGTCAGCATTCAGGTCCGGCGGCAGCGCGGGACAGCAGGGGGAGATCGATTTCCATGGGCCGTTTCCGATTCCAGTCGGACCAGCATTCCGGGTCCCGTCCGTCCCGTTCCGGCAACCGTTCCCGTCCGCTCACGCGCTCCGCTCTCGGGGCCGCCGGGCTCGGGGTGCTGCTCGTCGGGCTCACCGGGTGTGCCTCCGCCGAGGAGGACAAGGACGCCGAGCGGCGGGCCTTCGCGCTGAGCGGGCGGACGCTCACCGTCGACTCCGACGACTCCCGGCTCGAAATAGTCGCCGTGGAGGGGGCGAAGGAGGGCGAGGTGCGGGTCACCCGGTGGTTCGACGGGTCCGTGGTCGTGGGGAAGGACCCCAAGGTCTCCTGGGAGATGCAGGACGGCGACCGCCTGGTGCTGCGCCTGCACTGCTCGGGGTTCGTCGCCGACTGCGAGGCCAGGCACCGGATCGAGGTGCCGCGTGGCGTCGCCGTCAAGGTGCGGGAGGGGGACGGCAGCGTGCGGGCCAGCGGGTTCCGGGAAGCCCTGGACATCCGGACCGGGGACGGGTCCGTGCGGGTCGAGGACGTCACCGGTGCCGTCAAGGTCAGGACGGGCGACGGCTCCGTGCGCGTCGGCGACGTCGACGGGGCGGTGAACGTCGAGACGGGCGACGGTTCCGTGCGGGTCCAGGGCGTCAGCGGGGCCCTGGACGTGCACACGCGCGACGGGTCCGTCCGGGCCGACGTCGATTCGCGCGAGGTGCGCACCCGCACCGGGGACGGATCGGTCGACCTGCAGCTCGGCGTCATACCCGACCTCGTCGAGTCGCGCAGCGGAGACGGGTCCGTGACCATATCCCTGCCCCGGGCCGCCTACCGCGTCAGCACCGAGACCGGCGACGGAGGCGTGGACGTGTCCGTGCCGCGGGACGAGCGGAGCGAGCACGTGGTGACCGCTCGTACCGGCGACGGGAAAGTCACCGTGCGCACGGCGAACTAACGCGCCCGTGTGTTCGTCCTTAACCGGTGGGACAATGACACCGGGCAGGGCGGATGACAGCACGGGAGAGGCATGTGACGGCGATACCGACACCACCTCGGCCGGATTCGCCGTCATCATGGCCGTCGTCGTCGCGCGCCGAGCGTCCGTCCGCCTCGCGGGCAGAGCCTCCGTCCGCCTCGCGTACCGCCGCCCTCGACGCGCTGACGCTGCTCGGGCTGCCGCTGCTCGCCGCGCTCGTGCTGCCCGCGGCCTTCGCCGGCGGTGGCACCCGGCGGTGGTTCGGCGGGCGGGCCGAAAATCAGCGGGCCGAGGCGCAGGCGGCCAAGGACGCCGCCGCGGAGGCGTTCTACGAACTCGACACCGCCCAGCGCGACCTGCGGATCTCCATCGAGACGATCAGCACCGTCGACGACTCCCCCGCCGCCCGCCGCGCAGCCGCCGACTTCGAGGCGCTCGGCCGGCGCATCGACGAGGCCAGCCACCGTTACATCAGCGCCGTCGACGCCCACGATCTCGACCGGGACGATCTGGAGGCCTCGGCCGCCGCCAGTGCCCGCGCCGAGCTGACGCGGGCCAAGGACGAGCTGGGGCAGGTCAAGGGGGACCTGGACCGGTTCGCGGAAGGGCTCGGTCCGCTGCTGGGGAAGGCCGAGACCCAGCTGGCCCGGCTGGCGCCGGCCGTCGAGCGGGCCCGGCAGTCGCTGCTCGCCGCGTCCAACGCGCTGGACGCCGTACGGGCGTCCGGGCTGCGGGCCGACGACCTCGCGGCCCGGCTCGCCGCCCTCGCCCCCGAGCTGACCAGGCTCAACCAGGGCGCCGGACGGCACGGCGTGGCACAGACGCTGGAGCGGGCCGAGCGGGTCTCGCGGGAGGCCGAGGCGATCCGCACCGAGGCGGAACGGCTCCCTGAGCGCGCCGCCGAGATCGACCACCGGCTGGTCTCGCTACGGACCCGCGCCCAGGCCCTGACCACCCGCGCGGGGCAGGTCGAGCCGGTGCTCAGCGAGCTGCGGCGGCGCTTCACGCTCGCCTGCTGGCAGGACCTCCAGCATGTGCCCGACCACGCCGCCGACCACATCCGGCAGGCCGAGCAGAAGCTGACCGAGGCGCGGGCGGCCCGGGAGGAGCAGCGCTGGGCCGACGCCACCGCCCTGCTGTCCACGGCCCGAGCCCTGCTGAACTCCACCGACGAGGCGGTGTCCGCGGCCGGAGACCGGCTGCGGCGGCTCAACGCCGTCCAGAAGGATCCGAAGGAGGAGATCGAGCGCACCCGGTTCGCCATCCGGGACGCCCAGCGGCTGGCGATGGCGGGCCGCCACACCCCCGACCCGCGGCACGCCCGCCCACTGGACGACTCCGTGGCCCGGCTGGAGCGCGCGATCGGCACGCTGGAGGAGGGGCGCCACCCCGACTACTGGCACTTCCTGACGGAGACGGAGGCGGTACGGCGGACCGTGGCGCGGGTCGTCGCGCAGATCCGGGAGGAGCGCGGGACCGCCGCGCACTGAGCTGCCCGTCGCCCGGACCGGCCCCAGGTCCTGGCTCCCGCCGCCCGCCGCCCGTCGCCCGTCGCCCGTTGCCCGTCGCGCCCTGCCCGCTCCGCCGGGCCCTTGCCGCCCCACCCGCGGGCGTCATGTTGCCCGCCGCCCGATAGGGGCACATATTAAGGGGACGTACGCCCTCCACCGGCAACCGCGACGAGGAGGCGGACATGGCCACACACGCAGTGCACCGGGGCGGGGACGCCGGGCGGCGGATCAGGTTCGACGAGCATCTTCCGGTCGACCACCGCCTGAACAGGGTCTACCGGATCGGCGCGGGTCTGATGGGCCTGGTGCTGGTCGCCTTCGGCATCCTCGGCCTGATCGACAAGGTCGGGTTCTTCGACACCCGGGGCGACGAGGTCGCCGGGCTGAGCACCAACGGCGCCCTGAGCGTGCTGTCCATCTGTGTCGGGCTGCTGCTCTTCGCGGGGATGGTGATCGGCGGCAACTTCGCCTCGACCCTGAACATGGTGGTCGGCATCGCGTTCATCCTCAGCGGCTTTCTGAACCTGGGCCTGCTGAACACGGAGTACAACTTCCTGGCGTTCCGCATCCAGAACGTGCTGTTCAGCTTCGTGTTCGGCGTGGTGCTGATGGTCTTCGGAATGTACGGACGGGTGGGCTCGGCGCTGCCGCACGACAACCCGTACTGGCGCGCCCGTCACCCGGACCTGGTCGAGCCGGAGCCGCGCGAGCGGCTGTCCCGCGGGTCGACCAAGGCTGCCGACCGGTCCCTGGAGCCACCGCGGGACGCCGGTTAACCTGTGCTCATGCCTCGCTACGAGTACCGCTGCCGGACCTGCGGCGACACCTTCGAACTGAGCCGTCCCATGGCCGAGTCCTCCGCCCCGGCGACCTGCCCGACGGGTCACGACGACAGCGTGAAGCTGCTGTCGACCGTGGCGGTGGGCGGCTCGGCCTCCGCACCCGCCCCGGCGTCGGCGCCCCGCGCGGGCGGCGGGGGCGGCGGCTGCTGCGGCGGGGGCTGCTGCGGCTGAACCGAGCCCCGGGCCCTCAGCCCCTCGGCACCCGGGGCTTCCGTGGCGCCCGCGCCCTTCGGCACCCGGGGCACACCCGGGCGCTTCCTTTCATGCCCCGCGCCTTTCGGCCCACCCGCCGATCGGCACACCCGCCCATCGGCACACCCGCCGCAGAAACCGCCGGACGCCCTACCCGGCGCCCCGCACGCCCTCGTCCCGCACGCCCTACCCGGCGTCCCGCGTCGCCCGCAGGAACTCCCGCAGGATCCGCTCCCCCGCCAGTACCCCCCGCTCCGCGAGCGCGCTGATCTCCGGCCCGCTCCACGCGCTGTCCGCCAGTTCCCCGTGGCCCGGCCGCCAGCCGCGGTCGGCCGCGAGGAGCAGGTCGGCGTCGAGGAGGGAGTCGCCGGCGGCGAGGGTGAGGTGGGCGCCGGTGCGGCGGGCGACCTCGTGCATGGCCGCGCTCTTGGTGAGCGGCTTGGGGACGGCGTAGATCTTGCGCCCCTGGAGGGACACCGTCCAGCCGCGGTTCTCCGCCCAGACGGCGAGTTCCTTCACCCACTCCTCGGGCAGCAGCTCGCGCTCGACGACGAGGTAGGCGAACAGGTCGTCGGCGACGCGCTGCTTGCGCACCCACACCGGGTCGGCGGTGGCCAGCAGATGGTCCTGCACCTCGGCGAGGGACGCGCACTCGTCCGCGAGCCGCGCGGTGACCGAGGCGTGCCAGTCGGGGTCGGAGACGCCGTCGACGAGGAGGTGGCCGCCGTTGGCGCAGATCGCGTACTTCGGCGGGGGGCCGGGCAGGTTGATGCGCAGGTACTGCTTGCGCGTGCGGGTCGTGGTGGGCACGAACACCGACGCGTCGCCCAGTTCGGCGAGCAGCGCGGCGGCCGTCTCGGTCATGTAGGACAGGGGCTTGCTCTCGTGCACCTCGACGCACAGCAGCCGGGGCGCCCGCGCGTCCGGCATGGTCAGCGCCAGGGCCGCCGAGGAGTAGATGAGCGTACGGTCGAGATCGCTCGCCACCAGGACCGGCATCAGAGGGCCACCGCCTTTCCGTCGGCGCCGGTGGCGCCTCGTGTGTACTGGGGATGGATCAGTCCGACGCAGGTGTAGGGGAGGTCGGCGACCTCCTCGACCGGCACGCCGCGCTGTGCGGCGAGCAGCCGTACGTGGTCGAGGTCGGCGCCGGCCCCGGCGCGGGCGAGGACCTTCCACGGCACCCGGCGCAGCAGCACCCGCGTGGTCTCGCCGACCCCCGGCTTGACCAGGTTGACGTCGTGGATGCCGTACTCCTCGCTGATGCGCTCCACGGCCGCCCAGCCCTCCCAGGTGGGGGTGCGGTCGGCGGCGAGGAGTTCCTTGACGGCGACGTCGACGGTGTCCGCGACCTCGGGGAAGCGGGCGGAGACGGCGTCGAGGAAGGCGGCGGAGACGTCGGCGCCGGCGAGTTCGCGGTAGAACTTGGCGCCGTGGAAGTCGTGCGGGCCGACCAGGTCGGCGCGCAGCACGGTGCGCGATATCAGGCCGGAGACGGTGGAGTTGAGGCAGGCGGAGGGGATGAGGTAGTCCTCGCGGGTGCCGTAGGTGCGCACGCAGGAACCGGGGTCGGCGAGCACCGCGATCTCCGGGTTGAAGCCGGTGACGCCCTCGCGCTCCTCGAACTCCCGTACCGCTGCCGTGAGTTCGCGGGTGATGGCGCCCTTGCCGGTCCAGCCGTCCACGAAGACGACGTCGCGCGGGTCGTACCGGTCGGCCAGCCAGCGCAGGGCGTTGGCGTCGATGCCCCGGCCGCGGACGATGGAGACGGCGTAGTGCGGCAGGTCCTGGCCGTGCCGGTGCAGGGCCCAGCGGCGCATCAGGACGCCGACGGGGGTGCCGGCGCGGGCGAGGGAGACCAGCACGGGCCGGGACGCGGAGTTCGGGTGCTCGGCGAGGACGGTCTCGGTGACGACGCCGACGGCGTGCGCGACGCGGGCGGCGGACGCCTCCAGGGCGGCGTGGAACAGCTGCTGGTACTGCTCAGTGGGCTGGTACTCCACCGGCAGGGACTCGGCGTAGTGGGCGCCGCCGCTCTGGATGGCCTCCTCGCGCTCCTCGGTGGGCGCCTCCAGGGTGACGTCCGACAGGTCCTGGAGCAGCCAGCCGACCTCGTCGGGCGCGTACGAGGAGAAGGCGGGGCCGCGGAGGGGCTCGGGCAGCATGGGGGGCCTTTCGGAGGCCTGCGGGGCCTCGGGTACGTATGAGGGTATGACCGCGAGCAGCACCTGGGGGGTGTGGGCGGCGAGCCGGGCGAGCAGGCCGTCCGGGGCGTGCAGGGCGGGGGTGTCGGCGGTGGAGTCGACCACGGCGACCACGGCGTCGAATCCGGCGCCGGCGACGTTGTAGGCGTAGCGCTCGCCGGGACCGTCGGCGGGGTCGTCGTGGGCCGGGAAGACGAGGCGGGTGCGGATGGCGTAGCCGGGGTCGTCGACGGCGAGGACGGGTGAGCGGGTGGTGGTGGAGAAGCGGACGTCGGCGTCGGGGGCCAGTTGCTCCAGCTCGCGGGCGAGGCGGAGCGGGGCGTACATCAGCTCCTCGCAGCCGAGGACCAGCACGCGCCGCGCGCCGGGCGGGAGGGCCTCGGCGAGGCGGGCGCCCATGGCGGGCAGCGCGGCCTCCAGGCGTCGGCGGTGTGCGGGGGTGAAGCCGTGCCGGCCGCCGTCCGGGACGCCGGCCGGCCAGCGCAGGTCGACGCGGGTGACGACGCCCGGCGCCGCCGCGGAATCGGGCAGGCCCCGTCCCCGGGCGGCGCCCGGCACCTCGGCAGGACCGGACGACCCCTCCCTCTCCGCGGCACCGCGCACCGCCCCGGAGCCGGAGCCGGGCAGCCCCCGCCCCTCGTACTCCGCCACCAGCGCCTGCCCCTTCTCCAGCACCCCGTCCGGCAGCAGCACCGTCCCGCGGGCCGCCGTGACCAGGTCGACGCGGGCGCCGATCTCCGCGGCGAAGGCGGCGAGGCGGTCCCGGTCGGCGGCCGAGCGCATGTCGACCAGGGCGACGACGACGTACCGTTCGCGCGGGTAGCGCTCGTGCAGGGCGCGGACGGTGTTCAGGACGGTGTTGCCGGTGGAGAACTCGTCGTCCACCAGGACCAGCGGGCCGTCGCCGGCGAGCAGATCGGGGTTCTCGGGGAGCAGGAGGTGGGAGGTGGCGTGCGAGTGGGACTCCTCGAAGCCGCCGGCCCGGGCGACGCCGGGGACCGGGCGGCGGGTGGAGTGCAGGTAGGGCGCGCTGCCGAGGCCGTCGGCGACGGCGTGGCCGAGGCCGGTGGCGGTCTCCGCGTAGCCGAGGACGACGGCGGCGCCGGCCCCCGTCTCCCCCAGCAGCTCGCGGACCCGGCGGCCGAGGGCGAACCCGGAGCCGTGGACGACCGACGGGGACTGCGGGACGTGCTTGCCGAGGACGTTCGACACCAGCAGGTGGGCCCGCTTGGGGTTGCGCCGCAGCGCGAGGCCGAGCAGGCCGGTGAGCGAGTCGTCCCCGGTCAGCCGGACTCCGAGGCGCTCGGCGACCCAGGCGCCGGTCCAGACGCCGTCGGCCGGGTCGGCTCCCTGGGCGCCAGGGGTGGCGTCCATGCCCTTGTTCACTGCCTTGTCCATGCGTTCCTTGGGTCGGGGATCAGCCGGGTATGCCGGCGGCGAGCAGTTCGACGAAGCCGATGTCCTCGTTGGCGACGCCGAAGACCTCGGCGCGCAGCAGCGTCCGCTCCGCCCAGGCGCGGTGCGGCTTCACCTCGTTCATTTTGTTCGTGTACGCCGACCGGAGCACACCTCCGCCGTCGCGTTCCGGCCGCAGGATGTCCTGGGCGTCGCTGTACTCCTCGTGGCTGACGACGGACAGCGCGTGCACGGGCAGGACGTGGGAGGGGTGGATGCAGGTCTTGCCGAGCAGGCCGTTGGCCTGGTCGAGGGCGATCTCGCGCAGCAGCCCGTCCATGGCGTGCTCGATGAGGGCCTCGCGCAGCTCCTCGGCCTGGCCCTCCAGGAAGGGGCTGCGCCGCAGCTGGGGCTTGAACATGCGTTCCTGCACCCGGAAGTACTCCCACACCGGGCCGGTGACCGTGAAGCCGGTGCCGTCGGCGCGCCCGAGCATGTTGACCACGTCGGAGATCACGGAGGCGACGATCTGGACGTCGTAGGCGGTCATGTCGGGGGCGCGGCGCAGGCCGTAGGAGGAGCAGAAGTCGGTCACGCCGAGGCGCAGGGCGAGGACGCGGTCGCGGTACTTGTCGACGGCGCGGGAGATGCCCTCGAGGGTTTCGACGCGGGACTCGCGGTAGAGCAGCTCGGGCGACTCCAGGACGGGCATGGCGAACAGCCGGCGGCCGCTGGCGGCCTCGGCGACGGAGAGCGACTCCAGAAACGGGATGCCGCGTTCCTCGGTGAACTTGGGCAGGACGAATCCGGACAGCAGCCGCACGGCCGGGCCCATGCGCCGGACCAGGTCGGGGATCTGCTCGGGGGTGCGCACGCGGATGAACAGCAGCGGCAGGCCGTCGTCCGCGCCGGGCCGGCCGGCCAGGTCGTTGAACTGGCGTACGAGGTTTTCCTCGCCGGGGCCGACCTCGGCGTCGCCGATGGAGTCCTCCAGGCACAGGACCATGGAGACCACGCCGTTGCCGGCCTGTTTGACGATGTCGTCGGCCAGCCTCGGCCGGGTCGCCGGGCTGTAGAGGGTGGCGCCCAGTCCCGCGGAGAGGAGCCGGGCCGGCGAGTCCGGGGTGAACTCGCACGGCTGCCGGTGGAAGAGACGCTCCCGCACCTCAGGGGCGAAGTGCCCGAAATGACGCATATGACTCCCCCGGGGTGACTTGGGTGGCCTGTGTGACTGCTGGAAGGTGGCCGGTAATAGTACGTAGAACTCCATGTCAGGGGTTCCCGCTGGGCATGAACTTCAAGTAACGCACGTCGAGCAGGGGCATGTCGCACCGGCCTCGGACCGCCCGGCGCCCCGCCCACCCCCGCGTTGTCGTGAGCAGGACCGAGAGGGCAGGATGACCGCATGACGCACGCGATGCTGAAGGGGTCGAACGTCCCGCTGGAAGCCACCACGGTACGCGCCGTGCTGCGCTGGACGCCGGGGCAGGGGGTCCCGAACGTCGACGCCTCCGCGCTGCTCCTCGGCCCCGGCGGCCGTGTGCGCTCGGACGAGGACTTCGTCTTCTACAACCAGCCCCGGCACCCGTCCGGGACCGTGCGGCGGCTCGGCATGAAGCAGGATGCCGAAGGCCTGACCGACACGATCCAGACAGATCTCTCCGGCGTCGAACCGGAGGTCGGCCAGATACTCCTGGTCGCCTCGGCGGAGGACATCCCCTTCGACCGCGTGCCGTCCCTGCGCATCCTGCTGTACGACGCCGGGGCCCCGGACGGCGAGCCGCTGGCGTACTTCGACGTCAAGCCCGAGACCGGCGAGGAGACCGCGCTGATCTGCGGCGAGCTGTACCGGCGCGGGGACGGCTGGAAGTTCCGGGCGCTCGGCGAGGGCTACGCCAACGGCCTCCAGGGCCTGGCCACGGACTACGGCATCTCGGTCGACGAGTCCGACCCCGACGACGGGCAGGCCCGCTCCTCCGAGCAGTCCCCGTCCCCCGCCCAGGCCCCGGAGCCGTCCCGCCCCCTGCCTCCGGAGCAGCCGACGGCGGCCCTGCCGCAGCCCGAGGCCACGTCACAGCCGCAGGCCCGGCCCGGCTACGGCTACCCCCCGCAGCAGCCCGCGGCGGCCCAGCCGGCGTACGGCTACCCCCAGCCGGCAGCCGCCACCTACGGCTACCCCCAGACCTCCGCGGCGCCCGCGACGGTCCAGTCCGGCTACGGCTACCCCCCGCCGCCCCCGGTCCCGGCGGCCGCCCCGGACCCCGACTTCCGCCTGCCCCCGCAGGGACCGCAGTTCATCGGGCGCTGACGGCCCGGCCGGC
>NZ_JBEXOP010000023.1:0-122020 GCF_040611575.1 Streptomyces sp. NPDC006610
GGCAAGGGCGACCTCGCCCAACTCCTCACCGGCAACGACACCTGGACCGTCACCGACTGACCCGGACGACACCCCCACACGAAACCCGGGCGGACTGCACCGCCCGGGCCTCGTCGTAGGCCGTGCGGGCACGTTCCACGTCGTCCATGCGCCTCTGCGTCCACTGCGCCAGCGACCGCACCTGCTCGGCGGCCTCCCGGCCCAGGTCGGTGAGCGAGTAGTCGACGCGCGGCGGGATGACCGGCTTGGCGTCGCGATGGACGAGGCCGTCGCGTTCCAGGGTCTGAAGGGTCTGGGCCAGCATCTTCTCGCTGACCGTGACGCTCCGCCCGATTTCCCGGCGCAGCTCGCTGAACCGGTAGGAGCGGTCGAGCAGCGCGATCAGCACCAGGACGCCCCAACGGCTCGTGACGTGCTCCAGGACCAGCCGGTGCGGACACATGGCCTCGCGGGCGGCCGCGTTCTCACTCGGTCCCACTGAACTCGCCTCCAGGCGCCTACGGGCAATCACTCACCCAGACCCACTTACTTTGACACCAGTACCTTACTTCAAAGTGGGTACTATCTTATGGTTAGCGCCCCTTCTAGGGTTAGTGACACAACGAACCCCGAAGGAGCCAGACCATGAGCATCGTCGTCACCGGAGCCAGCGGAAAGCTCGGCCGCCTCGTCGTGGAGCAGCTGCTGGAGAGGGTTCCGGCCGAGGGGATCACCGCCGTCGTGCGCACCCCGGAGAAGGTCGCCGACCTCGCCGGGCGCGGCGCGCGGATCGCCGTTGCCGACTACAACGCGCCCGAGACCTTCGACGACCTGTTCGCCCCCGGCGACAAGGTGCTGCTGATCTCCGGAAACGAGTTCGGCAAGGGCCGGGTCGGCCAGCACCGGGTCGTGCTCGACGCGGCGAAGGCGGCCGGCGTCGCCCTGTTCGCCTACACCAGCGCTCCCGGCACCCTCTCGGCCGCGCTCGCCGACGACCACCGGGGCACGGAGGAGGCGATCCTCGCCTCGGGCGTGCCGTATGTGCTGCTGCGCAACGGCTGGTACCACGAGAACTACACCGAGAACCTGGCCCCGGTGCTGGCGCACGACGCGGTCGTGTCCGCCGCCGGAGAGGGCCGGGTCTCCTCCGCCGCGCGCGCCGACTACGCCGCCGCGGCCGTCGCCGTGCTGACCGGCGAGGGGCACGAGAACAGGACGTACGAGCTGGGTGGCGACGAGGCGTGGAGCTTCGCCGAGTACGCGGCGGAGCTGAGCCGGCAGACCGGGCGGGAGATCGTCTACCGGTCCGTCTCCACCGACGACCTGACCGGCATCCTCGCCGGGGCCGGGGTGCCGGAGGCGTTCGCCGCGGTGCTGGCGGGCGTGGACGCATCCATCGAGAAGGGTGAGCTGGTGGTCGACTCCGGCGACCTGTCCCGGCTGACGGGGCGTCCGTCCACGCCGCTCGCCGAGGCGATCGCCACCGGGCTGAAGGCCGCCTGACGCCACGCCGGCTCCCCCGGACGCCTGCACGGTTCCCCTCCCGGGAGTCTGCCGCTCCCCCGGACACCCGCCCGGCTCCCCCGAGAGCCTGCCGCTCCCCCGGACACCCGCCCGACTCCCCCGGACACTGCCCGGTTCCGGCCGGGCCGACGGGAAGTGGCCCTCCGGTGTCGGTCCCGTACTGGATCGCTGAACTCCTGTTCGGCGACTCGGCGTACGGCTACGCTGAGCCGCAGTCACGGACTGTCACGGGCTGTCACGGAGGCAGGCGCATGGGGGAGCCGATATTCGGCGTGCTGGGCCCGCTCCAGGTGCGGGCGCGGGGCGGGCCGGAGCCGCTGCGGCTGGGCGGTCCGAAGCCGCGCGCGGTACTCGCGACGTTGCTGCTGCAGCCGGGGTCGTCGTCTCGCTCGACGTGCTGACGGAGGTGCTGTGGCCGGGCGGCGCGCCCCGTTCGGCGGTGGCCAACGTCCGCACCTACGTCCGCGCGTTACGCCGGATCCTGACGGCCGCGGGCATCGCCACCGACGGGCTGCGCACCCTGCCCTCCGGCTACGCCCTGGACGTCGAACCCGTCGACCACGATCTGCAGCTCTTCGAACATCGTCTGGAGGCCGCCCGGGCCGCCCGCGACCGCGGCGACGGCGTCACCGCCCTGCGCGGCTACGAGGCGGCGCTCGCCCTGTGGCGCGGCGGCGTCCTCCAGGACCTGCCCTCCAGCGTGGTCTGGGACCCGGTCCTCACCCGGATCGAGGAGCTGCGCTCGCTCGCCGTCGATGAGTGCCTGGAGGTCCGGCTGCGGCTCGGCGACTACGCGCCGCTCGTCGCGGACCTGCGGACCCGTCTCGCCGAGGACCCGCTGCGCGAGGACCTGTGGCAGATGCTGGTGCGCGCCCTGCACGGGGCCGGCCGGGTCACCGAGGCGCGTGCCGCCTACGCCGAGGCCGAACGGATCCTCGCCGCCGAACTCGGCGTCGCTCCCGGCGCCCCGCTGCGCGCGGCCGGCGAGCAGGTCAACGGCCTCACGGACCGGCGTCGTACGGCCCCGGCCGCGCCGGTGTGCCAGCTGCCGATGGACGTGCCCGACTTCACCGGCCGCGACACCGAGGTCGCCGCCCTGGAGGAGTTGCTGGCCGGGGCCGGGCGGCGTCCGGTCGTCGCCGTCGTTTCGGGGCCGCCGGGGTCGGGGAAGTCCACGCTGGTCGTCCATGTGGCCCACCGGGTGCGGCACAGGTTCCCGGACGGGCAGCTGTTCGTGGAGCTGGGCGGCCTCAGCGACCGGCCCCGGGAGGCGGCCGACGTGCTGGCGGAGATGCTGCGCGGCCTCGGCGTCATCGACGCCGCCATGCCGGCCGGACCGGGCGAGCGGGCCGCGCTCCTGCGCTCCCGGCTGGCCCAGCGCCGGGTCCTGATCGTGCTGGACGACGCCGCGACCGGCGTCCAGGTCCGGCCGCTGCTGCCGGGCACCGGCGGCTCGGCGGTGCTGGTCAGTTCCCGTCGCCGGATGCCGTCCCTGCCCGCGCACCACTGCCCGCTCGGCGTGATGCGCCGGGAGGAGGCCCGCGCCCTGCTCGGCCGGATCGTCGGCGAGGACCGGCTGCGCGCGGCCGGCCCGGACGCGGACCGGGTGCTCACCGGCTGCGGCTCACTGCCGCTGGCCGTGCGGATCGCCGGCGCCCGGCTGGCCAACCGGCCCGGCTGGAGCGTCGGCGCGCTCGCCGACTTCCTGCACGACGAACGCGGCCGGCTCGACCAGCTGCAGACCGGCGAGATGGAGGTGCGGGCGAGCGCGGAGCTGAGCTACCGGTATCTGCCCGAGCAGGCCGCCACCGCCTTCCGCGCCTTCGGCCGGCTCCCCGACGAACCGGTGCCCGGCTGGCTCGTGTCCGTCACGATGGGCAGCCCGACAGAGCCCGCCCGGGCCCTGGAGACCCTGCTGGACGAACATCTGGTGGAGGCGGTGGGCGCCGACCCGCTGGGCCTTCAGCGCTATCGCATGCATGCCCTGCTCCGTATCTACGCGCGTGAACTCGCCGAGACGGAGACGGACGGGCCGCGGATCTGGCGCGGGCGCGTGCTGGGGGCCGTCGACACCCTGATCGCGCTGGCCCGCTGTGCCAACGCCGCCATGCCGACGCGGTTCCTCGGAGTGCTCGGCGTCCCCGGCGAACGGACGCCGCTGCCCGGTCCGGCGGCCGGGATCACCGCGGCCGTGCGGGCCAGGCCGGTCGAGTGGTTCGAGAGCGAACGCCGGATCCTGGTCGCCGCCGTGGAGTGCGCGCTGCGTCTGGGCGAGCCGGCGCGGGCCGCCGCGCTGGCCGTGGAACTGGCGGGCTTCTTCGACATGCGCGGCTACTACGGCGACTGGCTGCGCACCCACCGACTGGTCCTGGACGCCATGCCCGGTGTTACGACCACCATGCCCGGTGTCCCGACCGCCGTTCCCGGTGTCCCGACCGCCGTTCCCGGTGTTCCGACCGCCGTTCCCGGTGCGTCGGAGGCCGCGCGCGGCACCCCGGACCGAGCAGCCCTCCCCGCCCCCATCCTCACCCCCACCCCCGTCGACGCCGCCTCCGCGGCTCTCCTGCGCAACCTCGGCCAACTCCACCTCTACCAGGACCGCTACGGCGAGGCGCGCGCCGCCTTCGACCGCTCGCGGGAGGTCTTCGCCGCCCTCGGGCACCGCGCGGGCGAGGCCTTCGCGGTCCTCGGCGCCGGCTCCGTGCAGCGGGTGACCGGCCATCCGGAAGCCGCGCTGGCGTCGTTCGCCGAGGCGCTGGCCGCCTTCCGGGACGCGGGCGACCGGCACGGCGAGGCCGTCGCGCACAACGCGATCGCCTCCGTCTGGCTGGAGCGCGGCGACCCGGACGCCGCCGCGCCCTGGCTGGCGAACGCCCTCGCCCTCTCGCGCGACGTCGGCGACCGGCACCGCGAGGCGCAGGTACGCCGCCGTGTCGCCGTACTGCACGAACTGCGCGGGGAGCCGCGGTCGGCCCGGGAGGAGCTGGAGCGGGCGCTGGCCATCTTCGACGAGCTGACCGACACGCACTGCGCGGCGTATGTGCGACAGAGCATCGGGGAGCTGTGTCTGCGGCAGGGCGACGCGGGGCGGGCCTCGGCGCTGCTGGTCGGGGCACTGGCCGTGCAGCAGCGGCTCGGCGACCGGCGGGCGCAGGCGCGGGTGGCGTGTCTGCTGGGCGAGCTGCATCACGCCACGGGACGCGAGCAGACCGCGCGGCGCTACTTCCACCGGTCGCTGTCGGCCTGGCGGCGGCTCGACGTGCGCGCCGAGGCGGAGCTGGTGGACGCGAAGCTGCGGTCGCTGCGCTGAGCCCCGCACGGAACACGCACGGGTTGGCGCACCGAGCCCCACCCGGAACAACGGTTGCCGCACCGAGCCGCGCCCGGCACACCGGGCGCGGCTCACGAGCACACGGCGGGCCCGACGGGCCCGGAGGCTCAGCAGCCGTTGGTGCTGGTCTGGTAGCGCACGAGGTAGTCGTACCAGGTCACGCCCTGCACCACCGCGACGACGACGCTGCCGTTGTGGATCTGCTCGTAGTGCAGGTGCGGGGAGATGTCGTACAGCGCGGACGACGCGCCGACCGTGCCGATCCGCTGGCCGCGCGTGACGGTGTCGCCGACCTGGACGTCACGGGTGTTCAGGTGGGCGTAGCGGGTGCGCCAGCCGTCGCCGTGACCGATGACGACCGTGTGCCCGTAGCCGGTGTCGGTCGCGTAGTACGAGGACAGGACGGTGCCGCCGGCGCTGGCGAGGACGCGGCGGCCGAGGTCGTCCGGGTTGCCGTTCGCGTCGTAGTGGTTCCAGTCGATGGAGTGGGCGGGGCTGTGGCCCTGCCAGTTGCTGCCGCGCCAGCTCTGGCCGCAGACGAACGGCATCCGGAACGCGGGCCGGGTGTCGGCCGCCACCGCCTGCTCCGAGGCCGCGCCCGTCGTCGCGCCGGCCGCCGGGGCCGCCGCGACCAGCGCGGCGAGGCCGGACAGCGCCGCGAGCAGCCGACGGCCGTGTCTCTTACGTCTCCGCATGGTTCCTCCCGTGGTCGCCGAGGTGACGCGGCGATTGAAGGAGGCGCGCATACAACGCGGATACAAAAGGCGACCCGGCCTGTCATGACCGTATGGCGATACGAGCATGACAGGCGGGGCCGTACGGCGTTACCGTCGTTCTTCCGAAAGGGTGCGTGAGCGTGGGTGTGCGAGAAGGAGGGGCCGTGGCCGGCGAGTCCAGGGGCGAACGGCACATAGGACTGCTGAACGGCTTCGCGGCCTACGGGATGTGGGGCCTCGTCCCGCTCTTCTGGCCGCTGCTGAAGCCCGCCGGCGCGATGGAGATCCTCGCCCACCGGATGGTGTGGTCACTGGTGGTCGTCGGCGCCGCGCTGCTGGTCGTACGGCGCTGGGCGTGGGCCCGGGAACTGGTGCGCGAGCCGCGGAGGCTGGGGCTGATCACGGTGGCCGCGGCGGTGATCACCGTGAACTGGGGCCTGTACATCTGGGCCGTGAACGCCGGCCACGTCGTCGAGGCCTCGCTCGGGTACTTCATCAACCCGCTGGTCACCATCGCGATGGGCGTGCTGCTGCTGAAGGAGCGGCTGCGGACCGTGCAGTGGGTCGCGGTCGGGGTGTGCGTGGCGGCGGTGCTCGTCCTCACCGTGGGCTACGGCCGGCCCCCGTGGATCTCCCTGGTCCTCGCCTTCTCCTTCGCCACCTACGGCCTGGTGAAGAAGAAGCTCAACCTCGGCGGTCTGGAGTCGCTGGCCGCCGAGACGGCGATCCAGTTCCTGCCCGCGCTCGCCTATCTGCTGTGGCTGTCGGCCGAGGGCCGCTCCACCTTCGCCGCCGAGGGACCGGGGCACGCGCTGCTGCTCGCCGCGTGCGGCGTGGTCACCGCGCTTCCGCTGGTCTGCTTCGGCGCGGCGGCGATCCGCGTGCCCCTGTCCACGCTGGGCCTGCTGCAGTATCTGGCCCCGGTGTTCCAGTTCCTGCTCGGCGTCTTCTACTTCGACGAGGCCATGCCGCCCGAGCGCTGGGCCGGGTTCGCGCTGGTCTGGCTGGCGCTGTCGATGCTCACCTGGGACGCGCTGCGCACCGCGCGCCGCACGGCCCGCACGCTGAGGGCGGAGAGGAACGCGCCGGCCACCACCATCACCACCGGCACGGCCAGCGCCGTACGGAAGGCGGAGAGCGTGTCCTCCGGAGTGTCGGCCCCGGTCGACGCCAAGCCGTAGACGGCGGTCACGGCGGAGATGCCGAGGGCCGAGCCGAACTGCGTCGCCGTGTTGAGCAGCCCGCCGGCCAGCCCCTGCTCCTCCTCCGCGACGCCGTCGGTCGCCGCGATGGTCAGCGGGCCGTACGCCAGTGCGAAGGCGAGGCCCGAGATGATCAGCGTCGGGAACATGGCGGCGTAGGACCAGTCCATGCCCACGGGCAGGAACAGCGCGTAGGCGACTGCCGCCAGGACGAAGCCGCCGAGGATGACGCGGGCGTTGCCGTAGCGGGTGACCAGTCGCGGGGTGAGGGTCGGGGCGAGGACGGCGTCGCAGCCCATGACGAGCAGGGCGAGCGCCGTCTGCAGCGACGACCAGCCGCGCAGTTCCTGGAGGTACAGCGTCACCACGAACTGGAAGCCGAAGAAGGCGCCCAGGAACAGCAGCGCCCCCAGGTCTGCGCGGACCATGGCGCGGTGCCGCAGGATGCCGAACCGCACCAGCGGGGCCGCGGCCCGCCGCTCGACGGCGACGAAGACCGCGCCGAGCACCAGCGCCCCGGCCCCGGACGCGACGGTCCACGGCCAGTCGTGCAGACCGTGTTCGAGCCGTACGACGGTGTAGGCGGCCAGCAGCATGGCGCCGGCGACGGTCACCGCGCCGAGCAGGTCGAACCCGCCCCGGCCGGTCCCTTCGGCTCCCCGCAGCAGGCCGACCGCCCCGGCCCCCTCCGCCCCGCCGCCCGGCACCACCCGCACCGCCGCCACCAGCAGCGCCGCCGCCAGCAGTACCGGCGCGAAGAACACCCACCGCCAGCCGAGCTGGGTGAGCAGTCCGCCGATGACGAGGCCGAGCGAGAAGCCGCCGGCCCCGGTGCCCGCGAAGACCAGCAGGGCCTTGTTGCGCTGCTCGCCCTCCTCGTACGAGGTCGTGATCAGCGACAGCGCGGCCGGCGTCATGAACGCGGCGGCGACGCCGGTGACGAAACGGGCGACGACCAGCATCCAGCCCTCGGTGGCGAAACCGCCGAGGCCGGAGAAGAGCAGGAAGACGGTGAGCCAGCCGAGGAACATCCGGCGCCGGCCGAGCAGGTCGGCGGCCCGGCCGCCGAGCAGCGTGAAGCCGGCGTAGCCGAGCACATAGGCGCTCATCACCCAGGCCGCGGTCCCGGTCGACAGGCCCAGATCGGATCTGATCGACGGGATCGCGATGGCCATCATCGCGACGTCGATGCCCTCCAGGAAGATCGTTCCGCACAGCACGAGCAACAGGGCCCAGGCACGGGTGCCCATCGGTACTCCTCACGTAGGCACGGGAAAAGACGGAAGTCAGGAATTACGGGCGTCAGCAATGACGGGCGTCAGGGATTGCGGACGTCAGGGGTTACCCGAGTGAGGGCCGCTTCCCTCTTGTAACCGGACCCAGCCTCCGGCAGTATCGACAGACATGGAAGTAGGCACTTCTAAGTCACCGAGTAACTGCGCGAGCACCGTGGACCACGGCGACGACGACCCCTTCCAGTGGGACACCCGCGAGGGCTGCGAGGTACGGCAGATCCTGGACCGGGTCGCCGACAAGTGGTCGCTGCTGGTCATCGCCCTGCTGGAGAACCGCCGGCTGCGCTTCACGGAGCTGCGCCGCGAGATCGACGGGGTCAGCCAGCGCATGCTGACCGTCACCCTGCGCCAGCTGGAGCGCGACGGCCTGGTCCGGCGCACGGTGCACCCGGTGGTGCCGCCCCGCGTCGACTACGAGCTCACCCCGCTCGGCGCCACCCTCCACACGACCATCCGCTCGCTGGTGACATGGACCGAGGAGCACCAGCAGGAGATCGCCAGGGCACGGGCGGAGTACGACGCGCGGGAGGCGCGCAGCGCGGCCGAGTGAGGCGTCCCGATGCCCGAGGATGTCCCGCATGACTGACGATTCCCGCGTGACCGAGGAGCCCACGGAGACCGTGACCGGGGAGCGGACGGAACGCCCGCCCGCCTCCCCGGCGCCTGCCCCGCTCCACTGGAAGCTGGTGATCGACGCCCACGACCCGCACGCGCAGGCCGACTTCTGGGCCGCCGCGCTCGGCTACCTGGTCGAGGACAACAGCGCGCTGATCGAGCGGCTCACGCAGGCCGGTGTGCTCCCCGCCGGGGCCACCGTCGACTTCCACGGCCGCCCGGCCTTCCGGGACCTGATCGCCGTACGCCACCCCGACGACCCCTGCGAGGAGGAGAGCGGGACCGGACTGGGGCGGCGGCTGCTGTTCCAGCGCGTTCCGGAGCCGAAGTCGGGCAAGAACCGCCTGCATCTGGACCTGCATCCGGAGCCGGGCCGGCGCGACGCCGAGGTGGAGCGGCTGCGCGGCCTCGGTGCCCGTGTGCTGCGGGAGGTGAGGGAGGCCGGCGGGGCGTGGGTGGTCATGTCGGACCCGGAAGGGAACGAATTCTGCGTGCAGTGACGACCGCGCAGCGACGGATCGACGGATCGACGGCAGCGGAGGCGCGCAGTCCGCAGATGCTCGGACAGCCGCCTCGCCCCATGCCCCAGACCGCGCCTCACGCGACGGGCCTCGGACCGCCGTCTTCCCGGGCCCCGAACCGCCTCACGCGACGGGCCTCGGACCGCCTCCTCCCGCGCCTCGGACCGCCGCGGCCCGTCGCGTGAGGCGACCCATGCGGGTGCGGGCGGCGTCCAGTTCCTCGGCGTCCGCGGCGGCCGGGCCGTTTCCGGCGGCGAGCGCGGTCCACAGGGCGATCAGTTCGTGGCCCAGTTCCAGGCCGAGTGCCGGGTCGCGCACCGCACGCCAGGCCGTCGCCGCGCTCTGGACGTTGCCGTAGGCGCTGTCCTCGTCGCCGGTGCGGTGGCGGGCGCGGGCGGCGTCGACGCTGAGGCGGAAGGCACGCAGCGGGTCGGCGGCCAGATAGGCGACGTAGGCGGCGAGTTCCACGACGGCGAGGTGCTCCGGGTGGTCCGGGGCGTAAGTCGCCGACGCCTCGGACAGGGCCCGTTCGGCCAGGGCCGCGGCCTCCTCGGGGCGGCCCGCCCGCACGGCGTCGCCGATCGGGGCGGTGCGGGGCGTTTCGGGGGCGTCGCCGAGGAGTGCCTCGGCGACGGCGTCGAAGGTCGAGGGCGGGACCGGCTCCGGGCCGGGGTCGAGGTCGGCGGCTGCCGGCACGGCTGCGGTGGCGGGAACGGCCTGGACGGGCGGGGCGTCGTCCATGACCGGCGGCGGTCCGAAGACGCCGGTGGGCACGGGGGCGCCCGGCTGCCGTGGGGGCGT
Organism: Streptomyces sp. NPDC006610; assembly: GCF_040611575.1. NCBI lineage: Bacteria > Bacillati > Actinomycetota > Actinomycetes > Kitasatosporales > Streptomycetaceae > Streptomyces > Streptomyces sp. NPDC006610. The sequence continues at coordinate 9,985 of NZ_JBEXOP010000023.1, forward strand.
GGACGCCGGGGCGGCCGGCTGCCGCCGGGACGTGGGCGTGGGCACCGGCTCGGCGGTGTAGCGGCTGGAGCCGTCCGGGTGGACCTCGAGCGGGACGACGTAGCCGATGCGCTCGTCGTGCACCGTGGCGAGGACGGGGCCGCCCATGGTCAGGGCGATACGGTGGAGGTGCTTCAGGACGGTGCGCTGAAGCTCCTCCCCCGGCGCGGCGACGATGCGCACGCCGCCGATCGAGGCGCTGCCGGAGTCCGGCCCGGCGCCGGGGACACGGACGTCGATGGGTGCCACCGGGGCCACCTGCGCCTCCTTCACGTTCGTGCCCGGAGCCTGGTTCGCCGGCTCCGGTCCCTTACTCGTGTCTGTGCCTCGAGTGTCGCCGCTCGTGGCCCGTGGATGCGTCACCGGCGCGTCACAGCCTCGTCCCAGGGCTCAGGTGGTGATGTCCTTCGCCGTGAACCGCGCCCACGCCGCCGAGCCGAAGACGGCCGCGTACAGCGCCTGGAGGCCGAGGTTCTTCACCAGGTCGTCCCAGTAGACGGGCTCGCGCATCAGGTCGGCGAAGGACAGCCAGTAGTGGGAGAAGAAGTACGGGTGGAGGGCGTGCAGTTGGGGGATCTGGTCGAGGATCTGCACGGTGATGAGCAGGCCGACGGTCGTCGCCATCGCCGCGATGCCGCTGCCGGTCAGCGTCGAGACGAACAGGCCGAGCGCCGCGACGCCGACCAGTGAGGCGGCGACGACGAGGGCGATGAGCAGGGCTCTGACCAGGCCTTCGCTGAAGCCGATCCGCGTGCCCGAGAGGGTCGTCAGCTCGCCGAGCGGGAACAGCAGCGCGCCGACCGCCAGCGCCGAGACGGCGACGACGAGGGTGGCGGCGAGGCAGAAGGCGATCGTGGTGGCGAACTTGGCCAGCAGCAGCCGGGTCCGGCCGGCGGGGGCGACCAGCAGATAGCGCAGGGTTCCGGCGCTCGCCTCACCGGCGATCGCGTCGCCCGCGACGACGCCGACGGCCATCGGGAGGAAGAACGGGAGCGTCGCGGCGAGGGCGGTGAACACCAGGAACAGGCCGTTGTTGGTGATCTGCGCGATGAACGCGGGTCCTTCGCCGCCCTCCGGTCCGCCTCCCCCGCCGAGACCGGAGCCGTCACTGGTCTCGATCTTCACGGCGATGCCGACGAGCACCGGCACGGCGGCCAGCACCCCGAGCAGCGCGAGCGTGCGCCAGCGCCGGAAGGTGAGGGCGAGTTCACCGCGCAGCAGCCCGAACGTCCACAGCGGGCCCGGTGTCCGTCCGGGACGTGCGAGTTCAGCCTGCGACATCGAAGCCCTCCCCGGTCAGCGCCACGAACGCGTCCTCCAGCGAGGCCCGTTCCACTCCGAACCCGCGCACCCGCACCCCCGCCGCCACCAACGCGGCGTTCAGTTCCGCGAGTTCGCCCTCCGGCGGCTCCCCGGTCACCCGCTCCTCGATGACGACGACGTCGCCGATCCCGCGTTCCTTCAGCACCCGGGCCGCCTCCCCGGTGTCCGGCGTGGTCACCACGAGCCGCCCCCGGATGCCGGCCGCGAGGTCCGCGACCGCGCCCTGGGTGACGAGCCGGCCGCGTGCCATCACGGCGGCGTGGGTGCACACCTGCTCGATCTCGTCGAGCAGGTGGGAGGAGAGGAAGACGGTGGTGCCCTCGGTGGCGAGTTCTCTGATCAGGGCGCGGATCTCGCGCATGCCCTGCGGGTCGAGCCCGTTGGTCGGCTCGTCCAGCACGAGCAGCCGGCGCGGGCGCAGCAGCGCGGCGGCGAGGCCGAGGCGCTGTTTCATTCCCAGCGAGTAGGCCTTCGCCTTCTTGCCGCCGGCCGCCGCGAGCCCCACCCGTTCCAGCGCGGCGGCGACGCGGGCGCGCCGGGTGCGGGGGTCGGCGGTGGGGTCGGCGGCGTCGTAGCGCAGCAGGTTGTCGCGGCCGGACAGGAAGCCGTAGAGGGCCGGCCCCTCGATGAGCGCGCCGACGTGCGGCAGCACGGCGCGCGTGGCGCGGGGCATGGGCCGCCCCAGCACGTGCGCCGTGCCCGACGTGGGTTCGATCAGGCCCATCAGCATACGGATGGTCGTGGTCTTGCCGGAGCCGTTGGGACCGAGGAAGCCGAAGACGCTGCCCGCCGGGACGGTCAGGTCGAGACCGTCGACGGCGAGCTGTCCGCCGCGGAAGCGCTTGGTGAGCGCCCGGGTGTGGATCACGGCCCCCTCCGGACCCGGCTCCGTGACGGACGAATCCGCCCCCGCGGCGTCCGGGCCCGCAGAGGTGACGGAAGCCTCCGCCCCCGCGGCGGACGAGCCCGGACTTTGCTCCGTGAGCGACGAGCCGTGCCCTGCGGCGGAGCGGCCCGGACCCGTGACGGACCGGCCCCTCCCCGCGGCGGACCCGTCCGCCCCCATGGCGGGCCCGTCCGCCCCGGTGGCGGACGGGTGCGGCCCCGCGGCGGACGGTTCGTCCATCGGCTCCCTCGTTTCGTCGTACGACACGCCGTGCGCGCGTACGACCCCCCGTACGCGCGTACGGTCCTACTGCCCCGCGTCGGCCGCCTTCACCAGCGCGTCCTTGGTGACCGCGCCGACGTAGACGGTGCCGTCCTCGGTGATCAGGGCGTTGATCAGCCGGGTCTTGAAGACGGTGCCCGAGCCGAAGTCGCCGCTCACCCGGTCGCCGAAGGAGCCGAGGAAGCCGCCCAGTTCGCCGCCCGCGGCCTCGGTGGGAACCCCGCCCTCGGCACCGGTGTCGAGAACCGCGACGGCGTTCCAGCCCTCGCCGACGACCTCGGCGCCCTGGAAGCCCTTGGCCAGGTCCTCCTCGGACTTGCCCGCGTGGGCCGGGGCCTCCACGCTGTCGTCCTCGGTCACCTTCGCACCCTTGGGCGGGGTGAAGTCGAAGGTGGACGCGGCCGGCTCGGCGAAGCTGACCTGCGTGAAGCCGGCGTCCACCACAGCGGCGCCGCCACTCGCGGGGGTGAGCGTGAACTTCAGCGGGAGGCCGGTCTCCGCGTCGACGGCGATGCTGATGGCCCCCACGGTGGAGCCGGTCTGCTTGGGCTCGATGAGCAGCTTGTAGGCGTCCCGGCCCGCGACCTGGGCGGTGCCGTCGACGGTCACGGACGTGGTGTCGTCGACCGCCTTCAGGGCCTCCTCGGCGAGGTCCTGGGGCGTGGCGGGCGCCTGCTTCTCGTGCTTGCCGCCGTGCTCGTCGACGGTGGCGTGGTAGACCTCGTTGGACGCGCTGTCGTAGCCCCAGACGTCCTTGCCGTTGTGGATCAGGCTGTACTCGGCGGCGTCCTCCAGCAGGGACACCTTGTGCCGGTCCGGGCCGTCGGCGGCGACGCGCAGGGTGTGAGAGCCGGACGCCAGCTCGGTGAGCCTGGCCGCCGGGTCCGCCGAGGAGCCCTCGCCGTCGGCGCCGGCCGCGCCGGAGAGCATGCCGCTCTCCAGGCCGCCCAGGTCGGGCAGGCCGAGGTCGGTGCTGATCCTCACGGTGCCGGACAGCTGCTGGACGTCCGACGCGGCGATCTTCTCGATCAGTTCCTCGGCGGTGATCTTCGGCAGGTCCGGGCTGCCGGAGTCGGCTATCGCCGGAACCAGTCCGATGGTTCCCGCGGCGATGCCGATCACCGCGGCGGGCACGCCGTACCGCGCGGCCCTGCGTCGTCGCGCCGCGCGCAGGTCGTCGTCCTCCGCGGCGGTGGTGCTGTCGTCGGATGCGTACGGTGCCATGTGTGCCTTACCTCCGTCGTCGGCGGCGGCCGCCCGTCGTACAGGTGCTCGCACTTGTCCACCCCGAGCCGCCATTCTCACCCGAATCGGTGAGGAGTGGTGTCCTTCAGTGCATCCATCTGACCAAATACGGCAAGGAAAATCGTCAGACCGCAGAGCCAACTCCGTGTACTCCTGCGGTATGACGGGACAGGGCGGTTTCTCCCCCGCCCCGTAGGGGTGGGGTGCGACGGGCAGTCAACGGACCTGTGAGTCCGCGCCGCGACGGCCGACCGACCGGACCCCCGAAGCTGCGGTACGACAGCCGGCGACCGGACCCGTGGGGCCGCGCCGCGACGGGCGGCTAACCGGCGCGGTGGACCACCGCGTCGCACATCTCCTCCAGCGCCGCCTTGGCGTCGCACTCCCGCAGCGGGGCGAGCGCCGCGCGTGCGGCCTCGACGTAGCGGATGGTGTCGCGCCGGGCGTGTTCCAGCGCGGGGTGGCGGCGGAAGGCGGCGAGCGCCTCGGCGTGCCGGTCGTCGTCGGTGAGGTCGGAGTCGAGCAGTTCGCACAGGGCGAGGTCCTCGGGGAGCCCGAGCCGGGCCGCCCGCTCGCGCAGCCGGAGCACCGGCAGCGTGGCGATGCCCTCGCGCAGGTCGGTGCCGGGCGTCTTGCCGGACTCGTGGGAGTCGGAGGCGATGTCCAGCACGTCGTCGGCGAGCTGGAAGGCGACGCCGAGGCGCTCGCCGTACTGGGTGAGGACGTCCACGACCGACTCGTCGGCGCCGGACATCATCGCGCCGAAGCGGCAGGCGACGGCGACCAGGGAGCCCGTCTTGCCGGACAGCACGTCCAGGTAGTGCTCGACCGGGTCGCGGCCGTCCGACGGTCCGGCCGTCTCCAGGATCTGCCCCGTGACCAGCCGCTCGAACGCCTCCGCCTGGACCCGCACCGCCTCCGGTCCGAGGTCGGCCAGGATGTGCGACGCGCGCGCGAAGAGGAAGTCGCCGGTGAGCACCGCGACCGAGTTGCCGAAGCGGGTGTTCGCGCTGGGCACCCCGCGCCGCACGTCCGCCTCGTCCATCACGTCGTCGTGGTACAGCGTCGCGAGGTGCGTCAGCTCCACGACCACTGCGGAGGGCACCACGCCGGGCGCGTAGGGGTCGCCGAACTGCGCGGCGAGCATCACCAGCAGCGGACGGAACCGCTTCCCGCCGGCCCGCACCAGGTGCTGCGCGGCATCGGTGATGAAGGGGACCTCGCTCTTGGTGGCCTCGAGCAGTCCCTCCTCGACAGCCGTCAATCCGGCGTGGACATCGGCTTCCAGAGCCTGGTCCCGCACGCTCAGCCCGAACGGCCCGACGACGGTCACGAGGGGTCTCCTGTCTGCTGGTGTCTACTGGGGATTACACGGTTTGTCGATACGTCGCTGCCTTCACTCAAGTCAGCGTATCCGGTCACGTTTCGATCACCGCCAGCGCCCGGCGTTACGGCTCGGCCGGTATCGGATCATGACTGGCGGGTTTCTGACCACCCAGCGGGGATTATTTCGCACCGTTTCGTCCGGTTTCGCACTCTCCCCGAATCGCCGCGACACCCGCCCCCGCCCACTCCGGCAAGCCCACTCCCGCCGCGACGATTTGATAACCCCTTAGCCGCATTTGCCCGTTTTGCCTGACTTGCACGCGACCGTGAGGTCACTCACGTCCCCGTACCCGCGGAATTCACCTGCGCCACACGCGACACCCCTTGAACCGCAGGCCATTTGACCTCCCTGGCGACAAAGGATCAAGTGCGCCAAACCCGCCGGACAGAGATCAAATCGCCCGTGGTGTGACTCCGCCGCTTGTTCCCGGCATGTTCCCTCGCATACGTTCCCGGCCTGTCGGGCGGACGCCGAGTCCTGCCACCGCCCGCACACCACCAACGACCACTCGCACGGCAGGAGCGGGGGACCCAGGTAAGTCGCCGGGCCGGCACGACGCCGGACCGGCTCGGGGTGAAGCCGCGCGTTCCGGCGCGCGGCCGGGCACCTCCCAGCCCGAACCCGACAGCTCACCTCGCAGGCGACGGAGAGGACATTTCGACATGCCCGCAAGCCGTCAGCACAGCCGTGCCCTGACCACCCGCACCGCCCGCCGCCTCGCCCGCAAGCTCGCCGTCGCCGGCACCGGCGCGGCCGTGCTCGCCCTGCCGCTCGTCGGCGCGAGCGGCGCCTCGGCGGCCCCGGCGGCCGCCCCGGCCGCGACGACCGCCACCACCGCCGCGTACACCAACAACCTCGACGGCTGGATCCGCCAGTCGCTCGCGATCATGGCCCAGCACGGCATCCCCGGCACCTACAACGGCATCCACCGCAATGTCATGCGCGAGTCGTCCGGCAACCCGTGGGCGATCAACAACTGGGACTCCAACGCCGCCAAGGGCACGCCCTCCAAGGGCCTGCTCCAGGTGATCGACCCGACCTTCGCCGCCTACCACGTGCCCGGCACCGCCTACGACCCGTACAACCCGGTCTCCAACATCACCGCCGCCTGCAACTACGCGGCCGACCGCTACGGCTCGATCGACAACGTGTTCGGCGCCTACTGAGCCCACCCCCCTCTCAGGGCCCGCGCCCCGTCCCCTCACGGGGTCCCCGCCCACAGACGTTCGAGGACGACGGCCACGCCGTCGTCCTCGTTCGACGTGGTGACCTCGTCGGCGACCGCCTTCAGCTCGGGGTGGGCGTTGGCCATGGCGACGCCGTGCGCGGCCCAGTCGAACATGGGGATGTCGTTGGGCATGTCCCCGAAGGCGATGGTCTGCGCGGGGCGTGCGTCGAGGTGCTGGGCCGCGATCGCCAGGCCGGTCGCCTTGGTCACGCCGCACGGCTGCATCTCCACCGTTCCCGGCCCGGACATGGTGACGGTCGCGAGCGAGCCGACCGCCGCCCGGGCCACCGTCGCCAGCTCGTCGTCCGTCAGGCCGGGGTGGCGCAGCAGCACCTTGCTGATCGGCTCGCTCCACAGGTCGGCGCGCCGGCCGACCCGTACGGCGGGCAGCGTGGGGTGCGGCATCCGGTAACCCGGCTCGATGAGGGTCAGCCCGTCCACGCCGTCCTGGTCGACGGCGGCGTACACCTCCCCCAGCTCGGCCTCGATCTTGCCGAGCGCGGTCTCCGCCAGTTCCCGGTCCAGGGTGACCGACCACAGCAGGCGGTCCGCCCCGGCGTCGTACACCTGCGCGCCCTGCCCGCACACCGCGATCCCCCTGTTCCCGAGTCGCTCCAGCAGCGGGCGCACCCGGGGCGCCGGGCGGCCGGTCACCACGAGGTGGCGGGCGCCTGCCCCCACGGCCCGCCCGAGGGCGGCGAGGGTCCGGTCGGAGACCGTGTCGTCGCCGCGCAGCAGCGTGCCGTCCAGATCGGTGGCGATGAGCGAGTACGCGCCGGGGTCCGCCGAGGGGGCGGTGTGCGGCGCGGGGGCGGAGTGCGCGGCGGGTGCGGTGGTGCGCGCGAGGGGTGCGGCCATGATCAGAGAATACGGACATCCGGCCGGGTCCGTTCACCACCCCGTTCACCGTCTCCGACGTCAACCGGCCCTGGTTCCGGGCGCCTTCACGACACGGCGGAACGGGCCCGCGGGGGACGCTGCCCAAGAGGGCCGCCCCGGCCGTAACGTGTGCGGCGACTACCCGGTCCGCGCGTACGAAAGTGAGGCAGCACCCCATGCCCCCCTTCGATCTCCCCGAGGGCGACCCCTTCGGCCCGCACAACCTTCCGTACGGCGTCTTCTCGCTCACCGACGCCACGGGCTCCCCCGAGTCCGCCGAGCGCCGGGTCGGCGTCCGCCTCGGCGATCACGTCCTCGACGCGGGCGCGGCGGCTCTGGCGCTCGGTTCCCCGTACGCCGACCTGCTCGCCCGGCCGACCCTGAACCCGCTGCTCGCGGCCGGCCGCACCGCCTGGTCGGACGTGCGGCGCGCGCTGACCGCCTGGGTGACGGTGCCCTCCCACCGCGAGACCGTCGCCCCCCTGCTGCACCCCCTGTCCTCGGTGACCCTGCATCTGCCCTTCGAGGTCGCGGACTACGTCGACTTCTACGCCTCCGAGAACCACGCCCGCAACGTCGGCCGGATGTTCCGCCCCGACGCCGCCGACTCGCTCACCCCCAACTGGAAGCATCTGCCGATCGGTTACCACGGCCGCTCCGGCACGGTCGTCGTCTCCGGCACCGACGTCGTCCGCCCCGCCGGCCAGCGCAAGGCCCCGTCCGACGCGGCGCCCGTGTTCGGCCCGTCCGTCCGGCTGGACATCGAGGCGGAGGTCGGCTTCGTCGTCGGGACGCCCTCCCCGATGGGCACGCCGGTGCCGCTGTCGGCCTTCCGCGAGCACGTCTTCGGCCTGTGCCTCCTCAACGACTGGAGCGCACGGGACATCCAGGCCTGGGAGTACGTCCCCCTCGGCCCGTTCCTCGGCAAGTCCTTCGCCACCTCCGTGTCGGCGTGGATCACCCCGCTGGACGCGCTGGACGCGGCGCGCGTGGCCCCGCCGCGGCGGACGCACCCCCTGCTGCCGTACCTGGACGACGGCGACGAGGAGCCCGGCGGCTACGACCTGCGGATCTCGGTCGCCGTCAACGGCCACGTCGTCTCGGAACCCCCGTTCTCCACCATGTACTGGACCGCGGCCCAGCAGCTCGCCCACATGACCGTCAACGGCGCCTCCCTGCGCACCGGCGACCTCTACGGCTCCGGCACGGTCAGCGGGCCCGAGGAGCGTCAGCGCGGCTCGCTGCTGGAGCTGACCTGGAACGGGCGGGACCCGCTCGAACTCCCCGACGGCAGGCGGACCTTCCTGGAGGACGGCGACGTCGTCACCCTCACGGCCTGGGCCCCGGGGGCGGACGGCGCCCGCGTGGGCCTCGGGGAGGTGACGGGGCGCGTCGTCGCGGCCGGCTGAACCTCGCGGGCGCTCCACGGGGTTGGGCGGCGCCGCCCGGGACGAGGTGGCGCCGCACCCCTGACTCCGGCGGCCCGTCGCCGTCATACTGGCGGCGTACGGTGCACGCCGGAGCGTCGCGCGCGGCGCCGCACCGCCTCGTCGCGCGCACCGCCCCGCACCGCAGCCGCCCCACTCCCGACCAGGATCCGGAGCCCGTGGCATGACCGTCTGCCTGCTCCTGCTGAGCCTCCTCGCCCTGACGGCCGCCGTACCGGCCCCCCGCGCCCTGACCCGGGCCGCGTGGACCGAACGCGAACCCGTGGTCGGGCTGTGGGTGTGGCAGTGCCTGGTCGCCACCGTCCTGCTGTGCTGCCTGGCCGCGCTCGTCCTGGGCGCGGCGGCCCTCTTCCAGACCGTGCGCGACCATGTCTTCGCGCCCGCGCCGCCCGCCGTCACCGCCGCCTACGACCTGTCCGCCGCCCCGGCCTGGGCTGCTGCCCTCACCCTGCTGCTGGCCTGCGGCGCCGCCTGGACGACGGCGATGCTCACCCGCGAGCTGGCCGAGGCCCGCCGCCGCCGCGGCCGGGCCCGCGCGCACCTGCGGGAACGCGCCCCCGACCTGCCCGCCGGGCTGCCGGCCTCCCGCGGCCCGCTGCTCGTGCTGGAGGACGAGTACCCGGACGCCTGGTGGATGCCCGGCCACCCTTCCCAGCTGGTCGTCACCACCGGGGCGCTGCACCGCCTCACCGACCACCAGCTGGACGCGGTCCTCACCCATGAGCGCGGCCACGCCCGCGCCCGCCACGACTGGCTGCTGCATCTGTCCACCGCCCTCGCCACCGGCTTCCCCCGGGTCCCGCTCTTCGCCCACTTCTGCGACCAGACGCGCCGGCTGGTCGAACTCGCCGCCGACGACACGGCCTCCCGCCGCTGCGGCCACCTGACCACCGCGTTGGCCCTGATCGAGCTGAACCAGCACCGGGGCGTGCTGTCCTGCGCCTCCAGCCGCCGGCTGCTGGGCGAACGTGTGGACCGCCTGCTGGCCCCGCCGCCCCGGCTGGACCGGCGGCACCGCGCCCTCACCACCACGGTCGCCGGCCTGGCCCCTCTGCTGCCCCTGCTGATCACCTTCGCCCCGGGGCTGACGGCACTGGGCTGAAAGAGCGCGCGCCCCCGCCCGCCTACGCCCAGTCCTCGGGCTCGGGCTCCGGGGCGGGCTCCAGGTCGGGCTCCGGGTCCGACTCCCACTCCCGTCCGGGCTCCGCACCGCCGCCGCCCCCGCTCAGCGAGGCCAGCACCGCCACCACGCCCTCCCCGTAGGTCGCCAGCTTCTTCTCGCCGACCCCGCTGATCCCGCCGAGCTGCGCGACCGACGTGGGCCAGACCGTGGCGATCTCCCTCAGCGTGGCGTCATGGAAGATCACGTACGCCGGGACGCCCTGCTCCCGGGCCTGCTCCGCACGCCAGGCGCGCAGGGCCTCGAAGGCGGGGAGCAGTTCCTCGGGCAGCTCGGCCACCGCTGCCTTGGCCTTGCGCTCGCCCCGCCCGGACGAGGAACCCGACGCCTTCGCCGCCACCGGCTTCTTCGGCTCCTTGCGCAGCGGCACCTCCCGCTCGCGCCGCAGGACCGCGCCGCTGGCCTCGGTCAGCACCAGCGTCCCGTACTCCCCCTCGACCGCGAGCAGCCCCTGGGCCAGCAGCTGCCGGATGACGCCCCGCCACTCGCCCTCGGTCAGCTCCTGCCCGATGCCGAACACGGACAGCTGGTCGTGGTCGAACTGGATCACCTTGGCGGTCCGCTTGCCGAGCAGGATGTCGACGATCTGCACCGCGCCGAACTTCTGCCCCCGCTCCCGCTGGAGCCGCACCACCGTCGACAGCACCTTCTGCGCCGCGACCGTGCCGTCCCAGGTCTCCGGCGGGGTCAGGCACGTGTCGCAGTTGCCGCAGGCCTCCCGCTCGGGGTCCTGGCCGAAGTAGGCGAGCAGCCGGGCCCGGCGGCACTGGGCGGTCTCGCACAGCGCGAGCATCGCGTCGAGGTGGGCCTGCGCCCGGCGCCGGAACGCCTCGTCGCCCTCGCCGGACTGGATCAGCTTGCGCTGCTGGATGACGTCGCCCAGCCCGTACGCCATCCACGCCGTGGACGGCAGTCCGTCGCGGCCGGCGCGGCCGGTCTCCTGGTAGTAGCCCTCGACGGACTTGGGCAGGTCGAGGTGGGCGACGAAGCGGACGTCCGGCTTGTCGATGCCCATGCCGAAGGCGATGGTCGCCACCACGACCAGGCCCTCCTCCCGCAGGAACCGGGACTGGTGCGCGGCGCGGGTGCCCGCGTCCAGACCGGCGTGGTACGGGACCGCCTCGATGCCGTTCCTGCTGAGGAACTCGGCCGTCTTCTCCACGGAGTTGCGGGACAGGCAGTACACGATGCCCGCGTCGCCGGGGTGCTCCTCGCGGAGGAACGAGAGCAGCTGCTTCTTGGGGTCGGCCTTGGGGACGATGCGGTACTGGATGTTGGGCCGGTCGAAGCTGGCCACGAAGTGCCGGGCGCGCGGCATGTTCAGCCGCTGGGTGATCTCCTGGTGGGTCGCACGGGTGGCCGTCGCCGTGAGCGCGATCCGCGGGACGTCGGGCCAGCGCTCGCCGAGCAGGGACAGCGCGAGATAGTCGGGGCGGAAGTCGTGGCCCCACTGGGACACGCAGTGCGCCTCGTCGATGGCGAAGACGGAGATCTTGCCGCGGGAGAGGAGGTCCAGCGTGGACTCCAGCCGCAGCCGTTCCGGAGCGAGGTAGACGACGTCCAGCTCCCCGGCGAGGAACTCCGCCTCCACCGTCCGCCGCTCGTCGAAGTCCTGCGTGGAGTTCATGAACCCGGCGCGCACGCCGAGCGCCCGCAGCGCGTCCACCTGGTCCTGCATCAGGGCGATGAGCGGCGAGACGACGACGCCCGTGCCCGGTCTGACCAGGGCCGGGATCTGGTAGCACAGCGACTTTCCGGCGCCGGTCGGCATCAGGACGACGGCGTCGCCGCCGGCCACCACATGCTCGACGACCGCTTCCTGCTCGCCGCGGAAGGCCTCGTACCCGAAGACCTTGCGCAGCGTGGCCACCGCCTCGCTCTCGGCTACCGCTGTCATCGCACCGATCCCGCCCGTCCCGCCCATCGCCGGCCCCCCGTACGTCGCGTCTCGACCACTGCGTCCACGATAGGCGTCCGCACCGACAGGCCCGGAAGTTGTCCACAGACCCGCCTCCGGGAAAGCCGGCAAGAACACGACGATCGGTCACACGTGTGCGGGTGTTCCACTCGCGCGCACGTCGAGGAAGGTCGCCGCCCCCTTTTCCCCCGTCGACGTGTACCTCATCGCGATCAGGACCCGGCGCGACGAGAACGGGTGAGCCCGTACGGCGACGGCCCGGCGCCCCGCTCACGCGGGGCGCCGGGCCGTCGCCGCATCGGCGCGCAGCGGATCAGCGCACGAACACCCCCGCGTCGCCCGCCAGTTCCAGGAAGTACTGCGGCGCCACGCCCAGCACCAGCGTGACCGCGACGCCCACCCCGATCGCCGTCACCGTCAGCGGGGACGGGACCGCGACCGTCGGGCCCTCGGGCCGCGGTTCGCTGAAGAACATCAGGACGATGACGCGGATGTAGAAGAACGCCGCGATCGCCGAGGAGATCACGCCGACCACGACCAGCGGGCCCGCGCCGCCCTCCGCCGCCGCCTTGAACACGGCGAACTTGCCCGCGAAGCCGGACGTGAGCGGAATGCCCGCGAAGGCCAGCAGGAAGACCGCGAACACCGCCGCCACCAGGGGCGACCGGCGGCCGAGCCCGGCCCACTTGGACAGGTGCGTCGCCTCGCCGCCCGCGTCCCGCACCAGCGTGACCACCGCGAACGCGCCGATCGTCACGAACGAGTACGCGGCCAGGTAGAAGAGGACGGACGAGACGCCCTCGGGCGTGGTGGCGATGACGCCGGCGAGGATGAAGCCCGCGTGCGCGATCGACGAGTAGGCCAGGAGCCGTTTGATGTCGGTCTGGGTGATGGCGATGATCGCGCCGCCCAGCATGGTGACGATCGCCACGCCCCACATCACCGGCCGCCAGTCCCAGCGCAGCCCCGGCAGCACCACGTACAGGATGCGCAGGAGCGCGCCGAAGGCGGCCACCTTGGTCGCCGCCGCCATGAAGCCGGTGACCGGCGTCGGCGCGCCCTGGTAGACGTCCGGCGTCCACATGTGGAACGGCACCGCGCCGACCTTGAACAGCAGGCCCATCACGATCAGCGCCGCCCCGAGCAGCAGCAGCGCGTCGTTGCCCATGGTGTTGGCGAGCGCCGGGGTGACCTCCGGGACCGTGCCGTCGACGACCCGCGCGATCGTCGCATACGACATCGAGCCCGAGTAGCCGTACAGCAGGGCGATGCCGAACAGCGTGAACGCGGAGGCGAACGCACCGAGCAGGAAGTACTTGACCGCGGCCTCCTGCGACATCAGCCGCTTGCGCCGGGCCAGCGCGCACATCAGGTACAGCGGCAGGGAGAAGACCTCCAGCGCCACGAACAGCGTCAGCAGGTCGTTCGCCGCCGGGAAGAGCAGCATGCCGGCGACCGCGAACAGCAGCAGCGGGAACACCTCGGTGGTGGCGAACCCGGCCCTGACCGCGGCCTTCTCGCTGTCGCTGCCCGGCACGGAGGCGGCCTGGGCGGCGAAGGAGTCGACCCGGTTGCCGTGCGCCGCGGGGTCGAGGCGCCGCTCGGCGAAGGTGAACAGGCTGACCAGCGCGGCCAGCAGAATGGTGCCCTGGAGGAACAGGGCCGGTCCGTCGACCGCGATGGCGCCCATCGCGGCGATGCGGGCCTTGGTGGTGCCGTACCCGTCCGCCGCGAGGGCGACGGTGCCCGCGAAGGCGGCGGCGAGGCCGACGACGCAGACGAACATCTGGGCGTAGTACCGGGACTTGCGCGGCACGAACGCCTCGACGAGCACCCCGACGATCGCCGCGCCCAGCACGATCAGGATGGGCGACAGCTGCCCGTATTCGATCTTCGGCGCGTCGATCTTCGAGATCGGGTCGGCCGCGGTTGTCCACAGGCTGTGGACGGCTGTTGTGCTCACTTGGCCGCCTCCACGTCGGGTTCCGGGTCCTTCTTGTCGACGTCGGACATGGTGTGCTTCACGGCCGGGTTCACGATGTCCGTGACGGGCTTCGGGTAGACGCCCAGGAAGACCAGCAGCACGATCAGCGGCGCCACCACCACCAGTTCGCGCACCCGCAGGTCCGGCATCGTGGCGACCTCCGCCTTCACCGGGCCCGTCATCGTCCGCTGGTAGAGGACGAGGGTGTAGAGCGCGGCGAGGACGATGCCGAGGGTGGCGATGATGCCGATCACCGGGTAGCGCGCGAAGGTGCCGACCAGGACCAGGAACTCGCTGACGAACGGCGCGAGCCCCGGCAGCGACAGGGTGGCGAGGCCGCCGATCAGGAAGGTGCCGGCGAGCACCGGGGCGACCTTCTGCACACCGCCGTAGTCGGCGATGAGCCGCGAGCCGCGCCGCGAGATCAGGAAGCCCGCCACCAGCATCAGCGCGGCCGTCGAGATCCCGTGGTTGACCATGTAGAGCGTCGCGCCGGAGTGGCCCTGGCTGGTCATCGCGAAGATGCCCATGATGATGAAGCCGAAGTGCGAGATCGACGCGTACGCCACCAGGCGCTTGATGTCGCGCTGGCCGACCGCGAGCAGCGCCCCGTAGATGATGCTGATCAGGGCCAGCACCAGGACGACCGGCGTCGCCCACTCCGACGCCTCCGGGAACAGCCCGAGGCAGAAGCGGAGCATCGCGAAGGTGCCGACCTTGTCCACGACCGCCGTGATCAGGACGGCGACCGGGGCGGTGGCCTCCCCCATGGCGTTGGGCAGCCAGGTGTGCAGCGGCCACAACGGGGCCTTGACCGCGAAGGCGAAGAAGAAGCCGAGGAACAGCCAGCGTTCGGTGTTCGTCGCCATCTCCAGCGAGCCGCTCGCCCGCGCCTCGGCGATCTCCTGGAGCGAGAAGCTCCCGGCGGCCACGTACAGGCCGATCACCGCGGCCAGCATGATCAGACCGCCGGCCAGGTTGTACAGCAGGAACTTCACGGCCGCGTACGACCGCTGGGTCGAGGCCGCCTTCTCGCCGTGCTCGTGGGCACGGTCCCCGAAGCCGCCGATGAGGAAGTACATCGGGATCAGCATGGCTTCGAAGAAGATGTAGAAGAGGAAGACGTCGGTGGCCTCGAAGGAGATGATCACCATCGCCTCGACGGCCAGGATCAGGGCGAAGAAGCCCTGCGTGGGCCGCCACCGGTTGCTGCCGGTCTCCAGCGGGTCGGCGTCGTGCCAGCCGGCCAGGATGATGAACGGGATCAGCAGGGCGGTCAGCGCGATCAGCGCCACCGCGATGCCGTCCACGCCCAGCTCGTACCGGACGCCGAACTCCGCGATCCAGGAGTGCGACTCGGTGAGCTGGTAGCGGGCGCCGTCGGGGTCGAAGCGGACCAGGACCGCCACGGCGAGGGCGAGCGTGGCGAGCGAGACCAGCAGGGCCAGCCACTTGGCGGCGGTGCGCCGCGCGGCCGGCACGGCGGCCGTGGCGATGGCCCCCACCGCCGGGAGCACCGCCGTCGCTGTCAGCAGAGGAAAGGACATCGGTATCAGACCGCCCTCATCAGCAGGGTCGCGGCGACGAGGACCGCCGCACCGCCGAACATCGAGACCGCGTACGACCGCGCGAAGCCGTTCTGCAGCCTGCGCATCCGCCCGGACAGGCCGCCGACCGAGGCCGCCGTGCCGTTGACCACTCCGTCGACCAGGGTGTGGTCGACGTACACCAGGGAGCGCGTGAGGTGCTCGCCGCCGCGGACCAGGACGACGTGGTTGAAGTCGTCCTGGAGCAGGTCGCGGCGGGCGGCCCGGGTGAGCAGCGACCCGCGCGGGGCGACGACCGGGATCGGGCGGCGGCCGTACTGGAGGTAGGCCAGGCCGACGCCGAGGACCATCACGGCGACCGTGCACAGCGTGACCGTGAGGGCGCTGAGCGGCGGGTGTCCGTGGTCCGGGTGGCCGGTGACCGGCTCCAGCCAGTGCACGAAGCGGTCGCCGATGCTGAAGAACATGCCTCCGAAGACCGATCCGACCGCGAGCACGATCATGGGGATGGTCATCACCTTGGGCGACTCGTGCGGGTGCGGCTCGGCGTGCGCGCCGTGGTGCTCGGCCGCGGGTTCGGCGCTCGGCGCCTCCGGCGAGGGGGTCGGCCGGTGGCGCCAGCGCTCCTCGCCGAAGAACGTCATCAGCATCACGCGGGTCATGTAGAACGCGGTGATGGCCGCGCCCAGCAGCGCGCAGCCGCCGAGGATCCAGCCCTCCGCGCCGCCCTTCGCGAACGCCGCCTCGATGATCTTGTCCTTGGTGTAGAAGCCGGACAGGAACGGGAAGCCGATGATCGCGAGGTAGCCGAGGCCGAAGGTGATGAACGTGATCGGCATGTACTTGCGCAGGCCGCCGTACTTGCGCATGTCGACCTCGTCGTTCATGCCGTGCATGACCGAGCCGGCGCCGAGGAACAGCCCGGCCTTGAAGAAGCCGTGCGTCACCAGGTGCATGATCGCGAAGATGTAGCCGATCGGGCCGAGGCCCGCGGCCAGCACCATGTACCCGATCTGCGACATCGTCGAGCCGGCCAGCGCCTTCTTGATGTCGTCCTTCGCACAACCGACGATCGCACCGAACAGCAGCGTGACCGCGCCGACGATGGTCACCACGAGCTGGGCGTCCGGCGCAGCGTTGAAGATCGCCCCGGAGCGGACGATCAGATACACGCCGGCCGTCACCATGGTCGCCGCGTGGATGAGGGCCGAGACCGGGGTCGGGCCCTCCATCGCGTCCCCGAGCCAGGACTGCAGCGGCACCTGGGCGGACTTGCCGCAGGCGGCGAGCAGCAGCATCAGGCCGATCGCGGTGAGCGTGCCCTCCGAGGTCTCCCCCACGCCGTCGAGCACCGGCCCGAAGGCGAAGGTGCCGAAGGTGGTGAACATCAGCATGATCGCGATCGACAGACCGACGTCGCCGACGCGGTTGACCAGGAAGGCCTTCTTGGCGGCGGTGGCGGCGCTGGGCTTGTGCTGCCAGAAGCCGATCAGCAGGTAGGAGGCGAGACCCACGCCCTCCCAGCCGACGTACAGCAGCAGGTAGTTGTCGGCGAGGACGAGGACCAGCATCGCCGCGAGGAACAGGTTGAGATAGCCGAAGAAGCGGCGGCGCCGCTCGTCGTGCTCCATGTACCCGATCGAGTACACGTGGATGAGCGAGCCGACGCCGGTGATCAGCAGCACGAACGTCATGGACAGCTGGTCGAGGCGCAGGGCCGCGTCGGCCTGGAAGCCCTCGACCGGGATCCAGCTGAACAGGTGCTTCGTGACCGTCCGGTGCTCGGCGTCCTTGCCCAGCAGGTCGGCGAAGAGGACGACGCCGAGGGCGAAGGAGACGGCGGCGAGGAGCGTGCCGATCCAGTGGCCGACGGCGTCCAGCCGCCGGCCACCGCACAGCAGGACGACCGCTCCGAGCAAGGGCGCCGCGATCAGCAGCGCAATCAGGTTCTCCACGATTCTTCCGACCCCTTACAGCTTCATCAGGCTGGCGTCGTCGACCGAGGCCGAGTGGCGGGAACGGAACAGCGACACGATGATCGCCAGCCCGACCACGACCTCCGCCGCGGCGACGACCATCGTGAAGAACGCGATGATCTGGCCGTCCAGGTTGCCGTGCATCCGGGAGAAGGCGACGAAGGCGAGGTTGCAGGCGTTGAGCATCAGCTCCACGCACATGAACAGCACGATGGCGTTCCGCCTGATCAGCACGCCGGTCGCGCCGATCGTGAACAGCAGGGCCGCGAGATACAGGTAGTTGACGGGGTTCACTTCGACGCCTCCTCGGTCCGCCGGAAGTGCGGCGGCTCGATCGCCTTGCGCTCCAGGCGTTCCTCCGCGCGCTGCTCCAGCGCCCGTAGGTCGTTCAGCGCCTCGGTGGACACGTCGCGGATCTGGCCGCGCTCGCGCAGCGTCTTGTTGACCGTCAGCTCGGACGGGGTGCCGTCGGGCAGCAGACCGGCGATGTCGACCGCGTTGTGCCGGGCGTAGACGCCGGGCGCGGGCAGCGGCGGAAGCTGCTTGCCCTCGCGGACGCGCTGCTCGGCCAGCTCGCGCTGGGTCTTCGCGCGCTCGGTGCGCTCGCGGTGGGTGAGCACCATGGCGCCGACGGCGGCCGTGATCAGCAGGGCGCCGGTCAGTTCGAAGGCGAAGACGTACTTGGTGAAGATGAGGGCGGCCAGGCCCTCGACGTTGCCGCCCGCGTTGGCCTGGCCGGTGCCGTTGAACTCCGTGAGGGAGGCGTTGCCGATGCCGCCGACCAGCAGGACGCCGAAGCCGAGCCCGCACAGCAGGGCCAGCCAGCGCTGGCCCTTGATGGTCTCCTTCAGCGAGTCCGCGGCGGTGACGCCGACGAGCATCACCACGAACAGGAACAGCATCATGATCGCGCCGGTGTAGACGACGATCTGCACGATGCCCAGGAAGTAGGCGCCGTTGGCGAGGTAGAACACCGCCAGCACGATCATGGTGCCGGCGAGACAGAGCGCGCTGTGCACGGCCCGCCGCATGAAGACGGTGCACAGGGCGCCGATCACCGCGACGGTGCCGAGGATCCAGAACTGGACGGCCTCTCCGGTGGAGGTGGAGTAGGCGGCGAGTTGCGCGGTCATCGGCCGATCACCTTCTCCGACGCCGGCTCGCTCTCCCCGAAGGTCGAGTCCGCCTCCTGCACGGTCTCGCCCTTGGAGACGGCGACCTGCCGCTCCGTGCCCGGCGCGGCCTCCGTCACCAGGCCGCGGTAGTAGTCCTGTTCGTCCGTGCCCGGGTGGATGGCGTGGGGCGTGTCGACCATGCCGTCCTCGAGGCCGGCGAGCAGCTGCTCCTTGGTGTAGATGAGGTTGGCGCGGCTGGAGTCGGCCAGCTCGAACTCGTTGGTCATGGTCAGCGCGCGCGTGGGGCACGCCTCGATGCACAGTCCGCACAGGATGCAGCGGGCGTAGTTGATCTGGTAGACGCGGCCGTACCGCTCGCCCGGCGAGTAGCGCTCCTCGTCGGTGTTGTCCGCGCCCTCCACGTAGATGGCGTCGGCGGGGCAGGCCCAGGCGCACAGCTCGCAGCCGACGCACTTCTCCAGGCCGTCCGGATGGCGGTTGAGCTGGTGCCGTCCGTGGAACCGCGGGGCCGTGGTCTTCTGCTGCTCCGGGTACTGCTCGGTCAGCCGCTTCTTGAACATGGCCTTGAAGGTCACGCCGAAGCCGGCGGCGGGGTTGAGGAAACCGGGCTTGGTCTGCCCGGCCTCCTTCGGCTCCTCAGCCATCGGACGCCTCCTTTCCATCCGTAGATCCGCCCAAAGATCCGTCACTGTGAGTATCGGGCCCGCCACTGACAATCAGCTCCCGCTCCCGGCGCGAGGGGCGCCGCGGCACCGGCGGCAGCTCCTGTCCGGGCAGCGGCGGCACGGGGAATCCGCCCGCCGTCGGGTCGAACTCCTCGGTCCGCCCCGGCGGTTCGGCGGCGGGCTTGTCGCGCTCGCGGAAGAAGTCCGCGACGAACGAGAGGAGCAGCAGGGCGAGCACACCGCCGCCGACGTAGAGGGCGATGTCGGTGAATTCGTAGTTCTCGTTGCGCAGGGCCCGCACGGTCGCGACCATCATCAGCCAGGCCAGGGAGACCGGGATGAGGACCTTCCAGCCGAGCTTCATCAGCTGGTCGTAGCGGACGCGGGGCAGCGAGCCGCGCAGCCAGACGAACAGGAACAGCAGCAGCTGCACCTTGAGCAGGAACCACAGCAGCGGCCACCAGCCGTGGTTGGCGCCCTCCCAGAAGGTGCTGACCGGCCACGGCGCCCGCCAGCCGCCCAGGAACAGGGTCACGGACACCGCCGAGACGGTGATCATGTTCGCGTACTCCGCGAGCATGAACAGAGCGAACTTGATCGACGAGTACTCGGTGTTGAACCCGCCGACCAGGTCGCCCTCGGACTCCGGCATGTCGAACGGGGCCCGGTTCGTCTCGCCCACCATGGTCACGATGTAGATCAGGAAGGAGACCGGCAGCAGCACGACGTACCAGCGGTCGGCCTGCGCCTCGACGATCGCCGTGGTCGACATCGAACCGGAGTAGAGGAACACCGAGGCGAAGGCGGCGCCCATGGCGATCTCGTACGAGATCATCTGCGCGCAGGACCGCAGGCCGCCGAGGAGCGGATAGGTGGATCCGGAGCTCCAGCCGGCGAGCACGATGCCGTAGATGCCGACCGAGGCGACCGCGAGGATGTACAGCATCGCGATCGGCAGATCGGTCAGCTGCATCGTGGTGCGCTGGCCGAAGATCGAGATCTCGTTGCCGGCCGGGCCGAAGGGGATCACCGCGATCGCCATGAAGGCCGGGACGGTCGCGATGATCGGCGCGAGGATGTAGACCATCTTGTCCGCGCGCTTGACGACGACGTCCTCCTTCAGCATCAGCTTGATGCCGTCCAGGAGCGACTGGAGCATGCCCCAGGGGCCGTGCCGGTTGGGGCCGATGCGCAGCTGCATCCAGGCGACGACCTTGCGCTCCCAGACGATGGCGAACAGCACCGACAGCAGCACGAAGACGAAGCAGAACACCGCCTTGATCGCGACGAGCCACCAGGGGTCGCGGCCGAAGATCGAGAGGTCTGCAGCGGCGAGGTACGGGCTCATGCCTCCACCTCCTTGAGGGCTTCGTCGGCGGGCGTCGCCGGACCGATACGGACGAGGGAGCCGGGCACGGCGCCGGTGTCGGAGGCGACGCCGCCGCCGACGGAGTTCAGCGGGAGCCAGACCACGCGGTCGGGCATCTCGGTGATCTGAAGCGGCAGTTCGACGGTGCCGGCGGCGCCGGTCACGGCGATCGTGCCGCCGTCCTCGACGCCGGCCTCGGCGGCCGTGGCGGCGGACACGCGCGCGCGTGCCGCGTGCCGGGTGCCGGCGAGCGCCTCGTCCCCCTGCTGGAGGAGGCCCAGGTCGAGGAGGAGCCGGTGCCCGGCGAGCACGGCCTCCCCGGCGGCGGGCCGTGGCAGCACGCCCGCGCTCTCCAGCGGGTCGGCCGCCCGGGGTCCGGACCAGGCGCCGAGCCGGTCCAGCTCCGCGCGCGTGGTGCGCAGATCCGGCAGCCCCAGGTGCACGTCCATGGCGTCGGCCAGCATCTGCAGCACCCGCGCGTCGGTGGGCTCGACCCGCCGGGTCATCTGGTCGGGCTTGAGCGCGGGCTCGAACAGGCGCACCCTGCCCTCCCAGTTGAGGAAGGTGCCGGCCTTCTCGGCGACCGCGGCCACCGGCAGCACCACGTCCGCCAGCTCGGTCACCTCGCTGGGACGCAGCTCCAGCGAGACCAGGAAGCCGACCTCGGCGAGGGCGGCACGCGCGCGTGCCGGGTCGGGCAGGTCGGCCACCTCCACGCCCGCCACCAGCAGTGCCTGCAGCTCGCCGCCCAGGGCGGCGCCGATGATCTGGCCGGTGTCGCGGCCGTAGCGCAGCGGCAGTTCGGCGACGCCCCAGACGGCGGCGACCTCCTCACGGGCGCGCGGGTCGGTCGCCGGGCGCCCGCCCGGCAGCAGCGAGGGCAGCGCGCCGGCCTCGATCGCCCCGCGCTCCCCGGCCCGCCGCGGGATCCACACCAGCCGGGCGCCGGTCGCGGTGGCCGCCCGCACGGCGGCGGTCAGACCGCCGGCGACGGCGGCCAGCCGCTCGCCGACGACGATCACCGCCCCCTCGCCGCGCAGCGCCTGTGCCGCCGCGACCCCGGAGTCCTCCAGGCCGACCTCGCTCGCGAGGGCGTCCAGCCACTCGGTCTCGGTGCCGGGCGCGGCGGGCAGCAGCGTGCCGCCGGCCTTCTCCAGGCCGCGCGTGGCGTGCGTGGCCAGCGAGAACACCCGCTGTCCGTGCGCCCGCCAGGCCTTGCGCAGCCGCAGGAAGACGCCGGGCGCCTCCTCCTCGGACTCGAACCCGACCAGCAGCACGGCCGGCGCCTTCTCCAGGGCGGCGTACGTGACGCCGGTGCCGTCGAGGTCGCGGCCCCGTCCGGCGACCCGGGCGGCGAGGAAGTCGGCCTCCTCTCCGCTGTGCACCCGCGCGCGGAAGTCGATGTCGTTGGTGTCGAGCGCCACCCGCGCGAACTTGCTGTAGGCGTAGGCGTCCTCGACGGTCAGCCGGCCGCCGGTCAGCACGCCGGTGCGGCCTCGCGAGGCGAGCAGGCCCTGCGCGGCGATCTGCAGCGCCTCGGGCCAGGAGGCCGGGACGAGGTCGCCCTCGGCGTTGCGCACCAGGGGCGTCGTCAGCCGGTCCCGCTGCTGCGCGTAGCGGAAGGCGAAACGGCCCTTGTCGCAGATCCACTCCTCGTTGACCTCGGGGTCGTTGGCGGCGAGCCGCCGCATGACCTTGCCGCGCCGGTGGTCGGTGCGGGTCGCGCAGCCGCCGGAGCAGTGTTCGCACACCGACGGGGAGGAGATCAGGTCGAAGGGGCGGGAGCGGAAGCGGTAGGCGGCCGAGGTGAGCGCGCCGACCGGGCAGATCTGGATGGTGTTGCCGGAGAAGTACGACTCGAAGGGGTCGCCCTCGCCTGTGCCGACCTGCTGGAGCGCGCCCCGCTCCAGCAGCTCGATCATCGGGTCGCCCGCGATCTGGTTGGAGAACCGCGTGCAGCGGGCGCACAGGACGCACCGCTCGCGGTCGAGCAGCACCTGCGTGGAGATCGGGACCGGCTTCTCGTAGGTCCGCTTCTTGCCCTCGAAGCGGGACTCGGCGTTGCCGTGCGACATGGCCTGGTTCTGCAGCGGGCACTCGCCGCCCTTGTCGCAGACCGGGCAGTCCAGCGGGTGGTTGATGAGCAGCAGCTCCATCACGCCGTGCTGCGCCTTCTCGGCGACCGGCGAGGTGAGCTGAGTCTTCACCACCATTCCGTCCGTACAGGTGATCGTGCAGGACGCCATGGGCTTGCGCTGGCCCTCGACCTCGACGATGCACTGGCGGCAGGCGCCGGCCGGGTCGAGGAGCGGGTGGTCGCAGAAGCGGGGGATCTCGATGCCGAGCTGCTCGGCGGCGCGGATGACCAGGGTGCCCTTGGGCACGCTGATCTCGGCGCCGTCGATCGTCAGCGTGACGAGGTCCTCGGGCGGGACTGCGGCCTCGCCCCCTCCGGAGGAGCGCCGGCCCGCGGCGGAGCCGCTCTCGGACTGCTGAACGGTCATGCGTTCACCTCCGTACGGTCGGCCCAGGCCGTCGACTTGGCCGGGTCGAAGGGGCAGCCGCGGCCGGTGATGTGCTGCTCGTACTCCTCGCGGAAGTACTTCAGCGAGGAGAAGATCGGCGCGGCGGCGCCGTCGCCGAGGGCGCAGAAGGACTTGCCGTTGATGTTGTCGGCGATGTCGTTCAGCTTGTCGAGGTCGGACATGCGGCCCTTGCCGGCCTCGATGTCGCGCAGCAACTGCACGAGCCAGTAGGTGCCTTCGCGGCACGGTGTGCACTTGCCGCAGGACTCGTGGGCGTAGAACTCGGTCCAGCGGGTGACGGCGCGCACGACGCAGGTGGTCTCGTCGAAGCACTGCAGGGCCTTGGTGCCGAGCATGGAGCCGGCGGCGCCGACGCCCTCGTAGTCGAGCGGGACGTCGAGGTGCTCGTCGGTGAACATGGGCGTCGAGGAGCCGCCC
This sequence comes from Streptomyces sp. NPDC006610, assembly GCF_040611575.1. NCBI lineage: Bacteria > Bacillati > Actinomycetota > Actinomycetes > Kitasatosporales > Streptomycetaceae > Streptomyces > Streptomyces sp. NPDC006610. The sequence goes on from NZ_JBEXOP010000023.1 coordinate 33,440, forward strand.
GGCGTCCAGAACTTCAGCCGGTGGCCCGGCCGCATCCCGCCGCCCATGTCGAGCAGCTGGCGCAGCGTGACGCCGAGCGGGGCCTCGTACTGGCCGGGGCTGGCGACGTGGCCGCTGAGCGAGTAGAGCGTGAAGCCCGGGGACTTCTCGCTGCCCATCGACCTGAACCATTCCTTGCCGTTGTTCAGGATGGCGGGAACCGACGCGATCGATTCGACGTTGTTCACCACAGTGGGGCAGGCGTAGAGGCCCGCGACGGCGGGGAAGGGGGGACGCAGCCGGGGCTGGCCGCGGCGGCCTTCGAGCGAGTCGAGCAGCGCGGTCTCCTCACCGCAGATGTACGCGCCCGCGCCCGCGTGGACGGTGAGTTCCAGGTCGAGTCCGCTGCCGAGGACGTTCTCGCCGAGGTAGCCGGCCTCGTAGGCCTCGCGCACGGCGGAGTGCAGCCGCCGCAGCACGGGGACGACCTCGCCGCGCAGGTAGATGAAGGCGTGCGAGGACCTGATGGCGTAGCACGCGATGACGATGCCCTCGATCAGGCTGTGCGGGTTGGCGAACAGGAGCGGGATGTCCTTGCAGGTGCCCGGCTCCGATTCGTCGGCGTTGACGACGAGGTAGTGCGGCTTGCCGTCGCCCTGGGGGATGAACTGCCACTTCATCCCGGTCGGGAATCCCGCGCCGCCGCGGCCGCGCAGCCCGGAGTCCTTGACGTAGGCGATCAGGTCGTCGGGCGCCATCGCGAGCGCCTTGCGGAGCCCTTCGTACCCTCCGTGCCTGCGGTAGACGTCCAGCGTCCAGGACTCGTCCTCGTCCCAGAAGGCCGACAGCACGGGTGCCAGCAGCTTCTCCGGGCTGGTGTCCTTCACCTCGGGTGCCAAGGTCATCACTCCCCCTCCTCGGCGGTCGGGCCTGCCGGGTGGGCAGGGTCGGATGCCGACGTCTTCTGGGGCGCGTCGTGCGAGCTGGCGTGCTCGCCGGGCGACGGCTCGGACAGGGCGCGGTCGCGCGGCGGTACGTCGTCGTGCGGTCCGCCCTCGCGCGGGTGGACCACCCGGGCGGGCGCGGTCTCGCCCTTGGCCAGGCGCAGGCCCACCAGTGAGGCCGGTCCGGCGCTGCCGCCCGCCGCGACGGCGCCCTCCCGCTCGTCGGGGAAGCCCGCCAGGATGCGGGCCGTCTCCTTGAAGGTGCACAGCGGGGCGCCGCGGGTGGGCGTGACGGGTTGGCCCGCGCGCAGGTCGTCGACGAGGCGCAGGACGGTCTCGGGCGTCTGGTTGTCGAAGAACTCCCAGTTGACCATCACGACCGGCGCGTAGTCGCAGGCGGCGTTGCACTCGATGTGCTCGAGGGTGACCTTGCCGTCGTCGGTGGTCTCGCCGTTGCCGAGGCCGAGGTGCTCCTGGAGCGCCTCGAAGATCGCGTCACCGCCCATCACCGCGCACAGCGTGTTGGTGCAGACGCCGACCTGGTAGTCGCCGGACGGCCTGCGCCGGTACATGGTGTAGAAGGTGGCGACCGCGGTGACCTCGGCCGTGGTCAGCTCCAGCATGTCCGCGCAGAACCGCATCCCGGTGCGGGTGACGTACCCCTCCTCCGACTGCACCAGGTGCAGCATCGGCAGCAGGGCCGAGCGGGAGTCGGGGTAGCGGGCGATGATCGCGCGCGCGTCCCGCTCCAGCCGGGCCCGGACGTCGTCCGGGTAGCCGGGCGCCGGCAGCTCGGGCATGCCCAGGCTGACGCCCCGCTCGGAAGAAGAGGTGCTCACCGGTCGACGCCTCCCATCACGGGGTCGATGGACGCGACGGCGACGATCACGTCGGCGACCTGGCCGCCCTCGCACATCGCCGCCATGGCCTGCAGGTTGGTGAAGGACGGGTCGCGGAAGTGGACCCGGTAGGGGCGGGTGCCGCCGTCGGACACGGCGTGCACGCCCAGCTCGCCCTTGGGCGACTCGACCGCGGCGTACGCCTGCCCCGGCGGGACCCGGAAGCCCTCGGTGACCAGCTTGAAGTGGTGGATCAGGGCCTCCATGGAGGTGCCCATGATCTTCTTGATGTGGTCGAGGGAGTTGCCGAGGCCGTCCGGCCCGAGGGCGAGCTGGGCGGGCCAGGCGATCTTCTTGTCGGCGACCATGACCGGGCCGGGCTCGAGCCGGTCCAGACACTGCTCGACGATCCGCAGCGACTGGCGCATCTCCTCCAGCCGGATCAGGAAGCGACCGTAGGCGTCGCAGGTGTCGGCGGTCGGGACGTCGAAGTCGTACGTCTCGTAGTCGCAGTACGGCTGCGCCTTGCGCAGGTCGTGCGGCAGGCCGGTGGAGCGCAGGATGGGGCCGGTGGCGCCGAGGGCCATGCAGCCGGCCAGGTCGAGATAGCCGATGTCCTGCATGCGGGCCTTGAAGATGGGGTTCCCGGTGGCGAGCTTGTCGTACTCCGGGAGGTTCTTCTTCATCTTCTTCACGAACTCGCGGATCTGGTCCACCGCGCCGGGCGGCAGGTCCTGGGCGAGTCCGCCGGGGCGGATGTACGCGTGGTTCATCCGCAGGCCCGTGATGAGCTCGTAGATGTCGAGGATCATTTCACGATCACGGAAGCCGTAGATCATGATCGTGGTCGCGCCGAGTTCCATGCCGCCGGTGGCGATGCAGACCAGGTGCGAGGAGAGCCGGTTCAGCTCCATCAGCAGCACCCGGACGATCTTGGCGCGCTCGGTGATCTGGTCCTCGATGCCGAGGAGTTTCTCGACGGCGAGACAGTAGGCGGTCTCGTTGAAGAAGGACGTGAGGTAGTCCATCCGCGTCACGAACGTGGTGCCCTGCGTCCAGGTGCGGAACTCGAGGTTCTTCTCGATCCCGGTGTGCAGGTAGCCGATGCCGCAGCGGGCCTCGGTGACCGTCTCGCCCTCGATCTCCAGGATGAGCCGGAGCACCCCGTGGGTGGAGGGGTGCTGGGGGCCCATGTTGACGATGATGCGCTCGTCGTCGGCGCGGGCCGCGGACTGGACGACTTCGTCCCAGTCGCCGCCGGTGACCGTGTAGACGGTGCCCTCGGTGGTCTCCCTGGGGGAGGCGTGGGAAGTGCTCACGAGTACGACCTCCGCTGGTCCGGAGCCGGGATCTGGGCGCCCTTGTACTCGACGGGGATGCCGCCGAGGGGGTAGTCCTTGCGCTGCGGGAAGCCCTGCCAGTCGTCCGGCATCATGATCCGCGTCAGGGCCGGGTGACCGTCGAAGACGATCCCGAAGAAGTCGTAGGTCTCGCGCTCGTGCCAGTCGTTGGTCGGGTACACGGAGACCAGCGACGGGATGTGCCGGTCGCCGTCCGGGCAGCTGACCTCGAGGCGGATCAGCCGGTTGTGGGTGATCGAGCGCAGGTGGTAGACCGCGTGCAGCTCGCGGCCCTTGTCGTTCGGGTAGTGCACGCCGCTCACACCGGTGCACAGCTCGAAGCGCAGCGCCGGGTCGTCGCGCAGGGTGCGGGCGACGCGGACCAGGTGCTCGCGCTCGATGTGGAAGGTCAGCTCGCCGCGGTCGACGACCGTCTTCTCGATCGCGTTGTCCGGCAGCAGCCCCTGCTCCTCCAGGGCGCCCTCCAGCTCGTCGGCGACCTCGTCGAACCAGCCGCCGTAGGGGCGGGCCGAGGGGCCGGGCAGCCGGACGGAGCGGACCAGGCCGCCGTAGCCGGAGGTGTCCCCGCCGTTGTTCGCGCCGAACATGCCGCGCTGGACGCGGATCTCCTCGCCGCCGTCGCCGCGCTGTCCGGGGAGGTTCGAGGCCGAGAGCTCCTTCTCGGGGTTCGGCCCGCCGGCGCCGTTCGCCTCGCTCATCGCAGCAGCCCCTTCATCTCGATCGTGGGCAGTGCCTTGAGCGCCGCTTCCTCCGCCTCGCGGGCCGCCTCCTCGGCGTTCACGCCGAGCTTGGAGCTCTGGATCTTCTGGTGGAGCTTGAGGATGGCGTCCAGCAGCATCTCGGGGCGCGGCGGGCAGCCGGGCAGGTAGATGTCGACCGGCACGATGTGGTCGACGCCCTGGACGATCGCGTAGTTGTTGAACATGCCGCCCGAGGAGGCGCAGACCCCCATGGAGATCACCCACTTGGGATTCGGCATCTGGTCGTAGACCTGCCGCAGCACCGGCGCCATCTTCTGGCTGACCCGGCCCGCGACGATCATGAGGTCCGCCTGGCGGGGCGAACCGCGGAAGACCTCCATGCCGAAGCGCGCCAGGTCGTAACGGCCGGCGCCGGTGGTCATCATCTCGATGGCGCAGCAGGCGAGGCCGAAGGTGGCGGGGAAGACCGACGACTTGCGCACCCAGCCCGCGGCCTGCTCGACGGTGGTGAGCAGGAATCCGCTCGGCAGCTTTTCTTCGAGTCCCATGACGTAAAGCCCCTCAGTCCCATTCCAGGCCGCCGCGCCGCCACACGTACGCGTAGGCGACGAAGACGGTGAGCACGAAGAGCAGCATCTCCACGAGCCCGAACACACCGAGGGCGTCGAAGGTGACGGCCCACGGGTAGAGGAAGACGATCTCGATGTCGAAGACGATGAAGAGCATCGCCGTCAGGTAGTACTTGATGGGGAAGCGCCCGCCGCCGGCCGGCGTGGGGGTCGGCTCGATTCCGCACTCGTAAGCCTCGAGCTTGGCGCGGTTGTACCGCTTCGGACCGATCAGCGTGGCCATGACCACGGAGAAGATCGCAAAGCCTGCCCCGAGGGCTCCCAGTACGAGGATGGGCGCATACGCGTTCACCGCTCCTCGCTCCTCTCAGTCGGCACTGACTGCTGGCGGGTGGTACCTGGCTGGTGACCCAAGATCGAGAACATGTGAAGCAGGTCACAAGCCCAACTGCCTCGCATCTTATGCCCGCCGCTCTGTGATCTGCGACACGGGGTATCCCACTGAGTTTGTGATCTCCACCACCTGATGAAGGATCATGAAGTCGGATGAGCGGCGATCTTCGCACGGGAAGCGCTCAAGTGATCACCAGACGTGACATTTCCGCTCGTCGGCGCAGGTCCGAGCGGGTTCGAGGAGACGTCTCAATATCAAGAGAGTTCCGGCGCATGCAAATTGGCACTGGACGCGGCGGCTTGATAGTGGACCGCGTTCACACCCCGGAGGGAGCGCGGGGCGGGGTGTGGACGCGTGCACGCGTTCACGAGCGCGGGTGCGCCGAGCCTGCCCGGCCGGACGCGGCCGATTCGGTAACCGTTCCGTGACCTCCGCCACATCCACGAGAGGCCCCTGAGAACCGGGCTTGGCCAACCATCCCAACCGATGGTAGGTCGCGGGCAATTCGGACGTAATGAAGAAAACCCGTGATCAAGGGCCTGAGACGCCGCGTCCGTATTGTCCGTTACGGCGTCAATAAAGAAGGACGGACCGGGCTTTCGGGCCACCGATTGAACAACTGTGGCGCAGGACACGTTTCTTGAAGGTATGGAGGAGCCCCTGATACCGGTTGGTCTCATGTCCCACACCGCTCACATACGAAGCCACCGGAAGCCCCGCCGCAACGCGCCCTCAGTGGCGGTGCGCGCCGGAGTGGCCGGTGGCATCCTCAGCACCGTGGCAGTGGCCGGCGCATCGGCCGCGGCGAACGCCGCGGAGCCGGTGACGCAGACCCTCGAACTGCCCACCCTCACGGCAGACCTGGCCGCCCAGGTCGCCCAGTCCGCGGACGCCACGGAGCTGGCGGCCGCGAACTACGAGCTGGAGGCGGAGCGCGACGCGGCGGCCGCCCAGGCGGCCAAGGAGGCCCGGGCCGACCTCGCCGAGGCCAAGAAGAAGGCGGAGGCCCGGAAGAAGGCCGCCGAGGCCGCGCGCAGGGCCGCCGCGGAGCGTGCCGCACGCGACGCCGAGCGGGCCGACCTCACCGCGACGACGACCACGTCCGCCGCCGCCACGGCCACCGTCACGACCGCCTCGGCGCCGGCGAGCGGCAGCGTCGCGACGGTCATCGCCTTCCTCAAGGCGCAGCTGGGCGACGCCTACGTCATGGGCGCCTCCGGCCCCAACGCCTGGGACTGCTCCAGCCTCGTCCAGGCGGCCTTCCGCCAGGTCGGCGTGGACCTCCCGCGCGTCTCCCAGGACCAGTCGATGGTGGGCACGGACGTCTCCCTGTCCAACCTCGCGGTGGGCGACATCCTGTACTGGGGCGGCAAGGGCTCGGCGTACCACGTCGGCGTGTACATCGGGAACGGCCAGTACCTCGACGCGGCGAACCCCTCCAAGGGCGTCGTGATCCAGGACCTGTCGGGCTACCCGGCGTCGGGCGCGGTCCGCGTCCTCTGACGCCGGACACGAGGGTCGGCCAGGGCGACGAAACGCCACAAGGGCACAGCAAGGGGCCGCAGCCGCTCGGGGCTGCGGCCCCTTGGCCGTCGTACGGCGGCCCTACGACCGTGCGGGACGGCCGTGGGGCCGCCGTACGGCCGTGCACGGCCCGCGCAGGCCCGGCCGTACGGCGGGGCGCGCAGGGCGGCCGTCGGCGGGGCGTGACCGCCGTACGGCCGGCCTGCGACGGTGTCAGGCCTTCGGCGCCACCTTGCTCAGCCCGTTGATGATCCGGTCCATCGCGTCGCCGCCCGTCGGGTCGGTGAGGTTGGCGAGCAGCTTCAGGGTGAACCGCATCAGCATCGGGTGCGTGAGACCCCGCTGGGCGGCGAGCTTCATGACCTTCGGGTTGCCGATGAGCTTCACGAAGGCCCGGCCGAGCGTGTAGTAGCCGCCGTAGGTGTCCTTCAGGACCTGCGGGTAGCGCCGCAGGGCCGCCTCGCGCTGGGCCGGGGTGGCCCGGGCGTGCGCCTGGACGATGACGTCGGCCGCGAGCTGCGCGGACTCCATGGCGTAGGCGATGCCCTCGCCGTTGAAGGGGTTCACCAGCCCGCCGGCGTCGCCGACCAGCAGCAGCCCGCGGGTGTAGTGCGGCTGCCGGTTGAAGGCCATGGGCAGCGCGGCGCCGCGGATCGGGCCGGTCATGTTGTCCGGGGTGTAGCCCCACTCCTCGGGCATGGACCCGCACCAGGCCATGAGCACCTCGCGCCAGTCCAGCTCCTTGAACGAGCTGGAGGTGTTCAGCACGCCCAGGCCGACGTTGGAGGTGCCGTCGCCCATGCCGAAGATCCAGCCGTAGCCGGGCAGCAGCCGGTCCTCGCCGGGGCCCCGGCGGTCCCACAGCTCCAGCCAGGACTCCAGGTAGTCGTCCTCGTGGCGGGGCGAGGTGAAGTACGTGCGCACCGCGACGCCCATCGGCCGGTCCTCGCGGCGGTGCAGGCCCATCGCCACCGACAGGCGGGTGGAGTTGCCGTCGGCGGCCACCACGAGCGGCGCGTGGAAGGTCACCTCCCGCTTCTCCTCGCCCAGCTTGGCGTGCACGCCGGTGATGCGGCCGGTGCGGTCGTCGATGATCGGGGCGCCGACGTTGCAGCGCTCGTACAGCCGGGCGCCCGCCTTCTGCGCCTGCCGGGCGAGCTGCTCGTCGAAGTCGTCGCGCTTGCGGACCAGCCCGTAGTCCGGAAAGGAGGCGAGATCCGGCCAGTCCAGCTGGAGCCGGACGCCGCCGCCGATGATGCGCAGGCCCTTGTTGCGCAGCCAGCCGGCCTCCTCGGAGATGTCGATGCCCATGGCCACGAGCTGCTTGACGGCGCGCGGCGTGAGGCCGTCGCCGCAGACCTTCTCGCGCGGGAACTCGGTCTTCTCCAGCAGCAGGACGTCGAGACCCGCCTTGGCCAGGTGGTACGCCGTCGTGGAACCCGCCGGGCCCGCGCCCACGACGATCACATCGGCGGTGTTCTCGGAGAGGGGTACGGAGTGGGGCTCGGACGCGTCAGTCACGGCGGGATCTCCCCAAGTTCGGAATCTGTGTGCCGATCGGCACTGGACACGGGCAGTCTATTCAGCAGAATTGATCAACCGGCCGAAGGGATGCCCAGTGAACCGAGTTCTGCCCGTGGTACGGCTGCGCGTCCCCACCGACGAGGACGCGGTCGCCTGGCACCGGGTCTTCGACCACCCGGACGTCATGGAGTTCCACGGCGGCCGGTCCGCCGAGCTGTCCGTCTACGAGGAGTTGACCGCCCGCCAGCGCAGGCACGACGCCGAGCTGGGCTTCTGCCTGTGGACCGTGCTCGACGAGCACGACCGGGTCCTCGGCTTCACCGGCGCGCAGCCCTGGGAGCGGCCCTGGGGGCCGACGGGCGAGATAGAGATCGGCTGGCGGCTCGGCCGGGAGCACTGGGGCAAGGGGTACGTCACGGCCGCCGCGCTGATGACGCTGGACCGGCTGCGGGCACGTGGCGTCAACGGCGTCGTCGCCATGGTCCGCGCCGCCAACCACCGCTCGATCGCGGTCACCCGGCGGCTCGGCATGCACCTCGCCGAGACCTTCACGAGCCCCGACTCGCACCAGCCGGCCCACTGCTACCGACTCCGACTGGACCTCGCTCACTCCGCGTGAGGTTCGTCCGGTTTCGGCTACGGAAAGCCACTTGACGCTTCCGGCGCCCTCCCCGGCGGCCACGCCGCCCGTACCGCTGGGGGTGACGACCGTGCCCACCACACCCAGGACGCGCCAGGTGCGCGTGACCGGGCTCGTCGGTCCGACGGCCGTGGACGCCCGTGCGGCCGCCGACGCGCACGGCGTCCGGCTCACCGCGCCCGACCGACCCGGCTTCCACCGCCCGGTCGTGTACCACGTCGCACGGCAGTACCCGCCGCCGGACGCCGAGGCGCCGCGCGGCTCGGCGGTCGCCGTGTGGTCCGACCCCGGGCGAGGGCGGCGGAGGCTCGGGCGTGCGCGAGCCGCGGCTGCCGGACGCCGCCGGGGGGCCTGCGCCGCGAGCGGGAGGCCGCGTCGGGCGACCCGGGCGCCGTGCTGCTCCTCGGGCTCCGCGGGTGAGGCTCAGCCCGCCTTGAAGCCCCGGTGCAGGGCCACGATCCCGCCGGACAGGTTCCGGTACGCCACCCTGGACCATCCGGCCTCGCGCAGCAGTGCGGCCAGCGCGGGCTGGTCGGGCCACTCCCGGATGGACTCGGCGAGGTACACGTAGGCGTCCGGGTTGGAGGAGACGGCCCGCGCGACGGGCGGCAGCGCCCGCATCAGGTACTCGGTGTAGACCTTGCGGAACGGCGCCCACGTCGGGTGCGAGAACTCGCAGATCACCACGCGCCCGCCGGGGCGGGTCACCCGCAGCATCTCGCGCAGCGCCGCGTCGGTGTCCTGCACGTTGCGCAGCCCGAACGAGATGGTGACCGCGTCGAAGACGTCGTCGGCGAAGGGCAGCCGCGTCGCGTCGCCCGCCGTCAGCGGCAGCCAGGGGTGCTTCTGCTTGCCCACCCGCAGCATGCCGAGGGAGAAGTCGCAGGGGACGACGTACGCGCCGGTGCGGGCGAACGGCAGGGAGGAGGTGGCCGTGCCGGCGGCCAGGTCGAGCACCTTCTGCGCGGGCCGGGCGTCGACGGCGCGGGCGACCTCTCTGCGCCACACCCGGTCCTGGCCGAGCGACAGCACGTCGTTGGTGAGGTCGTACCGTTCCGCCACGTCGTCGAACATCGAGGCGACTTCGTGCGGCTGCTTGTTCAGGGATGCGCGGGTCACGGGGTCATTGTGGCAGGAGGGGGTACGGCGCCACCGCAGCAGCCTCGGCCCGCCGCGCGGCGGCGTCCTCGGCCCACGTGCAGCAGAGGCAGACGGCAGAGCCCACCGGTTCCGCGAGCGCCTCCGGACTCACCGGCTCCGGTACACCAGCCGCCCCGCCACCACCGTGGCCACGCACGTCCCGGCCCCGCGCTCGGCCAGCTCCGCCTCGTCGCCCACGTCGAACACGGCGAACCGCGCCGCCGACCCGGTCTCCCGCGCGGGCGCGAACTCCACCGGGATTCCGGCCTCGTAGGGATCGAGGGCCGGCACGCCGCCGGGTGTCCCGAGCCGTCCGACCACCGCGAGGCCGGAGCGGCGCAGGGCCGCCGCCACGGCGGGGCGGGCGGGCTCCCCCGCCACCGCGACGGTGCCGTGCGCGAGCATCCGCTGCACCCCGCGCCGGGCGCTGGCGCCCCAGCGCGCGTCGTTCATCGACAGCGCCGCCAGCGCGTCCCCGGTGAGCGGGCGGTCGCCCAGCTCGCCGAACTCGCGCGGGTCCGGGTGGTACGCCTGCTCCAGCAGCTCAAGGCCGTGCGGATTGACCAGCCCCGGCGTGAGGATGCCGGGCCAGCGCCGCACGCGCGCGCCCTCGCCGACGGCGGCGAGGACGTCGTCCAGCGGGCCGACGGCCGCGATCCACTCGCCGCGCACGGCGAGGGCGCGGCCCCGGGAGTCGCAGTGAACCGTCAGCAAGCGGGCCTCAGTTGGCGGCGAGGATCTTCAGCTCGGGGTGGGCGGTGCCGCCCTCGATGGCCGTGGACGAGATGTGCGAGACGACGCGGTCGTCCACCGGGTCGTTGGCCGGGTCGTCGTGGACGACGAGGTGCTCGTACGTGGTGGACCGCTGCGCCGGGACCCGGTCGGCGGTGCGGATCATCTCGATCATCTCGATCAGGTTGGAGCGGTGCTTGGCGCCCGCCGCCGAGACGACGTTCTCCTCCAGCATCACCGAGCCGAGGTCGTCGGCGCCGTAGTGCAGGGTCATCTGGCCGGCGTCCTTGCCGGTGGTCAGCCAGGAGCCCTGGATGTGGGCGACGTTGTCGAAGAAGAGGCGGGCGACGGCGATCATCCGCAGGTACTCGAAGATCGTGGCCTGGGTGCGGCCCTTGAGGTGGTTGTTCTGCGGCTGGTACAGGTACGGGATGAAGGCGCGGAAGCCGCCCGTGCGGTCCTGCACGTCCCGGATCATCCGCAGGTGCTCGATCCGCTCGGCGTTGGTCTCGCCGGTGCCCATCAGCATCGTGGAGGTGGACTCGACGCCCAGGTTGTGGGCGGTCTCCATGATCTCCAGCCACCGCTCCCCGCTCTCCTTGAGCGGGGCGATCGCCTTGCGGGGCCGCTCGGGGAGCAGTTCGGCGCCGGCGCCGGCGAAGGAGTCGAGGCCGGCGGCGTGGATCCGCTGGATGGCCTCCTCCACGGACACCTTGGAGATCCGCGCCATGTGCTCGACCTCGCTCGCCCCCAGGCTGTGGATGACGAGCTGCGGGAACTCCTTCTTGATCGCCGCGAAGTGCTTCTCGTAGTACTCGACGCCGTAGTCCGGGTGGTGGCCGCCCTGGAACATGATCTGCGTGCCGCCCAGCTCGACGGTCTCCGCGCAGCGGCGCAGGATGTCGTCCAGGTCGCGGGTCCAGCCCTTGGCCGTGTCCTTGGGCGGGGCGTAGAAGGCGCAGAACTTGCACGCGGTGACGCAGACGTTGGTGTAGTTGATGTTCCGCTCGATGATGTACGTCGCGATGTGCTCGACGCCCGCGTACCGGCGGCGCCGGGCCGCGTCGGCGGCGGCGCCGAGCGCGTGCAGGGGGGCGTCGCGGTAGAGGTCGAGCGCCTCCTCGGGCGTGATCCGTCCCCCCTCGGCGGCACGGTCGAGCACGGACTGGAGGTCGGCCTTCTCGGTCACCGGGCGTCCCTTTCGTCAAGGCGTCAAGGGTGTGGACGGACTGGCTCAGCCTACGCCAGCCCTTCCCCGGGCCCCGCGTCAGGCCGCGTACGCCCCCGCGAGCATCCCGCCCAGCGCGCCCGCGAGGAGGAACGGGCCGAACGGGATCGCCGTCCTGCGCCCGGCCTTCCCGGCGACCAGCAGCGCGCCGCCGTACAGCGCGCCGAGCAGGAACGCGGCGAAGGTGCCCAGCAGCAGGGCCGGCCAGCCGTACCAGCCGAGCGCGGCGCCCGCGCCGAGGGCGAGCTTCACGTCGCCGAAGCCCATGCCGGCCGGGTTGAGCAGGAAGAGGAGGAAGTACCCGGTGCCGAGGGCGGGGGCGGCGAGCAGGGCGGTCGTCCAGTCGCCGGCGTGGCCGGGCAGCAGGGCGGCGAGGCCGAGGAGGGCGGGGACGGCCAGGGCGAGGGGGAGGGTGAGCGGGTCGGGCAGGCGCCGTACCCGCACGTCGATCACGGCGAGCAGCACCCCGACGGGCGCGAGCAGCAGCCAGACGCCCAGCTCGGGCCGGGCGCCGGTGGCGGCGGCGAGGACGCCGCAGACCAGGCCGGTGAGCAGGGGAAGCGCCGGCGGCGTGCCCGGGCACCGGACACACGCCCCGCGCCCCCGCAGCGGATGCCCGGCGGGACACGCGCTGCGCCACGGCTCCCCCGCGGGCACGGAGAACCGGTACGCGGCCCGCGGCAGCAGCGTTCCCGCCGCGGCTCCCCATCCCGCGGCGGCGAGCACGAGCGGCAGGCCGCCGCTCATCCCGCCTCGGTGGCGCCGGCGCGCCAGGCAGGCAGCAGTTCGTCCAGCAGCGCCTCGGTGCGCGGCGGCAGACCGCGGGCGCCGCTGCGGACGACCAGGTCGGCGGCGAGCGACCGCAGCCGGCCGGCGTCGCCGGTGGCGTGGGTGGCGCGCAGCAGTTCGTGCCAGAGCCGCTCGTCGGCCGGCGCCGTGCGCAGGGCGGCGTTCAGCGCCTCGATGGCCCGTTCCGCGCGGTCCTTCTCCAGGTGGAACGCGGACAGGGCGAGCCCGATGTCGGCGACGAGGAGCGGCAGCTGGGCGTCGACGATCTCGTGGGTGAGCCAGCGGTAGCGGTCCTCGGGCCGGTCGGCGAGCAGCGGGCCGCGCACCAGCACCAGCGCGTCGGTGAGCAGCCGGCCGCGGACGGCGCGGTTGTCGACGCCGCGGCCCCGCGTGGCCTCGTGGTAGAGGGAGCGCAGCACGTCGAGGTCGGAGACGACGGACTTGGCGAGGGTGAGCCTGCCGGTGCCGTCGGTGCGCAGCCGGGGGCTGCCGTCGGGGTCGGCGCCGAGCCAGGCGCGCAGCCGGTCGAGCAGTGCCTCGCGCACGTCGTCGGTGACGCCGCGCGGCCACAGCGCGGAGGCCAGCACGCGCGGGTGGACGCCCTCGCGGTGCAGCAGGAGCAGCGCGAGCGCCTCGTGCAGCAGCGCGCTGCGCTCCCCGTCGGGCGCGTCCAGACCGATGATCTCGTACGGCCCGACCAGCCGCGCGTACACCGCGGGCCGTCCCTGTTCGCTGATGTCGACGAGGAACGGCGGCGTGTGGGTGGGGCCGTCGGGATCGCGGTCGGGGTCGGCCGCCGCGAACAGCTCGACCACGGCGCGCTGCTGGGCGGCGGGCAGGAGCTGGGCGTCGAGTTCGAGGCCGAGCAGCGGGGCGAGCAGCCTGCCCTCGCCGGTGATCTCCATCTCCCAGGCGGCGCCGGGGAGTTCGCCGCTCTCGGTGCCGACGAGGTAGCCGATGCCGAGGCGGCTCGCGTCGGCGGCGAGTTCGGCGAGCTTGACGGCGTCCTCGGCGGAGGGCTGGGCGGCGAGGAGGACCAGGTGCGGGGCCCAACGGGTGTGCCGGGCCGGGCCGGTGCGGCCGGTGAGCACGGAGTCGTGCCCGGCGGCGCCGAGCGCCCCGCGCCGCTGCCGGGTCTCGGCCTCCATGGTCTCGATCAGGTCGTCGACGCCGTCGAGGTGGCGCAGCCGGTTGGGGGCGAGCGGGGTGAGGTCCTCGCCGAAGCCGACGAGCGTGATGGTCATGCGGTCGGACCAGCCGTTGGTGGCCAGCTCGGCGGCCACCGACGCGAACACGGCGGCCCGGTCGGCCTCGCTGCCGCTGAGCGAGACGATGCCGGGCACGGCCTCCAGGTTCAGCAGCAGCCGGGAGTCGTCCATGGCGCCGAGGGAGACGAGGCCGGGGTACGGGGCGGCGGCGTCGGTGTCCTCGTACCGCTCGGCGTCGGCGCGGGCGAGCAGCCAGAACGTCTGGTCCTGCCCCAGCCGCCAGGGCGCGGGCGGCTTCCCGGCCGGCTGGGCGAGCTGGAGGTGCAGGTCGCCGTTGCTGAGCCAGGCCGCGTACACGGTGGGCAGCGGGCGCGACTCGGCGGTCAGGGCGGCGGCCAGTCCCCGCAGGGACCGGTCCAGCAGTCGTACGCCTTCGGGGTCGGCGCCGACGAGCAGCGCGTCCTGCACGTCGAGGGCGTCCCCGGCGGGCGTGGGCGGCTCCATCCCGCGCCGCCCGCCAACGGCGCCGAGCGCCGACTGCCACAGGGCCTGCCGGCGACGCCGCCCGAGGGCGCCGAGGAGACCGGCGGCGAGGAGGGGGGCGCCGAGGAGCGCCTCGGGGAGTCCGAAGGAGCGGGAGTCGTGGCCGGCGGCGGAGACGGCGCGGGGCTGCTGGTGGCCGGGCTGCCGGTAGTCGGGTTGCCGGTCGAGGCCGGCGCCGGGAGCGGGCCGCTGCGGAGGCAGCGAGACCTCGGCGTCGCCGGCGCCGCCTGTTCCGCCGCCCTGCGCGTGACCGCTCCCGCTCTTGGCGTACTCGTCGATCTGCTGCTCGACCTCGGGCGACACCTCGGCCGCCTCGTCGGGCATCTCGACCAGCTCGCCGCCGCGGGCGTCGCCGGGCATCTCCATGATCCAGCCGGGCCGGATGAGGCTCGCCTCCGACAACCGCGAACCGTCCGGCTGCACCCGGTCCTTGTTGAGCTCGAAGATCTCCTTGTACCGGCGCCCGTCGCCGAGGTGCCGTTCGGCGATCTCCCAGAGGGAGTCGTGGTGACGCCCCTCGGGCGGCTGGATCCGGTAGTACTTGGTGTCGCCCTGTGCGGCAGGAGTGTTCACCTCGGCGTGGGACGCCTGCTCGGCGACCGCGGCGGCGGTCGCGGCGGCGGCCTGCTCCTGCTGCTGCAGGAAGATCCCCGGCGTCTGCTGGGCGGCGGCGACGGCGGGCCTCTGGTTGCCCTCCAGGTTCTGCCCGAGCTGCGACAGCCCCGGAGCGAAGCTCGCGGCCGTGGCCCCGGCCAGCAGCAGCGCGGCGACCAGCTGCCGGGCGAGCAGCTGACTGGGCCCGGCGCCCGGCACCCGCCCGGGCACGCCGACGCCGGACAACGCGGCCCTGACCTCCACGAGCACGCAGGCGGTGAACTGCGCCCAGGCCAGCCAGACGACGAAGGTGAGGATGTTCAGGAACGTGTCGACGGTGACCGGCTCACTGAGCCAGTCCAGCGACGGCGCCTCGGTCGGCAAGGGCCACCCGGTGAACGTCGCCAGCGCGACCGGCACCCCGACGACGAGACCGAGCAACGCCACGAGCGCGAAGAACGCCTTCACGAAGTCCCCGAACGACCTCCGCCGTATCCGCACGGGCTGCGGCGTCCGGTTCACCGGCGTCCCCGTCGAGCTGGCCGAGCTGGAGGTGCGGCGTCGTGGCATGGCGGGTGTCCTGGGGTGTGGGAGGAGGTATCCGGTCGTGGGGGCTGGGGGGTTGGGTGGAGCCTACCGGGATCTTATGGACTCGGCCGGGGCCGTGGGCGGGCGGATGGGCGGCGGTTGGCTCCTGGGATCTTCGACGACTCGGCACCCCGCCACGGCTGGAGACCTCGATTAGTCTCGACGCCGTTGCAGGGCAGGCGCTGACGGACGTGACGGGAGTTGAGGACGGTGTCCCCCAGGCCGACGGACTGGCACGTACTCGACCTGGACAAGGACCCGACACCCGGCGACCCGGACCGCATCCGCCAACTGGCGCGCGCCCTGCACGACTTCGCCGACGACGTGGGCGAGGCGCTGCGCGACCTCAAGGGCCTGGCCAAGGAGGAGGAAATCCTCACCTGGGCGGGCAAGACGGCGAAGGTGTTCGCCGAACAGTTCGGCGACGCCCCGAAGAAGCTGCGCAAGCTGAGGAAGTCCTACGACTTGGCCGGCGACGCTCTCGCCTCCTTCTGGCCCGACTTGCAGACGGCCCAGGAGAAGGCGGACCGGGCCCTGCGTGACGGCCGCAAGGCCCGCGACGAGCTGAACGCCGCGCAGTCGTCGCTCGCGGGCGCCGAGGACTGGGTGCGCGCGGCCACCGCGAAGCCCGACGGCGGCAGGGACGTCCCCGAGCCCGACGAGGCCGAGGTCCGCCGCGCCACCCGCAACGCCCAGCACGCCGAGGCCCGCCGGGCGGCGGCCCAGCGAGACGTCGAGTCGGCCCGGAACGCCCTCGACGCGGCCAAGAAGCTCGCCGCCCAGGCGGCAGGACTGCGAGAGGAGGCGGCGCGCCGCACGGTCACCGAACTCCGGGAGGCGTCCGACGCCGGCATCCCCAACCGGCACTGGTGGGAGGAGATCGGCGACTGGGTCTCCGACCACTGGGACGAGATCGTCACCGTCTGCAAATGGGTCGTGGCCATTCTCGGCATCATCGTGATGATCGTCGGCGGCCCCCTGGGCTGGCTGGTCTTCGCGGCGGCCCTGATCGTCCTGGCGGACACGATACGAAAAGTGCTCAACGGGACGGCGGGATGGGGAGACCTGCTGTGGGCGGCGTTGGACTGCATACCCGCGACGAAGGGCATCACCAGCCTGGCGAAGCTGGGGATGTTGTGGAAGGCGGGAGGAATGAAAGGCCTGGGGGCAGCCTTCCAGCACGGCATCACCAGCGGTCTCCTCAGTTACGCCCGGAATCTGCGCAGCACGGCGATGATGGGGAAGGCCAGATTCTGGAAGGCTTTGCAGAGCGTCGACTCCAGAATCCCGGCCCCACCCGCACGCAAACCCGACGCCGAGCTCATATCAGGCGACGCCGTATACCACGGTAACCATTCGACTGCCATCGGGTACGACGAACGCACACTGGCGAACTTCGCCAAGGTCAAGCCGGAGACCGGATATCACGACGTGATCGTTCACGGCGCCGATGAAGGAATGGCCGTCCCCGGTCGCGTGAATCACTACGGGACAGAGTTCGCATCAGAACTCCATCCGTCACACCTGGCCGACGCCGTCCGCGGAAATCCCGCGTACGACGGCGGACCAGTTCGGCTCATTTCCTGCCACTCGGGCAGCATCGCCGAGGGAGTCGACGACGTTCCCATAGCCCAGCACGTGGCCAACAACCTGGGAGTACCTGTCAAGGCGCCAACAGATACAGTTGGAACAGACCGAACAATCAGCGAGCCACAGGTTCCAGAGATCGCGAACGACGGCTACTGGCGGACTTTCCTCCCCCTCACCGACTGACGTCATCCACGGAGTGACACAATGACTCTACGACTCGCAATTCAGCGCGAATTCCTGCCTGCACACCTTCAAAATGACTCAGCCGTGGAACTGACCCGATCGACGTCTGAGCACCCTCTGCCGGACAGTCAGCGCATCACAACCTACCTGGCATCGGGTCACGAATTGTTCTCCGCCATGGGAGCACGTCGAGACGCACTCGGAGGAGAAGAAATGATCATCGGTGCCGACTCTTTGAGGACTGATGGCGTTTGGTTGTGGCGAGAGGATCTACGCTATTACTTCAGCCGATACCACATCACCCTTCCCGCCGATTTTCTCGCTTTCATCCGCGAGCACGACTACTCAGTGCCCAAGATTTCCACGGAGGAATTGAGTCGACTCTCCGTCGAACGGCGACAGATCTTTACCAGGCCTACCTCCTCCTAGCCGACCGATATTGGAATTGAGGAGTTGACATCAGGTGACTGAAAGTCGCCCTATGGCTCATGTCGGAGCGGGGGTGCCAGTCGGGGTCTCGCTGGCGGTACCGGACTCCTGGTGGGAGTTCGACATCCGCCCGGAAGGCCGGGACACCACCATTCGCGCACTGGTCGACGAGCGGATCCGCGAGACGCCGGAACTGTCGCCCTACCGCGCCGACTTGACCGCCATGCTCCGCAAGATGGCCAAGGAGGCCCACGACTCCGGCGCCGTCTACCTCGGCTGCATGGCCGAGAACTTCGACGGCGTGCCCCTCTCCGCCACCGTCACGGTCTCCGTCCTCGGCGCCGAGAACAAGCAGGGCGTCACCCTGTCCACCGACCCCCGGGCCATCGCCGAGAACCTCCGGACGATCACACCCCGCCGGGAGGGCGACGCCTGGCGCAAGGTCACGACTGTCGAGATTCCCGAGGTCGGCCCCGCCGCCCGGACCTACGGCGTGGAGGACGTGCCCGTCGCCCACGGCGACAGCCGCACCCTCCGCATGGTCCTGATGCAGACGTACATCCCCGTCCCCGGAACCACCGACAAGGTCGTCCTCGTCTCCGGAGCCAGTCCGGTGCTCGACCTGGCCGAGGCCTTCCACGACATCTTCGACGCGGTGACCGGCACCTTCCGCTTCGTCTGACGTACCAGCAGGGCGACCTCGTGCCTGAAGAAGTAGTGGACCGGCATCATCGAATCCTCTCCCCAGCACCGCCAACGAGCGGGCTGCCGATTCCAGCGACCGCACAGCCGGCACGCAACTTGCCGCGATGACACACCGCACACTCATGCCGACCACCCCAAGGGGGTTTACAGTGATCCGAACCGTCGGATTCTTCCTCGAACTCTCGCCGGGCTGGCATCTCCTGACGGACGGATCGATCAGGAACGCCGTCAAAAGTGAGGGGGAGCCCGACGAAAAAAGGATCATCTCGTACCTCATTAATGGTACTGGTCTCTGGAGCGAGACCAGCGCAGGGCCGGATGTCCTCGATCCGGACGCTCCAGACATGACAGGCGTTGGTTCCCTGCGCACAGATGGCCTATGGATCTGGCGAGAAGACTTGCATTACTACGTCGCCATGTATCACGTTTCCCTGTCGAACGAATTTCTCGCACACGTCAGAAGCATGAAATACACGGCACCCGCTGTACCCGCCTCCCGACTCATCGACATTTCGAAGGAGCTGGGGATCCTCCAGTGACAAGTCACCCGGTCGGCGCGGAGTCCGAAGCCGGCCAGGTGACGAACATCTACCTCTCCGCCCGGCCTACCGGCCGGACGTCTCCGTGAGGTCCGCGTTGAGCACCGCGAATCCCGCGGCTCGGGGATCGGAACGTGCAGCACACGCTGAAGGGTCCGGGTGAATCCCGCCGGGTCCTTCTGGCTGCCCCGGTGCAGACCCTCATGTGACGAGCCGACCATCAGCTCTCCTTCCTGAAGGGTGTGATCAACGCGTCACACCGCGCGCCGGTCACGGCCCACCACGTCCCGTCAGCCCGTACGCTGAACCCGTCCGTGACCCTTCGGCGTGCTGAGGAGCTGACACATGGGCAAGGGCAAGAGCGACCTCGCGCTTCCGCTGAGCGAACTGGAGGGCTACGGCGGCAAGCTGCGGTCCATCAAGACCCGGCTGGACCACACCAAGAAGCTCTTCGAGTCGTACCGGGACGACATCGCCCACGGCAGCGTCAACGAGGCACTCGGCGACTTCGAGTCCAACTGGGAGGACGGCCGCGAGGACATCACCCAGCAGCTCGACGCCCTCGCCGACATGTCCGACGCGGTCGTCCGCGAGTTCAAGAAGCTGGACCTGGACCTCGCCAAGAAGGCCAAGGACGGGGTGAAGACGCAGGAGAAGGGCGGCGGCAAGTAGTCGCCGGGACAGTCCGCAACTCCTCGGAACAGACGGCCACGACGCTTCCGCCGAGCGGCGAAGGAGCTTCGCCGGGCCCGGTCGGCAGCGCCGCTCACCCCACCTCGTTCTCCGCCACGGCCTGCCCGTGCACCACCACGTCCCCGCCGTAGAACAACCCCGTGAACACCGGTGAGTACGTCAACTGGATGTCCACCTCGACCACTTCCGCGGTCGCCGTCACGCACCGGCTCGCCGCGATGTCGGCGCCGGTCATGTTCATCTCGCGGGCGAACGCCTTCACGCGGGCGTCGCAGTTCTCGTAGTTGATCGGCGCGGGGCCGCCCTCGTTGTCGTAGAGGGCCTCGCGGTCGATGTCCTGGGCCGCGTAGCGCGCCGCCTGTTCGGCGATGTCCGCCGCGCGTTCCCGCTTGGAGATGGACAGGCCGCCGTCGATCACGAAGGCGGAGAGGGTGAGGAAGACCAGCGCGAAGATGATCACCGCGCCGGCGCCCGAGCCGGAGTCGTCCAGTGCCCTGCGGCGGACGGCCCACCAGCGCGCGTTCACGCCGACCTCCGGAACGGGTCCAGCGGAGAGCTGAAACTCGACGTCAGGGTCGTCGGGATGTCCAAACCCAGCATGGCCAGGCCGCGCACCTCGCAGCTGACCTCGATCGTGAAGATGGTGTCGGGCGCGAAACCGGCGCTGGTCTGCCGTACCGACACCGGTCCCGAGCAGACGTCCTCCAGGTTGGCCTCGGCGGCCTTGCGGGCCTCCGCCATCGCCGTGGCGTGGTCCTTCTGGATCGAGCCGGCGCGCGCCGCGTCCCGGGCGGCGCCGTCGAGGGCGCCGCGGCCGTCGACCAGCTGGCCGAACGCCACCAGGACCAGGATGAAGAGGATCATCACCGGCGCGAGGATCACGACCTCGACCGTGGACAGGCCCCGGTCGGTCTCGTCGTGCGCCGGCCGAGAGCGCCGCGGCGGGGAGAGGTTCATCTAGTCCTCGCCCTCCGGCACGAAGCGTTCCACCGGGCCCGCCGACCGCGCGTGCACCGTCAGGTCCAGGCCCGGGAACACCGTCGGGACCCGCGCGGTGATCTCCACGCCCACCGTGTTCGGCTCCGGCTGGAGCATCGTCACGGTCGGCGACAGCACCAGCTGCGGGCCGAGCTGGTCGATGTAGCTGTCCACCACGCCCCGCGCCTCGCCCCGCCAGCCGCCCGGCTGCTCGTCGGCCGTCGCGCGGGCCTTGCGCGCGCCCGCCTGCGCCGCCGCCTGGGCGACGTGGTCGGCGAAGAAGTACAGCGCGAACTGAACCGTCGCGAAGATCATGAAGAACAGTACGGGGGTCAGCAGCACGAACTCGATCGCGGTCATGCCGGAGTCGCCGCGGGCGGCCACGCCCTCGCGCGCGGCTCTCGCCCGGCGGCGCACCCATGCGCTCACGCCCACCATCGACCCCCTCACACCGTCACTCCGTCAACCCCCGTGCCCCGGTCACCCGCACCCGCCCGCGTACGAGCGATCAGCAGGTCTTGCCCGCGTCCGCGCCCTTGATGCAGTCGCCGACCTTGTTGGCGCCCTCGCTCAGCGCGGCGTTGATGATGGCGGCCACGACGCCGACGATCGCCACGACGACCGCGGAGATGATGACCCACTCCACCGCGGAGGCGCCGCGGTCGAGCTCGCCGGAGCGGGCACGCTCGACGCGGGCCCGCAGGAAGGTGACCAGGAAGTCCATCGCCGGAATGCCGGTGCTGAAGTTCCGTCCGTTCATGGTGGTTGTCCTCTCGATGATCAGAAGCTCAGAAGGCCGGGAAGTCGAGGAAGTCAGAAGATCGGCTATCGGTTCGCCCCGTCCGGGCAAGCGGTCCGGACTCACACCTGGAACACGCGCATCGCCGCCGGAAAGATCAGGAACACCAGGAACCCCGCGCACAGCAGCAGCTGCGCCACGAGCATGGACTGCGACTTCTCGCCCGCGCTGCCCTCGATCTCGGCCAGTTCGCGGTGGCGCATGGTCTCCGCGCGGGAGGCGAGGGACTCGCGGACCTTGGCGCCGTCGTCGGCGACCAGGGCCAGCGACGCCGACAGGTCCTTCAGCTCCTCCACACCCAGCTCCTCGCCGAGCTGCCCCAGCGCCTGCCACTGGCTGAGGCCGGTGATCCGGGCGTCGGCGAGGGCGTTGCGGATGCGCCGCGTCGCCCAGCCGTCGGAGACCTCCGCCGCCGCCATCAGGGCCTCGGGCAGGCCCCGGCCGCCGGCCAGGCTCATCGACACCAGGTCGAGGTAGGCGCCGATCACGCGCCGCAGGTCACGCCGCTTGGCGGCCGCGTCCCGCCGTACCTCCAGGTCGGGCAGGACGAAGAAGACGCCCGCGCACAGCAGCGCCAGCCACACCGGGACGATCGGGCTGCGGCCGACGCCCAGCGTCCAGACGACGGCGAAGAGGAACGGCCCGAAGAACAGGCCCGTCACCGCCAGCAGCGCCTTCGTCGCCAGGAACTTCTCCCAGCTGCGCTCCAGCACCGCGAGGTCCGCCCGCAACGACCGCTGCTCCCAGCCCTGCTGGAGGTAGAACTCCGCGACCCGCCGCCCCACCTGGGCACGCAGCGCGCCGAACCGGCCGGTGTCCTGCACCGTCCGGGCCGACTCGTACGCGGTCCCGCGCGCCCGCATCGCGTCGATCCGGGCGACCTGCGCGAGCGGGCTGCGTCTGGTCGGGATCAGCGCGCGGACGAGGGCGTACACGCCCAGACCGAGGACCGCGCCGACTACGATCGGCATCGTCAGGTCGTTCACCGTCGTGCCCCCTCGTCCGACGGAAGCGTCTGAACCGGCGCGGCGGGCGTCCGCGGCCGTACGAACTGCACCGCCGCGTCGTCGCGCACCAGGAACCGCTCCGGCGTCTCGATGGTCGACAGCTTGCGCAGCCACCAGAAGCCGAGCCCGAACAGCCCGCACACACAGGCCAGGACGAGCTGGCCGACCGGACTGCCGTACGGCTCCACGAACTCCCGGTTGAAGACGGACAGTCCGAGGACGAAGGCGATGGAGACGCCCACGACGATCTGCACCGAGCGGCGGGTCGAGGCGCGCTGCGCCATCACGCGCTGACGCATGTCGACCTCCTCGCGCGCCGACTTGGCGAGCGCGCCGAGGACCTGGCGCAGACCGGGGCCGCGCAGGCGGGCGTTGAGGATGAGCGCGGCGACGATGATGTCGGCCGAGGCGTCGTCGATCTCGTCGGCGAGCGCCTGGAGCGCCTCGGGCAGCGGGGTGCGGGCGCGCAACCGGTCGACCAGGGCGTCGAGATGGGGCCGCAGGACGGGCGCGGCGGCACGGGCGGAGGCGGGGATCGCCTGTTCCAGGCCGACGGCGCCGGCGATGGTGTCGCGCAGCGATTCGGTCCAGGAGGCGAGGGCCTCGACGCGGCGCATGGCGGCGCGCTCCTCGGCGGCGCCGCCGAAGAGACGGTCCCAGAAGAAGACGAGCACGCCGGCCGCGATGCCGGCCACGGCCCAGCGGGTGAGCAGCAGGACGGCGAGGCCGATCAGGGCGGCCAGGGAGCCGCGCCGGCCGGCGAAGCGGAGCAGTTCACCCGCCCGCTCACCGGCCCTCTGCCTCTCGTGGTCCGGCCTGGCGGGCAGTCCGCGTACGGCGACCAGCAGCAGCGCGAGTCCGCCGCCCACGGCGACGCCGCAGGCGAGGGCGTACAGCACGGTCGTGGAGAACAGTCCGCCCATGGAGCCGAGCGAGTCGAGAGCGGCGAGTTTCATGGTCGTCATCCCCAGGTCCCGGTGGGCCGGTAGCCGTGCGCGATCAGTTCCTCCACGCAGGCGATCGGCGCGTGCGGCACCACCCGCCCGTCGGGCAGTTCGGCGAACACCTCGCTGGACAGCACGCGGCCGTCCACGCCGTTGACCTCCCGGACGGAGGTGACCATGCGCTGGAGCCGGCCGCCGCTCTGGTAGTCGTTGCGCCGCTGGATGAACACGACGAAGTTGACCGCGCCCGCTATCAGCATCTGGCTGGCCTCGATGGGCAGTCGCTCGGAGGCCTGCAGCGCGTAGGTGGAGATGCGGTTGAAGACCTCGCTGGAGCTGTTGGCGTGGATCGTGGACAGCGAGCCGTCGTTGCCCTGCGACATGGCGTTGAGCATGGTGACGATCTCGTCGCCCAGGACCTCGCCGACGATGACGCGGGAGGGGTTCATGCGCAGCGAACGGCGCACCAGCTCGGCCATGCCGATCGCGCCCTGCCCCTCGGAGTTGGGCAGCCGCTCCTCGAACGCGACGACGTTCGGATGGAGTTCGGGGAACTGGTCGAGCCCCAGCTCCAGCGCGCGTTCCACGGTGATGAGCCGCTCGTGGGGCGGGATCTCGTTGGCGAGGGCGCGCAGCAGGGTCGTCTTCCCGGCGTTGGTGGCGCCGGCGATCATGATGTTCTTGCGGGCGCGGACCGCGCAGGCGAGGAAGTGGCCGACCTCCGGGGTGAGGGTGCCGTTGCCGACGAGGTCGGAGATGAAGACCTTGCCCATGCGGGCGCGGCGGATGGACAGGGCGGGGCGCCGGGCGACGTCCATGACGGCCGAGAGCCGGGACCCGTCCGGGAGGCGCAGGTCGAGCTGGGGGTTGGCGGAGTCGAAGGGCCGGGAGGAGAGTCCGGAGTAGGCGCCGAGGACCTGGATCAGCTCGATCAGCTCCTCGTCGGTCTCCGCGACCGGTTCCCCGCGCACCTCGCGGCCGTCCGCGTAGCCGACGAAGACCTGGTCGCAGCCGTTGATGTCGATGTTCTCGACCTGCGGATCGTCCAGCAGCGGCTGGAGCCGGCCCACGCCGAACAGGGCCGCGTGCACGGCCGCCGCGTACTGTTCCTCGGTCTCCGCGTCGAGGGGGGTCCGGCCCGCGTTGATCTCGGCGCGGGCGTAGTCCTCCAGGATCTGGGCGATGACGGCGCGGGCGTAGTGCCGTTCGTCCTCGTTGGACATCGGCGTGACGCCGTTGACCTGGTCGAGGCGGCGCTGCTCGGCGATGCGGTCGCCGGCCTCCTGCCGGAACCGCTTGACCAGCTGGTGGTCGACAGCGGTCATCGCCCGGCTCCCGCGTGGCCGCCGGCCTGGCCCTGACCCTGGGCGGGCACGGACCAGGCGGCGCCGTACTGCTGGTACAGGTCGGCGGTGACCTTGCGGGCGGAGCGGATCAGCAGGGACTTGTCGAGCCGTCCGCGCTTGCGCCCGGCCAACTGGTCGGCGCCGGCGGGGTCGTCGGCGATGGTGCCGACGACGCGCGCGCCCGTCTGGGCGTGCACGAGCATGTCGTTGACCT
Source organism: Streptomyces sp. NPDC006610 (assembly GCF_040611575.1). Lineage (NCBI taxonomy): Bacteria > Bacillati > Actinomycetota > Actinomycetes > Kitasatosporales > Streptomycetaceae > Streptomyces > Streptomyces sp. NPDC006610. The sequence continues at coordinate 58,164 of NZ_JBEXOP010000023.1, forward strand.
GCCCGGCGAGCTTGCCTGCGGTGCCCGGGTCGGCGATCAGGACGACGCCGATCAGCGGCGTGGCGAGGCTCGCGGCGCCGCGCGGGCCGCCGTGCAGCTTGGCGGAGAGGGCGGCGGCCCGGTCCCGTACCCGGGCGAGGGCCTCGGGCTCGGTGCGGGAGATCAGCAGCACCAGCGCGGCGTGCGGGAACAGCTCCAGCGCGGGCGTGTCCCCGCTGATGCGTCCGCAGTCGGCGATGACGTCGGCGGGCGCGTGCGGGGAGTCGGCGAGCGAGGCGAAGGCGCGCCCCAGGGTGGGCCACAGCCCGGTGAGCCCGGCGGCCTGTTCGGCGATGCCGAGGCCGACGAGCACCTCGAGCCCGCCGCTCAAGGGCTGTACGTGGTCCCACAGTTGGTCGGGCACCAGCCCCCGGCGCGCGGTGGCGGCGATGGACAGCATCCCGGTGTTCGGGTTGAGCGGCCCGCCGTGCGCCGCGGCGGAGCGGTACACCAGGTCCCCGCCGGCCGGATCGGTCTCGGCCAGCAGAACGCGCCGCGGCCAGACCGCCGCGAGGGCGACGGCCGCGGTGGTGACGCCGGGGGAACCCTTGTCGGCGGCGAGAGCGATGAGCGCCATGGGTGTGGTGCCCGCTTTCTAGTTGCCGTTGCCGGGGATGTGCACGATGGCGACCTCGCCGGCGGCCGCGGCCTGGGCGAGGGCGGCGGCGTCGGCCTGGTCGACGACGAGGTTCACGACGAGGGTGCCGGTGGACACGGTGGAGTCGCTCTGCGTGCCGACGCTGCGGACCTCGGCGCTGTCGACGAGGACGCCACCGGCCCCACTGCCGCCGCTGCCGGCGTCGGACGCGTCGCCGTCGGAGTCCGAGCCGCTGCCCGACGCGGTGCTGCCGACGCGGTAGGCGGCGACGGTGTGGCCGGACTCGAGGTCCTTGGGGTACTGGCCCTCCTTGAGGGCGAGGCCGACGGCGGCCTTGCCGGCGGGGACCGAGTCGCCTTCGGTGAACATGTTGCCGACGAGGACGGTGCCCTGATGGATCGTCGACTTGGCCTTGAGCTTCTTGAGGGCGTCCAGCTGCTCCCAGCGGACGTAGTTGATGGTGTCGTCCTCGGCCACCATCACGGAGGTGACGTCGCCGTCCTCGACGGACTCGCCGGCCGGGATCGACTCCGCGGTCACCTTGATGACCTCGATCCGGTTGCCGGCCTGGAGCACGAGCATCGTGGCGCCGAGCGCGCCGACCAGGATCAGCAGCACCGCGAGTGCGGCCAGCGCGGGTTTGCGCTCGCGAGGAGGCGTGGGAAGCCGGTCACCGACCGACGGCTGAGCCGGTGCCGCGGAACGCCCGGCGCCCGCCCCCGTACGCTCTTGGATCTTCACGCAGCCGCTCCCCGTACACCCAAGATCATTCTGCCAGTTCGCCGATGAGTCCGGACACTTCGCTCCCAGGGGCCCTCGCATGCACGCGGAAACGTCCGCATGCGTCATGCGCCGCGCAAACGTCGGCGCCGCGACGCGCCGGGACGAGTAGCCAGCGCCGAGGCGAGTGTCAAGCCATGGCACCGTATCAGCCGTGCATAAGGCCCTCAAGGCGCGTCCGGCGCAACGCACATCACCTCGTCACCATCCGTCGGAGGACAACTGTGCCGCGTCTCCCCCTCTTTACGGGAGCCACCGCAAGAGGCGGGTCCATGTACGGGAGCGAACGGCCGGATTCCTCACGCGCCGACCATCGGTCCTCCACGATCGACTCACGAGGTCCGGCAATCGCCATGCCATGATCTTGGATCCTCACGATCAGGAAGAGACGTCGGGAAGCGGGGACAGTGCGGTGACTCACACCGGCAACCAGGTGGAACTGCTGCCCATCAACGGCGCGACGCTGGCATCCGACGCCCGTGTCCTGGAGACGGCGCGCGCACTGGGGACCCGAGTCGGGGCCGACTATCTGGACGACGCGGCGGTTTCCGCCCTCCTGGCAGAGCGCCGCCGTGCGTTGGCGGCAAGGCAGCGCGGCCCGCTCGCCTGGATCGGCGCACTGGCCATGGCGCTGACCGTGCTCTGGCCGATGTCCGCTCCGCTCGTCCCCGCACTCTCCGACCGCCCGGCGTTGGCGTTCGGCCCAGCGGGCGTGTGGCTCGTGCTGGCCGTGGCGACCCTGACGGCGATGCGCGTTCGCTGGAAGCGGGAGCTGCTGCATCCGTGGCTCGCCGGGTACCGCCAACTGCTGGGACTGGCGCGGGCACACGGCCTGCCCCTGACCCACGTGCCGTACTGGCTGGAGGGCAGGTCGCCCGACGGGACCGGGAAGGGGGCGGCGCCCATACCGTCGTATCCGAAGGTCGAGCCGGTAGCCGAGCAGGCGGCCCCCGGGCAGCCCTCGCAGGCGCAGCCGAGCACGGCCCCGACGACGCCGGTGTCCGCCGACCCCGCGACGCCGGTGTCCGCCGACCCCGCGACGCCGGTGTCCGCCGACCCCGCGACGCCGGTGTCCGCCGACCCCGCGACGCCGGTGTCCGTCCCCCCGAAGCCGGCGACCGTCGCGTCGTACGAGGCGATGGCGGACGAGGGCGGCTGGCACGACGAAGCGGGGTGTCTGCTGATCGCGGCGGGCGGAGGCGGCGCGTTGTGGGCGGCGACCTCCGACGCACCCGTCGGCTATCTCGCCCCCGTACTCCTCGTGCCCCTCGCCATCTCGGTCTGGGTCTCGGGCAGCCGACAGGGCGCGGAGAAGGAGCGCTTGAGGCAGGAGGCCCTGGCCTACGTCCGACAGGTCGCGGCGGCACAGGCGGCGGGTGCGCGGGTGCCGGAACTGTCGCCGGCGCTGCGCAAGTTGCTGGAGGAGTGAGCGCGGCGGGTGGCGTCGGGCGGGGGCCTCGTCGCGCCGGTGCCGAGCGGGGAAGAGCGAACGTTGTCCGCGGTTGGCCCCTTCAAGTCAGCGCTGCCGCATCTGGGAATCACCCGAACGACGCACGGTGCGGCGGGGCGCAGCCGTGACCTCGCCACCGTCGGCTTCTGGGCGCACGGCGGGGAATGGCACACCCGCCCGAGGATGTGGCGGTGGCTCCGCCGCCCGGGCCCGGGCGGCTCCGGCTGATGCGGATGTGGGCGCCGATGGTGCCGTTGGCGGAGTCGGCGCCCGAGTCGGGGGTGGGTACGGTCCCGGTGCCTGACTGATCAACGCCCTGGCCGTCGTCCGCGTACGACGTGGCCGGCGCCCAACGCGAGGAGGCCGGCCGTGGTCATCGCGCGGGGACGCCCGGAGGCCGGTCACCGGACGTACGCTGCGGCCCCCTTCTTGCAGTTCTGCTGCGTCGCCTGCTAGTCGCCCTCGTGTCTCATATCCAGCGCAGCGAGTGCGCCATCGCGTCGCACAGCTCGCCCATGGCGCTGTCCGTTCCGCTCAGCGGCATCGAGCAGGCCAGGTGCAGATAACCCACGTCACCCGGCATACGGACGTGGAAGTCGAGCGTCGTCCCGGTGCGGGCGCGGACCGTGCGGCCGGCGGGCAGGTCGACGAGGCCCACCTCGGTCTCCGGACCCCGGCGCCGGGCCAGCGTCTCGGCGAACTCCTCCGGCGTGGGCGCGAGGCCGCGGGGCGTTGGCGGCCAGGAGATCAGCAGGGACGCCGGCAGCGCCGAGCCGCCGGGTGACTCCGAACGGAGGAAGAACTCCAGGGCGCCGCGGATGAGTCCGTTCTCGGCGGTGTTGCGCAGGGCGACCCACGTGCTGCGGGCCACCTCGGCGGGCATGCCGCTGCCGGTGAACTCCTTGTCCACGAAGGTCTTCAGCTGTCCGCGCCAGCGCTCCCGTGTGAGGTCGACGCGGAACCAGTCGCGGGGGACGAGGAGGCGGTAGTCGGAGGGCGGGGTTTCGGGCACGGTGGCGGTCACGCCCCCGACAGGGAAGTAATGAGCGGTGCGCCGTCGGCGCCGTACAGGCGGATGCTGCTGACGATGTTGCCGAACATCGTGGAGAACGTGTCCCAGGCGGGGAGGGTGGGCGTCGACATCTCCATGACCAAGGTGGTGCCGTTCGGGAGCGGGACGTAGACCCGTATGAACGAGGTCTCGAAAAGGAGGCTTTCGCCGGACTCGGTGAGCTCGCCCAGCAGCTTGGCGTCCCGGGTGCCGACGTACGAGACGGCCCATCCGCACGACAGTTCGATCCGCGAGGTCTCCCCGGTACCGAGGCGGTTCAGGCCGGCGGCGATGGCCTTCGCCGCGCCCTGGACGTCGTTCGCCTGCGGGCTGTCCACGAGGGACGCGAACACCGTCGCGGTGCACGGTGTCCCGTCCATCGCCGCCACGCAGAGGGCCGCGTACTGGGCGCCTGCTTCCAGCAGGTCGTCGATGCCGAGAGCACAGGTGACCGCGAGCGCCGTCTGCGCCTCCTCTCCCGCGCCGGGCAGCGCCTTCTCCACGAGCTCACCCAGCAGTCGTACGGCCTCGTCGTCGTCCTGCACGTAGAGGGGGAGGTCGTGGAAGTTCTCCGGCATCACCCAGCGCACTTGTATGTCGTCCGCGTGCAGCGCGGCCGGCGCGGGACCGGTGGGTATCAGCGCCGGCAGTTCGGTCTCGGTCGTCACGGGGACTGTTCCTGTTCGGGGACGGGGCGGTCGGGCGCCTCCGGGAAGAATTTCCGGGAGGTCGCGTACATGCCGTAGTACGGGTACAGGCGCGGGATGTCCGCGCCGCCCTTGCGGGCGATGCCGACGATCTTGCGGTACAGACGCGCCCGGCAGCGCACGTTGCGGACGACGGGGTCGAGCAGGGTGCGCCTGCGGGCCAGGTAGGCGCCGATGATCAGGCCGCAGACGATCAGGGCGTCCACGACGACGAAGCCGATCTGGAACTGGCGCGACTTCTGGGATGCGACCAGATCCCAGAAGGGCCAGGCGCCGACTCCGAAGACCAACAGCGGCACCGCTAGCAGACAGCCGATCAAGCTGCCCTGCTCCGTGTCCTCCCGGCGCTGGAACAGCAGCCAGTGCACGGCCCTGTCGTCGAGGAAGTCGAAGCGGACCTCGCGCCCGTACTTCTCCGCGGCCGCTCTCGCCTCCGGCACCGCCGCGATGACGGACGAGGGGACCATGTTGTGGACCGTTCCCTGGTCGTCGACGAAACGGCCGAACTCGAGCGCTTGGTAGTCGCCCATGGTTTCCTCTTTCCTACGCGGCGGGCGCCAGAGCGGCGTGGAACGACGCGGACGACGGTGTGGGGCTGGGACTCGGAGCCGGCTGCGGTGAGGGGGACGGCGGGGTCGGGACGCCGGACGGGGCAGGTGTCAGGTCGGGGGTGGGCCTGGGCCTCGGGACGACCGTCGGGGAGCCGCCGCCGCTGGGCGAGTCCTCGATGCCGTCCATCCTGTTCTTCACCCGGAGCACACCCTGCACACCCGCATTGACCAGGGACGCGCCCTTGATGTAGCGGGTGACCAGTTCGGGGTCGAACCCGTTCGCCGGGAGCTTGATCCTGGTGATGCCCTTGCTCGTCAGGTACTTGGAGGCCAAGACGACACCCTTGTTGAAGTTCTTCACGGCGAATCCGTTGGTGAAGCCGGCCCAGACGGCGTTCTTCGCCGTGAGGAAACGGGAGCCCTTGGCCGCCGCGGTGAGCCCCTTGAGCGCGCCGAGGCCGGGGATGATGCCCAGCACGTCCAGGCCGATCTTCAGCAGGTCGAGTTTGCCGCCGCGTGCGAAGACGTCGTAGAGGCGACCCGTGAGGGCGGTGGCGCTCAGCGCGGACGCCGCGAGCACCAGCACGAAGGCCAGTGTGCCGCCGGACAGGACCACCGCCGCGACCAGCGCCGCGACCGCCAGCACCGTGGCGGCGGCGGAGAACCAGTCCGCGTGGTCCGCGATGAAGTTCATGATGCCGCCGGGATCCCGGACGCCGTCGTGGTGGATCACGTTCTTGATCTTCTTGGCCGCCCGGCTCGCCGCGTCGTCGCGGATCTCCTTCGCCTGTTCGATCTTCCGGCGCGCCTTGGCCATGAGGAGCGCGGCGTCGTCCCGCTTCTTGCCCTGCTTGGTGCGCTCGGTGTGGTCCTCGCGGGACGGCACGGTGCCCTCGAACGGCTCCAGCGCCTTCAGCGCCGCCTTGTGGTCGGACTCGGCCGCGCGGAACTCCTCCAGGGCCTTGTCGGCCATGCGCTGCGCCCGGTGCAGTTCGCCGGCGTACTCGTCGGACCGGCCGTCGCCCTCGACGACCTTGGTGCCGAGCGCGGTGGCGGCCTCGTCGTAGCGGTCGTACGCCTTCTTCAGCCGACCGGCCGTGTCGCCCGCGATCTCGTGGAAGGCGCGGCCCGCGTCGCTGTCCCAACCGTCCACGGACGCCAGCGCCTTGATGTTCCGCGCCTGCTTGTCGATCTCGTCGGCCATGCCGCGCAGCTTCTTGCCGAGCCGCGCCACCTCGTACGGGTCACCGGGGACCGGATCGGAGTCGTACATCGGTGACCAGTCCTTGGGACGGGCTGTCACTGGCTACTTCTCCTTCTTGCCGTTCTTCTTGGCTTCCCGGAGCGCGTTCGCGAGCTCGTGGTCGATGTCCTCGTACGCCTTGGCCGCATTGGCCGTGTACTTGGCGAGGTTCTCGATGTCCTCCATGAGCTTCTTGCGGTTCTTCTTCCACGTCTGGGAGAAGTCGTCGAAGACGTCCCGCAGTTCGTCGCTGCCGAGGGCGTCGCCGTACTCGTCGGCGGGGTTGCCGTTCTCCTCGAACTCCCGGTGGATCCGGTAGAGCGAGTTCGAGCACTCCTTGATCAGATCGAGGTCGTACCGAGTCCTGTCTGCCACCCGTTCAGACTTCCTGCCTCACAAAGGGCCCACCGGGCGCGGGCGTGGCGGACATCCCACGTGCCCCGCCACGCCCGCCCGGTGCGGCGGCCGGCGACGTCACGAACCCTTTGCGCTCTTCGCGAGCTGCTCGTCCAGGTCCTCGTAGGCCTGCTTGGCCTTCTTCAGGAACTCGGACATGCCCTCCAGGCCCTCCATGGCCTTCTTGGCGCCCTTGGTGAAGTCCTTGAACGACTCCTCGAAGGCGGCGGATCCCTTCTGGGTGGTGTAGCCGTTCTCGACGAGCTGCTTGATGCGGTCGTCGATGGTGTCCAGCTCGCCGTGCAGCCGGTGCATGTCCTTCAGAAGCTTGCCCGCTTCCTTGTCCATCTCGGCATAAGTGATATCCGCGTCTTTCTTGGCCATGACGGCTCCCTCCCGTTTCCGACAGCCGCAGGGCGGACCCCCGTGGCTACGTCGCAGTGGACGCTGTGGAGACCCGAGCAGTTGCGGGCGTCCGCGTGAGCAAAGATCTTACGGGCGGGCGGGATGGGATCCCAGGGGCGTCGTGGGGGTGGATCGTGAACGCGGACGCGTTCGGGGCCCGAGTGCAACGTCACGGTGTGCGCGGCCCGTTCGGAGTGACCGCGTCGGCCTGCTCAGGCCGGTCCGCCCCTTGCCGGGCCAGTCCTGGGAGTTGGTCCAGGCAGACGCACAGTCGGAGTCCACGGAGACTCGGGCCTCGGCTCGGGCCCGGGGCAATGGCACCGTCGAGCGGTGACCGCCGATCGCCTGATCGCTGCACGGACGTCGGGGACTTGCCGTCCCCCCGGCACCCGATGTCCCCCCTTCCCTCGCCCTACCCCGAACATCGCCCATCGCGTCGCCCGCCACCGCCGGCACCGCCATGACCGCGCCCTCCACTCCGTCGCCCCCACCTCCCATTGCCCAAAGCAAACCCCCGACCACTAAGGTCGCTTCCGTTGCGGGGGCGGCCTCGGGGCCGGCGGGAGTCGGTGCGGAGCCGGTACGGAGGCAGTGAGGAGGACGGACGTGCGTCTGAGTCTGACCGTCGTCGATCCGATCGGTGGGGCCACCGCCGACGTGGTGCTCGACGCCGATCCGGAGTCGCCGATGGGTGACATCACCCGGGAGCTGGCGCGGCAGGTGGGGCTGGGCGACGGGGCGCGGATCATTCCCCTCGGGGGGCAGCGCACGGCCGGCTCGGGTGATGCGCCGCAGGCCTTCGTCGACGGGTATCTCCTCGATCCGGACTCCACCATCGGCGGTTCGCCGTTGCGCGAGGGCGCCGTCGTCAGTCTGTACGACCCGGCCGGGTGTCTGCTCGGGGAACCCACCGGCGTGGTCGAGTTCCGGGTCGTGGGCGGGCCCGGCGCGGGGGCCGTGCACCGGCTCGGGGTCGGCCGGTACGACATCGGCAGCGGGGCCGCCGCGCAGATCCGCGTCGACGATCCCGAACTGGACGGTCGTGCGGCCACCTTGTCCATCGCGATCGACGGGACCTGCCAGGTCGTCGTGCACGGCGAGGGCAAGGAGGACGCCCGGCTCGACGGGGAGGCCCTCGACGGGGACGCGTGGCCGCTCGGCGCCCAGCTCGCCGTGGGGAACAGCCTGCTGGAGATCGTCGCGTACACCCCGCCGAACGCCGCGCTGAAGTGGTCGGAGGACGGCATCGGCCTCGACTACAACCGGCCCCCGCGGCTGCGGCCCGCCGAGCGGCAGACGCGGTTCCGGCTGCCGTCGCCGCCCGGTGAGTTCGAGGCGCGCCCGCTGCCCTGGCTGATGGCGCTGTTCCCGCTGGTCGGCGCCGTCATCGCGGTGATGATCTTCAATCGCTGGTACTTCCTGATCATGGCCGTGCTGAGCCCGATCATGCTGTTCGGCAACTACTTCCTGGACAAGAAGCACGGCCGCAAGTCGCACGCCAAGCAGATGAAGGAGTACAAGGAGACCAAGGCGCGGATCGAGAGGGACGCCGAGGAGTCCCTGGTCACCGAGCGCACCGACCGTCGGCAGGCCATCCCCGACCCGGCCGCCGTCCTCACCTTCGGCACCGGCCCCCGCACCCGCCTGTGGGAGCGCCGCCGCACCGACGCCGACCACCTCCTCCTGCGGGTCGGCACCGGCCGCATACCCTCCGAGGTCGTGCTCGACGACCCGGAGCAGGACGACCACAAGCGCGAGGTCACCTGGCACATCGAGGATGCTCCCGTCGCCCTGCCGCTGAAGGACCTCGGCGTGATCGGCCTCGCCGGGCGCGGCGACTCGGCGCAGGCGCTGGGGCGTTGGGCCGTGGCGCAGACGGCGGTGCTGCACAGCCCGATGGACGTGCAGTTCTACGTGCTCACCGAGAACGACGCGCACGGCCGCTGGGACTGGGTGCGCTGGCTGCCGCACGCCCGCCCCTCCAGCGGCCAGGACGTCAACCTGCTGATCGGCACGGACTCCGAGACCGTCGGCGCCCGCGTCGGCGAGCTGACCCAGTTGCTGGACGCCCGGCAGAAGGCGCTGAAGGAGTCGGGGCGCGGTGACGGCGGCCCGGCCTTCTCCGACCCGGACATCGTGGTCGTGTGGGACGGCTCGCGGCGGCTGCGGTCCATGCCCGGCGTCGTACGGCTGCTGCGGGAGGGGCCGGCCGTGAGCATGTACGCGATCTGCCTGGACGAGGAGGAGCGGTTCCTGCCCGGCGAGTGCCAGGCCGTCGTCGTGGCCGAACCGCTGCGCAGGGACGACGCCACCGCCGCGTCCGCCGCCGTCCCTCAGCCCGCCGCTCCGCCCGGCGGCTTCCCCTCCTTCCACGCCTGGCACCAGACCGCCCAGCAGCCCGGCGGGAATCAGGACGAGGCGTCCGAGCTGCGGCTGCGCGTCGAGCAGAGCGGCGCCCGCCGGATCGGGGACGTACGGCCCGACTTCGTCTCCCCCGCCTGGTGCGCCCGTCTGTCGCGGTCGCTGTCGCCGCTGCGGGACATCAGCGGCGAGACCGAGGACTCCGCGCTGCCCGCCTCCAGCCGGCTGCTGGACGTGCTCCAGCTGGAGCCGCCGACCGGCGACGCGATCGCCGCGCGGTGGCGGATGGGCGGCCAGTCGACGACGGCCGTGATCGGCGAGTCGTACGACGGCCCGTTCGGCATCGACCTGCGCAAGGACGGGCCCCACGGTCTGATCGCCGGTACCACCGGTTCCGGCAAGTCGGAGCTGCTGCAGACGATCGTGGCGGCGCTGGCCGTGGCGAACACGCCGGAGAACATGACCTTCGTGCTCGTCGACTACAAGGGCGGCTCGGCGTTCAAGGACTGTGTCGAACTGCCGCACACCGTCGGCATGGTCACCGACCTCGACGCGCACCTCGTGGAGCGGGCGCTGGAATCGCTCGGCGCGGAGCTGAAGCGACGCGAGCACATCCTGGCGGCGGCCGACGCCAAGGACATCGAGGACTACCGGGACCTGGTGCGCCGGGACCCGTCCCACCAGCCGGTCCCCCGGCTCCTCATCGTCATCGACGAGTTCGCGTCGATGGTCCGCGACCTGCCGGACTTCGTCACCGGCCTGGTCAACATCGCCCAGCGGGGCCGTTCCCTCGGCATCCACCTGCTGCTCGCCACGCAGCGCCCGAGCGGCGTCGTCTCCCCGGAGATCCGGGCCAACACCAACCTGCGCATCGCGCTGCGCGTGACCGACGCCGGCGAGTCCACCGACGTCATCGACGCGCCCGACGCCGGTCACATCTCCAAGAGCACGCCCGGCCGCGCGTATGTGCGCCTCGGGCACGCCTCGCTGATCCCGTTCCAGTCCGGACGCGTCGGCGGGCGGCGGCCCGGGGCCGCCGATCCGAGGACGCTGGAGCCGTGGGCGGGCGAGCTGGCCTGGCAGGACCTGGGCCGGGCCACCCTGCGCAAGCCGAAGTCGCAGGCGCGCGAGGAGGAGGAGATCACCGACCTGAAGGTGCTGGTGGACGCCGTGCGCGAGGCCAACGGCGCGCTCGGCATCCCCGCCCAGCACTCCCCCTGGCTGCCGGCCCTGGAGGAGACGCTGCTGCTGGACGACATCCCGGCCGTGCCCGCGCAGGGCGCGCTGCCCGCGGCGCCGTACGGTGTCGAGGACCTGCCCGCCGACCAGGCCCGCCGTCCGGTCGCCGTGGACTTCGCGACCTTCGGGCACCTCCTCGTCGGCGGCGCCCCGCGCACCGGCCGCTCGCAGCTGCTGCGCACCATCGCCGGTTCACTGGCGCGCACCAACTCCTGCGCCGACGTGCACCTGTACGGCATCGACTGCGGCAACGGCGCCCTGAACGCGCTGACCCGCCTGCCGCACTGCGGCGCGGTGGTCGGCCGCAACCAGCTCGAGCGCGTCGTACGCCTCTTCACCCGGCTCTCCGGCGAACTCACCCGCCGGCAGGACCTGCTGGCGGAGAAGGGCTTCGCCGACATCGGCGAGCAGCGGGCGGCCGTGCCGGAGGAGGAGCGGCTGCCGCACATCGTGCTGCTGCTGGACCGCTGGGAAGGCTGGCTGCCCACGCTCGGCGAGTACGACCACGGGGACCTGACCGACCAGTTGATGACGATGATGCGGGAGGGCGCGAGCGTCGGCCTGCACGTGGTGATCACCGGCGACCGTCAGGTGCTCGCGGGCCGGATCTCCGCCCTGACCGAGGACAAGTACGGTCTGCGGCTCGCGGACCGCGGCGACTTCTCGATGCTGGACATCAACTCCCGCAAGGTTCCCGAGGAGATCCCGCCGGGCCGCGCCTTCCGCAACGAGACGGCGACGGAGACGCAGTTCGCGCTGCTGTCGGAGGACACCACCGGTCAGGGCCAGGCCGCCGCGCTGATGGCGATCGGGGACGCGGCGACCGCCCGGGACGCGGACGTGCCGCGCTCGCGCCGGCCGTTCCGGGTGGACGTGCTGCCCAGCCGGATCTCCTTCGCCGACGCCTACGCCATGCGCGACCCGCAGACGACCGGCTCCCCGCTGTGGGCGCTGGTCGGCGTGGGCGGCGACGAACTGACCGCGTTCGGACCGGACCTGGCCGAGGGTGTGCCGGCGTTCGTCATCGGCGGGCCCGCCAAGTCGGGCCGCAGCACGGTGCTGATGAACTTCGCCCGCTCCTATCTCGCCCAGGGGGTACGGCTGGTCGTCGCCGCGCCCCGGCAGTCGCCGCTTCGCGAACTGGAGGGCCGGGAGGGGGTGCTGCGGGTCTTCACCGGCCGGGACGTCGACGAGGACGAGCTGGAGGAGGCCGTGGGGCCGGCCACGCGGGAGCAGCCGATCGCCGTGCTCGTGGACGACGCCGAGGTGCTGGACGACTGCGACGCGGAGGACGTCTTCAAGCGGATCCTGCAGAGCGGCGTCGAGGAGGGGCTCGCGCTGGTGATCGCCGGTGACGAGGAGGAGATCTGCGACGGCTTCTCCGGCTGGCAGGTCGACACGAAGAAGGCCCGCCGCGGCATCCTGCTCTCCCCGCAGGACAGCTCAGCGGGCGAGCTGATCGGCATCCGCACGACCCGCAGCATGGTCGGCGGCCCGATCGCCCCCGGCAAGGGCATGCTGCACCTGGGCAGCGGGGAGCACATCACGGTGACGACGCCGATGTGAGCGGGCGCCTGCGCCGGCGGCGGGGCGGGGAGCGTGGCGGGAAGCGTGAAGGGGGAGCGTGGAGGACGGGGAAGGGCCGTCGCCGCGGAAAGCCTGCGGCGGCGGTGCCGGGAGGGCGGGGCGGAATCGTCGCCGTGGTCGCCCTACGCCCCGGTCGCCTGCGCCCCGGTCCCCTACGTTCCGGTCGCCTACGCCCCGGTCCCCTACGCCCCGCCGCCCTCCACGTCCAGCAACTCCACCCGCACATCCCCCGCGAACCCCGTCGTCGGCCCCACCCTCCGCGCGAACTCCGCCACCGCCGCCAGCTGCGGCTCGCCGAAGCGGAAGTCGAGGGTGGTGAAGTAGCGCTCCAGGACCTGCTCGTCGAAGGCCTCCCAGCGGGCCGCCTGTTCGGCGACCTTGGCGACCTCTTCCAGAGAGAGGTTGCGGGAGGCCAGGAAGGCCTCGTGGACCTTGCGGGTGATGACCGGCTCGCGTTCCAGGTAGTCCCGGCGGGCCGCCCAGACGGCGAAGACGAACGGCAGGCCGGTCCACTCCTTCCACAGCTCACCCAGGTCGTGGACCTGGAGGCCGAAGCGCGGGCCGTCGTGGAGGTTGGCCCGCAGCGCCGCGTCGCCGATCAGCACGGCCGCCTCCGCCTCCTGCATCATCACGCTGAGGTCGGGCGGGCACGTGTAGTAGTCGGGCGTCACGCCGAACCGCTCCGCCAGCAGCAGCTGCGCCAGTCGGACGGAGGTTCGAGAGGTGGAGCCGAGGGCGACGCGGGCGCCGTCGAGCCGGTCCAGGGGGACCTGGGAGACGATCACGCAGGACATCACCGGGCCGTCGCAGCCGACGGCGATGTCGGGGAAGGCGACCAGCTCGTCGGCGTTCTTGAGGAACTCGACCAGGGTGATCGGGCCGATGTCGAGGTCTCCCCGCACCAGCTGCTCGCTGAGCTTCTCCGGGGTGTCCTTCGTCAGCTCGAAGTCGAGGAGCGTACCGGTTCTCGCGAGCCCCCAGTACAGGGGCAGGCAGTTCAGGAACTGGATGTGGCCGACGCGCGGCCGGGTGCGAGAAATGTCCACATCGCGAGACTAGCCCCTGGGTCCCGCGCCACCGCTCCCGGGCCCGCCGGGGGCCCACCTTCCGGCGGTTCAAACATTCGGGTGACGTGATCTTGGCCCCTATTGCATTCGGCCGGGCGCGTGCTAGGCTCGTTCGCAAGTTGCAGTTTGGTTTCCCTTGCAGTACAGAGCCTGCGGAGCATGTGACCGCGGGCTCTCGTCGTTCTCAGACATACGCAGTTGTGCAGAACTCAAATCTTCACACTTGCTGGTTCTGGAGCAGGGCAACCCTTTTGAGCCCAAGGAGGGCTTATGGCTACCGGAACCGTGAAGTGGTTCAACGCCGAAAAGGGCTTTGGTTTCATCGCCCAGGAGGGCGGCGGCCCCGACGTCTTCGTCCACTACTCCGCGATCAACGCGACCGGTTTCCGGTCCCTCGAGGAGAACCAGCAGGTGTCTTTCGACGTCACCCAGGGCCCGAAGGGCCCGCAGGCGGAGAACGTCACCCCGGTCTGATCTCTCCCTGATCAGGATCGAGTAGCAGTACCCAAGGAGCCCCGCGCCGACAGGCGACGGGGCTCCTGCCTTTTCCCGGATGCCGAAGGAACGAACTCGCCGGGGCAGGCCCCGCGGGCCTCCGCGCGAGTTTGCGCGCCGGTGAATTCTTCGGGAATTCCCCCGGCCCCCGCTCCGGAGAACCCTCTTCCCGCCCCCTGTCAGTGGCAGCCGCTACCGTCACCGCCCATGACCGACGCATCGGATGCCACCGACCCGTCCGCCGACACGACGGCGCACGACTTCCTCACCGCGACCCGCCGCTTCTACGACGCCATCGCCGAGGACTACGCCGGCCAGTTCCGTGAGGATCTCGCCGCCCGGCCGCTGGAGCGCGCGCTGCTCACGGCGTACGCCGAAACGGTGCTGGGGGAGGGCGCCCCGGCCGGGGACGGGCAGGTGGCCGACCTCGGCTGCGGGCCCGGTGTGACGACGGCGTTCCTCGCCTCGCTCGGGGTGCCGGTCCTCGGGGTCGACCTGTCGGCGTCCATGATCGCGGTCGCCCGCCGGGAGCATCCGGGGCTGCGGTTCGAGCAGGGGTCGATGCTGGACCTGGACCTGCCCGACGGCCGCCTGGCGGGGGTCGTGTCCTGGTACTCCTCCATCCACACGCCCGTGGACCGGCTGCCCGCCCTCTTCTCCGAGTTCGCCCGGGTGCTGGCGCCGGGCGGTCATCTGCTTCTCGCCTTCCAGGCCGGCGACGCGCCTCGCCGGATCACCGAGCCGTACGGCCACCCCGTCTCCCTGGACTTCCAGCGGCGGCGGCCGGAGCGCATCGCCGGCCTGCTGGAGGAGGCCGGCCTGCGGACGCTCTCGCACACGGTGCGCGAGGCGCAGCGGCGGCCGTACGAGGAGACCTCCCCGCATGCCTTCCTCATCGCCCGGAAGCCGGGCCCGGCGGATACAGACTCTCCACGACCTGCGTGAAGTCCCGCAGTATCCGCTCCCGGCGCAGCTTCAGCGTCGGTGTCAGATGTCCGGCCGCCTCGCTGAAGTCCACGGGCAGGACGGCGAAGCGGCGGATGGACTCCGGGCGGGACACGAGCTGGTTGGCGTCGTCGACCGCGCGCTGCAGGACCGCGCGCAGGTCGTCGTCGTCGGCCGGCAGCTCGGGCGGGACGGGGTGCTTGCCGTTCATGCGGCGCCAGTGGGTGACGCCCTCGGCGTCGAGGGTGATCAGGGCGGTGACGTAGGGGCGGCGGTCGCCGAGGACGAGGCACTGGGAGATCAGGGGGTGGGAGCGCAGCCGGTTCTCCAGGGGCGCCGGGGCCACGTTCTTGCCGCCCGCGGTGATGAGGATCTCCTTCTTGCGGCCGGTGATGGTCAGATACCCGTCGTCGTCCAGCCGGCCCAGGTCCCCGGTCGGGAACCAGCCGTCCGGGGTGGCCGGGACGACGCCGCCCGCGTGCGGGTCCCAGTAGCCGCGGAAGACCTGGCCGCCGTGGATCAGCACCTCGCCGTCCGCCGCGATCCGCACCCTGGTGCCCGGCATCGGCCAGCCGACGGTGCCCAGGCGCGGTCTGAGGGGCGGGGTGAGGGTGGCCGCGCCGGTGGACTCGGTGAGGCCGTAGCCCTCGTAGACGTCGATTCCGGCGCCCGCGTAGAAGGCGGCGAGGTCGCGGCCGAGGGGTGAGCCGCCGCAGACGACATAGCGGACCCGGCCGCCGAGGGCGCCCCGGATACGGCGGTAGACCAGCGGGTCGTAGAGGGCGCGGGCCGCCTTCAGGGAGGTGTTCGGGCCGGGGCCGCCGCTGTGCCGGGCCTCGACGGCCTCGCCGTAGCGGCGGGCGATCCTTGCGGCGCGGTCGAAGGCGGGGGCCTTGCCGCCGCGTTCGGCGGTGGCGCGGGCGCCGTTGTAGATCTTCTCCAGCATGTAGGGGATGGCGAGCAGGAAGGTCGGCCGGAAGGCGGCGAGGTCGGCGAGCAGGTCCTCGGATTTCATGCTGGGCGCGTGGCCGAGCCGTACCCGGGCCCGGACGCAGGCCACCGCGACCATGCGGCCGAAGACGTGGGACAGGGGCAGGAACAGCAGGGTCGACGGCTCGGCGTCGGTCCTGGCCCTGAAGACGGGGTAGAGCAGCTCGATGGCGTTGTCGACCTCGGACAGGAAGTTGCCGTGGGTGAGCGCGCAGCCCTTGGGGCGGCCGGTGGTGCCCGAGGTGTAGACGATGGTCGCCAGCGTGTCGGGGCCGAGGACGCCTCTGCGGACGGTGACCTCCTGGTCCGGGACGCCCGCGCCGAGGTCGGCGATCCGGTTCAGGTGGTTCTTCTGGAAGACCCACACGTGCCGCAGTCCGGGCAGGCGGCTCAGCTCGGGGCCGAGGGCCGCGGCCTGCCGGGCGTCCTCGGTGGCGAGGGCGACCGCGCCGGAGTCCTGGAGGATCCAGCGGGTCTGGTGGACGGAGGACGTGGGGTAGACCGGGACGGTGACCAGTCCGGCCGCCCAGGCCGCGAAGTCGAGCAGCGTCCACTCGTAGGTGGTGCGCGACATGACGGCGATCCGGTCGCCCGGCACCAGCCCCTCGGCGATCAGTCCCTTGGCCAGGGCCAGCACCTGCGCCGCGAACTCCGCCGCCGTGACGTCGGCCCAACGGCCTTCTGCGGTACGGCGGCTGAGGACCGGGCGGGACGGTTCCGCGCCCGCGTTCTCGAAGGGCAGGTCGGCCAGGGAGCCGTGCGACACCGGGGGCACGAGCGGGGGTACGGCGGCCTCGCGCACCTCGCCGTCCAGGCGCCGCAGTTCGGGCTCGACGAGCACCGGTCCGCCGTCCGGGTCGTACTCCAGGGACGAGGCGGACGTCGATCCCGCCGGGTGCGGCGTGGGCGAGGAGTACGAGATGGGCATGGATGGGCAGCTCCTGGGGCCTTGCAGCGGCGTCCGTTCCGCGCGGCGCGCTGCGTGGAGTACGCGGGCGCGTACGGAGGCGTTCACCGGCGGCGCGCGCTCCGCCGGGCGTCACCGCCGGTCGGACGGCGATCCTACGGCGGTCGGGTGGGGGGATCGTGCGGGTTCGGGGAGGGATCGGGGACGGTCCGGGGGCAGGGGTGTGCACGTCCGGTGCAGGCATGTGCCGTCCGGGCGCCGTCGCCCCCGTACCCGGACCACCGCCCGGCCCACGGTGACCGAGCCTACACTTACCTGCGGTAACATCACTCTGCAGCAAGCGTCGAGAACAGGGAGTGACGCATGGCCGACCGCTATCTGCGCTTCGCGGGCACCGCCCCGGGACGCTTCCTGACCCGGCGGCTCGGCCTGCCCCGCCCGGCCCCGCTCCTGCGCTGGACGCCCGAACGGCCCGCCCTGCCGGGGGGATTGCTGCACCTGACGGCCGGCGACTGTGCCCTCGACCTCGCGCCCGTCCTCGCACGCACCGGCCTCGCCCCCGTCACCGGGCCCACCGGCACCGCGCCCGTCGGCCGCACCCCCGCCGCAGTCGTCCTCGACGCCACCGGCGTCCGGGACGTCCCCGCCCTCGCCGGAGTGCACGCGGCCCTCCGCCCGGTCGTGCGGTCGGTCGCCGAAAGCGGCCGGATCGTCGTGGTCGGCGCGCCCCTCGACCCCGCCGACCATCACCAGTCGGCCGCCCAGCAGGCCCTGGAGGGCTTCGTCCGCTCCCTCGCCAAGGAGACCGGCGGCGGCCGGACCGTGAACCTCGTCCGGCTGTCGGACACGCCGGTCGACGCGACGGCCGCCGAGTCCACCCTGCGCTTTCTGCTCTCCCCCAAGTCCGCCTACGTCAGCGGGCAGACGATCCGGGTGGACGCCACCGCCGCCCCGGTCGCCGCCGACCCGGACCGCCCCCTCGCCGGCCGCACCGCACTGGTCACCGGTGCGGCGCGGGGCATCGGCGCGGCCGTCGCCGAGGTGCTGGCGAGGGACGGGGCGCGGGTCGTCGTCCTGGACGTGCCGGCGGCGCGGGCGGACGCGGAGCGGCTCGCGCAGCGCCTCGCCGGCAGCGCGCTCGCGCTCGACGTCACCGCGTCCGACGCGGGCGGGCGGATCGCCGCCGCGCTGCCCGACGGGCTGGACGTACTGGTGCACAACGCGGGCGTCACCCGGGACCGGCGGCTGGCCAACATGCCCGCCGAGCAGTGGGCCGCGGTCCTCGACGTCAACCTGGCCGGCGTGCTGCGGGTCACCGACGCCCTGCTCGCGGACGGCACGCTGCGTCCCGGCGGGCGGATCGTGGCCACCTCGTCCATCGCGGGGCTCGCGGGCAACGCGGGGCAGACCAACTACGCGGCGAGCAAGGCGGGGGTCGCCGGCCTGGTGCGCTCGCTCGCGCCGCGTGCCCTCGCGCAGCACGGGGTGACGGTCAACGCGGTCGCGCCCGGCTTCATCGAGACCCGGATGACCGCAGCCGTGCCGCCGCTGATCCGGGAGGCAGGCCGCCGGATGAACTCCCTGGCCCAGGGCGGCCTTCCGGTGGACGTCGCCGAGACGGTCGCCTGGCTGGCCCACCCGGGCTCGGGCGGGGTCAACGGGCAGGTCGTACGGGTCTGCGGCCAGAGCCTGCTGGGGGCGTGAGTGAGCGACGGCATCCGCACCGCCACCCTCGCAGCCCCGCCCGCGCTCGCCCCGGCCCTCGCGCGCGGCGCGCTGCTGTCGCCGTTCAAGCGGCCCCGCGCGGGCGCCGGTTGTCCCGCCGACCGGCTGGTCCTGCCCGGCGTCCGGATCGACCTGGCCCGGCTGGCCGCCTACGAACGGGTGTGCGGCTTTCCGACCGGTGAGGACGCCCTGCCCCTCACCTACCCGCACGTCCTCGGTTTCCCGCTCGCCATGCGGCTGATGAGCCACCCGCGCTTCCCGCTGCCCCTGCTCGGCCTGGTGCACACCTCGATCGACATCGCCCGCCACACGGCGACGCCCGCCACCGGTGTGTACGAACTCGCCGTGCACGTCGCCGGGTTGGCGCCGCACCGGCGCGGGACGGAGGCGACGGTGGTGACGGGGCTGCGGCGCGACGGGGACGTCGTGTGGGAGTCGACCAGCACGTATCTGGCACGGCATCGCACAGCGTCCGGGCAGCGCGGGCCGTCGGGACCGTCCGGGCCGTCCGATGCTCCACGGAAGCCGGAGGGCGCACGGCCGTCGTTGCCCGTCCGCGGCGAGTGGCGGCTTGCGGCGGATCTCGGGCGGCGGTACGCGGCCGTGTCCGGGGACCGCAACCCGATCCATCTGCACCCGCTCGGCGCCCGCCTGTTCGGCTTCCCGCGGACGGTCGCGCACGGCATGTGGACGGTGGCGCGCTGCCTCGCCGCGCACGGGACGCCCGAAGCGGCGCTGGTGCGGGCGCGGTTCAGGGCGCCGGTGCTGCTGCCCGCGACGGTCCGGCACGCGGCGGCGGACGACGGACGCTTCGCCCTGCACGGCGACGGACGGACCCATCTGGAGGGCAGTGTGCGCCCCGCCGACCCGTCAGACGGCCGGCGGTGACCAGACACGCTCCGCCGACCCGTCGGACGACCGGCCGCGCCCCTGCCCGGCCCGCCGCCCCGTCACGCCACCGGCGGTGACCAGGGCCGCCCCGCCATCAGGTTGCCGAGCCCGGCCCAGGCGAAGTTCATCAGGGTGCCGGCGGCCTGGCGGGCGGTGACGCCGGGGGTGGCGTTGGCCCAGTCGGCCAGCGACTCGGCGGCCCCCACCAGCGCCTCCGCGAGACCGGCGAACTCCGGCTCGGCCCCGTTCGGCGCGCCGTGCGCCTCGCGGGCCGCGTCGCCTATCAGTTGCGTGACGAAGGAGACGATCTCGGTGCGCATGGCGGACACTTCGGCGGCGAAGGTCTCGCCGTGGGTGCGGGCCTGGATGTGCAGGATCGACCAGCCGTCCGGGTGCCGGGCGGTGTGCGTGAAGAACGCCAGGAGCCCGTCCCAGAGTTGGCGGTCGGCCGTCCGGTCCGGGTGGACGCCGGCCCGGACGGCCTCGGTCAGCGCGGCGCCCTCCCGGCGGATGCACGCCGTGAACAGGTCGTCCTTGGAGTTGAGGTAGAGATACACCAACGGCTTGGAGACGCCCGCAAGTTCGGCGATGTCGTCCATGGACGCCGCCATGTATCCCCGTTGTCCGAAGATCCTCACGGCCGCGTCCAGCATCTGCTGCTCACGGACCGCACGCGGCATCCGCTTGGTCTTCACGGCACCCATGGACACCAGCCTACGGTCCGTTGGCAGGTGGCCGGGACGGTCGCGCTCAGGCGGCCGCGGCGACCGTGTCGCGCGGCTGCGGCTCGTCCACCGGGGAGCCGCCCGCCGTGTCGTAGGCCTCCCGGTCCAGCAGTCCCTCGCGGGCGGAGACCAGGACCGGCACCAGTGCCTGTCCGGCGACGTTGGTGGCCGTGCGGATCATGTCCAGGATCGGGTCGATGGCCAGCAGCAGGCCGACGCCCTCCATGGGCAGGCCCAGCGTGGACAGGGTGAGGGTCAGCATGACCGTCGCGCCGGTGAGACCGGCGGTGGCGGCGGAGCCGACGACCGAGACGAACGCGATCAGCAGGTAGTCGCCGACGCCGAGCTGGATGTCGAAGATCTGGGCGACGAAGATCGCGGCGATGGCCGGGTAGATCGCGGCGCAGCCGTCCATCTTGGTCGTGGCGCCGAACGGCACGGCGAAGGAGGCGTATTCGCGCGGGACGCCGAGGCGCTCGGTGACCTTCTGGGTGAGCGGCATGGTGCCGACCGAGGAACGGGAGACGAAGGCCAGCTGGATGGCGGGCCAGGCACCCTTGAAGAACTGCAGCGGGCTCGCCTTGGCGACGGTCGCGAGCAGCACCGGGTAGACCACGAAGAGGACGATCGCGCAGCCGACGTAGACGTCGGCGGTGAAGGTGGCGTACTTGCCGATCAGGTCCCAGCCGTAGGTGGCGATGGCGTACCCGATGAGGCCGACGGTGCCGAGCGGGGCGAGGCGGATGACCCACCACAGGGCCTTCTGGAGGAGTTCGAGGACGGACTCGCTCAGGGTGAGGACGGGCTGGGCCTTCTCGCCGAGCTGGAGGGCGGCGACGCCGGCGACGGCGGCCATGAAGACGATCTGGAGGACGTTCAGCTGGGTGAACGGCGTGATCACGTCGGTGGGGACGATGCCGGTCAGGAAGTCGATCCAGGAGCCGGCGGTCTCGGGCTTCGCCCCGTCGCGCGGGGTGAGGCCGGTACCGGCGCCGGGGTTGGTGACCAGGCCGATGACGAGGCCGACGGCGACCGCGATCAGCGACGTGATCATGAACCAGAGGAGGGTGCGGGAGGCCAGGCGGGCCGCGTTGTTCACCTTCCGCAGGTTGGTGATCGAGACCAGGATGGCGAAGAAGACGAGCGGGGCGACGGCGAGCTTCAGCAGGCCGATGAAGGTGCCGCCGGTCTTCTCCAGGGTGGTGACGAGCCAGGACAGGTCCTGGGCGCGGGCCAGCCAGCCGAGCAGGACGCCGAGGACGAGGCCGGCGACGATCTGGGCCCAGAAGGGGACCTTGGGTATCCGGGAGATTCCGGGCAGGGTGAAGGACTTCGTGTTCGCGGACACGGACGACTCCGTTGGGGAAGACGCGCGGGGAACCGTCGCGGAGGGACGGCTGGGGACGGTGGGGGAAGACGTCAGGGGCGACAGGTCGCCGACGCGCACCGGCAGAGGTCCACATGCAGGCGCGCCACGAGCGCGAGGCCCGGGAGTGCGGAGAGCGCGGCTGCTGACTTCATGCACACGACTTTAACACCACAGCTTTGGGACACCCAAAGCCTGGCTTTGATGGGTGCGGACGCGCGATCACCCGCACATTGCAAGTCCGTGAAGCCTTCGGCGGAACCGCGGCGGTGGAACCGCCGCGAGCCGCGGGAACGAGCGGGCCCTACGACGCCCGCCCCTGCGCCCGCGCCTCGTCCACGGCGTCGTCCTCCTGGCTGCGGTTGGCCTCCAGGCCGGCCTTGACCTGGTCCACCTTGCGCACGATCTGCTCGGAGGCCCGGTCGCGCTCCTTGCGCAGCACGACGAAGCTGATCGGCGCGGAGATGACGAGGGCGAGCAGCAGCACCCACATGCCGTTGGACTCGCCGAGACCGCGCGGGACGACGCCGGAGTAGACGAGGCCCCAGACGACCACGAAGCAGCCCACGAAGATACCGAGGCGCATCAGCGTGTAGCGGAGCATCTCAATCCACTCTTCCGTTTCCCGGGGTCCGCAGGGGTCCCGCATGTCCGAACCGTGCCCATGAGGGCCACCGTCCAGTGAAGCACGCCCGGCGCCGGTCCCCCGCAACGGGGGCTCAGTGCAGGGGCAGCAGCATGGTGACGTCGTCGCGGTCGTCGCCGGGGGCGACGCGGATCGCGCCGGGGACGCGGCCGACCTCCTTGTAGCCGCAGGAGGCGTAGAAGTTCTCCAGGCCGAGGCCGCCGCGGCAGGTCAGGCGGATCGCCTCGATGCCCTCGAAGCCGCGGGCGGCGTCCGCGGCGGCGGCGAGCAGGTCGCGGCCGTAGCCCTTGCCCTGGTGCCGGGGGTGCACCATCACCGTGTACAGCCAGACCCAGTGGGTCATCAGCCGGTGGGTGTTGAAGGTGAGGAACGCGGTGGCGGCGACCTGCCCGTCCGCGTCGTGCCCGACGAGCAGCCGGGTGCGCCCCTCGGCCAGCGCGGGGAAGTACTTCATCAGCTCGGGCCGTACGTTCTCCCGGGTCACGGGCGGGACGAAGCCGACGGCGCCGCCCGCGTTGGACACGTCCGTCCACAGGTCGAGGATCCCGTCGCGCAGGGCGGGATCGACGGCGGGGTCGAGAGTGAAGGTAAGGGGCATGGCCGCATCGTAGCCATTACATCTCCTGTGCCGCCACCCTCAGATCGGCGACCAGCCCCTGGTACGCGCCTTCCCGGTCGTCCGCCCGCAGCACCGACGACGGGTGGACGGTGGGCACCAGCCGCTCGGGGCGGCCGTGGATCTCGCGTTCCAGCACCGTGCCGCGCACCTCGCCGACCTTGAACGACGATCCCAGCAGCGCCTTGCCAGCCGTCGCGCCCAGCACCACGATCAGCTCGGGTTCGACCACGGCCAGCTCGGCGGCGAGCCAGGGCCCGCAGGCGGTCATCTCCCGCAGGCTCGGCGCCTTGTGGATCCGGCGCTTGCGGGGCTCGGCCTGCGTGAACTTGAAGTGCTTGACGGCATTGGTGACGTACGCCTCGCCGGGGTCGATGCCGGCCTCGGCGAGCGCCCGGTCGAGCAGCTTGCCCGCCGGGCCGACGAACGGCCTGCCCCGACGGTCCTCCTGGTCGCCGGGCTGTTCCCCGACGAGCATGACGCGGGCCGACGCGCTGCCCGCGCCGAAGACGGTCCGGGTGGCGTCGCGGTGCAGGGGGCAGCCCCGGCAGCCGGCCGCGGCCTCGCGCAGGGCGTCGAGATCCGCACCGCGGGGGACGAAGGGGTCGGCGGTGTACTGGTCCTCGGGAGCCAACGTGTCGGCCATGGAGTCCGGGTACCCTCCGTCGTCCTGCGAACCCGCGTCGGCCGCGGGTGGTCCGTGGCTGGTCGGCCCGCGGCCGGGACGCGACCGGGCCTCACACCCGCATCGGCTGCGGCGCCTCCCGGCGGGCGGGGTCGGGGCCCTCGTACTCCCGGATGATCTCGTAGCGCGTGTTGCGCTCCACCGGGCGGAAGCCCGCGTCGCGGATGAGGTCGAGCAGGTCGTCGCGGGTGAGCTTGTTCGGGGTGCCGTAGTTGTCGGCGTCGTGGGTGATCTTGTACTCGACCACCGAGCCGTCCATGTCGTCCGCGCCGTGCTGGAGGGCGAGCTGGGCGGTCTGCACTCCGTGCATGACCCAGAAGACCTTGACGTGCGGGACGTTGTCGAACAGCAGCCGGGAGACGGCGAACGTCTTCAGGGCCTCCATCGGCGTGGCCATCCTCGTCCGGGCCTGGAGGCGGTTGCGGACCTTGCCGTCCTTCATGTCCACGAAGTCGTGCTGGTAGCGCAGCGGGATGAAGACCTGGAAGCCGCCGGTCTCGTCCTGGAGTTCACGCAGCCGCAGGACGTGGTCCACGCGGTGGCGGGGCTCCTCGATGTGCCCGTACAGCATGGTCGAAGGGGTCTTGAGACCCTTCTCGTGCGCCAGCCGGTGGATGCGGGACCAGTCCTCCCAGTGGGTGCGGTGGTCCACGATGTGCTGCCGCACCTCCCAGTCGAAGATCTCCGCGCCGCCGCCGGTGAGCGACTCCAGACCGGCGTCGATCAGCTCGTCCAGGATCTCGGAGGCGGACAGCCCGGAGATGGTCTCGAAGTGGTGGATCTCGGTGGCGGTGAACGCCTTCAGCGAGACGTTCGGCAGGGCGGCCTTCAGCTCGCGCAGGGAACGCGGGTAGTAGCGCCAGGGGAGGTTGGGGTGCAGCCCGTTGACGATGTGCAGCTCGGTGAGGTTCTCGCCCTCCATCGTCTTCGCCAGCCGCACCGCCTCCTCGATGCGCATGGTGTACGCGTCCTTCTCCCCGGGCTTGCGCTGGAAGGAGCAGTACGCGCAGGAGGCGGTGCAGACGTTGGTCATGTTGAGGTGGCGGTTGACGTTGAAGTGGACGACGTCGCCGTTCTTCCGCGTCCGCACCTCGTGGGCGAGCCCGCCGAGCCAGGCCAGGTCGTCCGACTCGTAGAGCGCGATGCCGTCCTCGCGAGTCAGCCGCTCGCCGGAGCGGACCTTCTCCTCCAGCTCGCGCCTCAGCCCGACGTCCATGCCGATACCTCTTTCCTCTGCTCGACTCGCTCCACCGTACGCCCGCGGGATCAGACCTCTTCGGGCAGCTCTCCCACGCGGTTCTCCCACTTGGTGGAGAGCACGATGGTGGTACGGGTGCGGGAGACGCCCTTGGTGCCGGAGAGCCGCCGGATGATCTTCTCCAGGCCGTCGACGTCGGTGGCGCGGACCTTGAGCATGAACGAGTCGTCGCCGGCGATGAACCAGCAGTCCTCGATCTCCGGCAGGTCCTTGAGCCGGCGGGCCACGTCCTCGTGGTCGGCGGCGTCGGAGAGGGAGATCCCGATCAGGGCGATGACGCCGAGGCCCAGCGAGGCGGCGTTCACGGTGGCGCGGTAGCCGGTGATGACGCCGGCCGCCTCCAGCCGGTTGATGCGGTCGGTGACGCTCGGTCCCGACAGGCCGACGAGGCGCCCCAGCTCCGCGTAGGAGGCCCGGCCGTTCTCTCTCAGGGCCTGGATGAGCTGCCTGTCCACGGCGTCCATGCGATCGAAAGCCTTCCGCTGAAGAGTTTGACGATACGGGGGGTTGGTTGGCGGGTGTGACGGGTGCTGCGGGGGTGCGGTGGCGCTCAGGGGGTGCGGGAGCCGCCGATCCCGCCCTGCCAGCGGCGGTAGAGCGTGTGCGGCACGCCCACCGCGTCCAGGACGCGCCCGGCGACGAAGTCGACCAGGTCCTGGATGTGGGTGGCCCCGGCGTAGAAGGCGGGCGAGGCCGGCACCACGGCCACGCCGGCGTCGTCCAGGGCGACGAGGTGACGCAGCGTCTGCCCGTTGAGCGGCGCCTCGCGCACGGCGACGGCCAGCGGGCGGCGCTCCTTGAGGGTGACGCTCGCCGCCCGCTGGAGCAGGTCCTTCGACAGCCCGAGGGCGACACCGGCGACGCAGGCGGTGGAGGCGGGCACGACCACCATGCCCTTGCTGGGGTACGACCCCGAGGACGGCCCAGCGGCCAGGTCCCCCGCGGGCCAGTGCCGTACGCGGTCGCCGCCGAGGTCCACGTCGAAGACGTGCGGCTTGCCGTCGGCGCCGCGCGCGAGCCAGGCCGCGAGGTCCTCGCGCCAGTGGGCGTCCCGGAAGGAGACGCCGGTCTCGTCCAGCAGGGTGAGCCGCGAGGCCCGGCTGACGACCAGGTCGACGCTCTCACCCGCGTCCAGCAGCGCCCGCAGCACGGCGGCTGCGTAGGGCGTCCCCGATGCCCCGGACACTCCCACGATCCAAGGCTTGCGCTGCGTTTCTCCTGCGTTCACATCTCGAGCCTACCGGCGCACGGGACCCTGCTCAGGACCGGCCGGACGCCCGGGGGTCGACGGGGAGGCGGCCGGCGGGCACTCGACGGTGGGCCGCACTGTCATCAGACCGTCAGCCCCCGCACCACGAGATCCGCCAGCGCGCACACGAAGAGGGCGATCCCGATGAACCCGTTGACGCTGAAGAACGCCCTGTTCACCCGCGAAAGATCATGCGGCCGCACGATGATGTGCTCGTACAGGAACGCGCCCGCGACGATCAGCAGGCCCAGCCACAGGAACGCGCCCCCGTCCGTGGCCAGGACGTACCAGGCGAACAGGGCCGTCGTCACGGCGTGGCAGGCGCGGGCCGACCAGATGGCGGCGGGGACGCCGAATCGGGCCGGGACCGACTTGACGCCGGTCGCGCGGTCGGCGTCGACGTCCTGGCAGGCGTAGATCAGATCGAAGCCGCCGATCCACACGCCCACGGCGAGGCCCAGGATCACCGCGTCCCAGGACCAGGCGCCGGTGACGGCCAGCCAGCCGCCGACGGGGCCCATGGCCTGGGCGAGACCGAGGATGGCCTGCGGGAAGTTCGTGAACCGCTTGCCGTAGGGGTAGACCACCATCGGGATCACCGCCACGGGGGCCAGCGCCAGGCACAGCGGGTTGAGCAGGGCGGCCGAGCCGAGGAAGACGGCGAGCGCGATCAGCGCGCCGGTCCAGGCGTGCCGTACCGACATCGCGCCGGTGACCAGCTCGCGCTGGGCGGTGCGCGGGTTACGGGCGTCGATCTCGCGGTCGATGATCCGGTTGACGGCCATCGCGAAGGTGCGCAGGCCCACCATGCAGACGGTGACCAGCAGCAGCTCGGTCCAGTGGATGTTCTCGTCCACCTCGTACATCGCGGTCAGGGCGGCGATGTAGGCGAAGGGCAGTGCGAAGACGGAGTGCTCGATCATGACCAGGCGCAGGAACGCCCGGGTCCGTCCCGGCCGTGGCATCGCCGCGGAAGCCGTGCTCACAGGCCGTACTCCTTCCAGCGGCGGTCGACCTTCGCCGCCGTCTGCGGGTCGGACAGGACCATGTCCGGCCATCCCCCGTCGCGCGTGTACCCCTCCTCGGGCCATTTCTTCGTCGCGTCGATGCCTGCCTTGCCACCCCAGAACTGCTGGTAGGAGGCGTGGTCGAGGTGGTCGACGGGGCCTTCGACGACCGTGAGGTCGCGGGAGTAGTCCGTGTTGCCGAGCGCCCGCCAGGCGACCTCGTGCAGGTCGTGGACGTCGCAGTCGGCGTCCACGACCACGATGAGCTTGGTCAGGGACATCATGTGCGCTCCCCAGATCGCGTGCATCACCTTCTGGGCGTGCTTGGGGTAGCGCTTGTCGATGGAGACGATCGCGCAGTTGTGGAAGCCGCCGGCCTCGGGCAGGTGGTAGTCCACGATGTCCGGGACGATGATCTTGAGCAGGGGCAGGAAGAAGCGTTCCGTGGCGCGACCCAGGGGGCCGTCCTCCGTCGGGGGGCGGCCGACGACGATGGACTGGAGGAGCGGGCGCCTGCGCATCGTCACACAGTCGATCTTCAGCGCGGGGAACGGCTCCTGCGGGGTGTAGAAGCCGGTGTGGTCGCCGAACGGGCCCTCGGGCAGCATCTCGCCGGGCTCCAGCCAGCCCTCGATGACGACCTCGGCCTGCGCGGGCACCTGGAGCGGGACGGTCTTGCAGTCGACCATCTCGATCCGCTTGCCCGCGATGAACCCGGCGAACAGGTACTCGTCGATGTCGCCGGGGAGCGGGGCGGTGGAGGCGTACGTCACGGCGGGCGGGCAGCCGAAGGCGATGGCGACGGGCAGTCGCTCGCCGCGGCGGGCGGCGACCTGGTAGTGGTTGCGGCTGTCCTTGTGGATCTGCCAGTGCATGCCGATGGTGCGCTTGTCGTGGCGCTGGAGGCGGTACAGGCCGAGGTTGCGGACGCCGGTGTCGGGGTGCTTGGTGTGGGTCAGGCCCAGGTTGAAGAAGGAACCGCCGTCCTTGGGCCAGGTGAACAGCGCGGGCAGCGCGTCGAGGTCGACGTCGTCGCCGTGCAGGACGACCTCCTGGACGGGCGCGTCGGAGGACTTCACCTTCTTCGGCGGCACATGGGTCATCGCGCCGAGCTTGCCGAAGGCCTCGCGCACGCCGACGAACCCGTGCGGCAGCTCGGGCTTGAGCAGCCCGCCGATCTTCTCACTGATCTCGCCGTACGACGTCAGCCCGAGGGCCTTCAGCAGCCGGCGGTCGGTGCCGAACACATTCATGGCGAGGGGCATCGAGGAGCCCTTCACCTTTTCGAAGAGCAGTGCGGGTCCGCCCGCCTTCTGCACCCGGTCGACGATCTCCCCGACCTCCAGGTAGGGGTCGACCTCCACCTTGATGCGCTTCAGGTCCCCGTCGCGCTCCAGTGCCCTGAGCAGGGAGCGAAGATCGTCGTAAGCCATGCGGCCCAGTATCCCCGAGGGGCTACCCTGGCCCTGTACCTGGGGGCCGTGCCCACGGTCCCGACCGTCCCTTCCGCTGGAGACGCCCATGCTCCGGGTGCTGATGTTCCTGCTGCCGCTGGCACTGAGCATCTACGCGTTCATCGACTGCATCAGCACGAAGGACGACGACGTCCGTCACATGCCCAAGCCGCTGTGGGCGATCCTCGTGCTGCTGTTCCCGCTGGTCGGGTCGCTGTCCTGGATCATCGCGGGCAAGCGGCGCAGTCCGGCCGCCGACGGCTGGTCCGGCGTGCGCGCCGGCGGGGGCCGCTCCCGGCAGTGGGTGGCGCCCGACGACAACCCCGAGTTCCTGAAGTCGCTGGACGAGGACGGGCCGAAGGACACCGGCCCGGACGCGGACCCGGACCCGGACGACAGGCGGCGCGACCAGCCCTGAGCCGGAGCCCCGAGCCGGGCTGGCGAGGCCGGAAAAGGCGGGGTGCGGGGGCGGCGTCCCCGCTACTCTTCCTCCCCCGACGACGGGCTCAGCCATCCTTCAGCAGGGGACGCCGCAGACATGGACACACCCGAGAAACCGGCCGCGCCGCCGCAGGCCCCGCCCCGCACTCCGCCGCCCGCCTTCCCCACCCAGGCGTCGAACGACGGCGCCAGACCCTGGCACGACCGCACCCCTCCTCCTCCGCCCCCGGCGTTGCCCCCGCATCTCGGCGCCGGCGTCGAGATGCGGGTCGACAAGCGGCTGCTGTGGGTCGGCGGCGCCGCCTACCCGCTCCAGAACATCACCCGCGTCCACACCTTCCTCCTCACCCCGCGCCGCGGTGAGGCGACCGTGAACTTCTTCAAGCGCGCCGCGATCATCCTGTCGGTGGCGTTCGCGCTGACGATCCTCGGCGGCATCACGAGCCTCGCGAACGAAGGCGCGGCGGAGACGATCATCAATCTCGTCTGGATCGGCGCCGTCGCGGCGCTCATCTGGTCCGCCGTGGAACTGGGTTCCGTCCTGACCGCGTCCTCGCACTGGGTGATGGCCGTGGAGACGTCCGGCGCGTCGACGGCCCTGGTCACCAGCAGGGACACGACGCACCTCAACCAGCTGGTCGGGCACGTCGTGCACGCGATCGAGAACCCGGAGGCCGAGTTCCAGGTGAAGGTCGAGACGCTCACCGTCAACCCCCGGAACTACTACTTCGGGGACAACGTCAACATGTACGGCGGCAGCGGCAACGTGGGGATGACGAAGGCATGAGCGGCGACAGCATCAACTACGGCGACACGGTCAACATGTACGGCGGCACCGGGAACACCGGCATGGTGAAGAACTCCGCGCCGGCCGCCGCGCTGGATCCCCAACTGCGTTCGGCCATCGAGGCGTTGATCGAGCAGCTGCGCGAACTGCGCGAGCAGGTGCCGCCGCTGACGGCGCGGACGATCGACGAGTCCCTCCCGGTCCTCGCCCCCGACGCCGCCGTGCCGGTCCAGGCCCGCACCCGTGCCCTGATGGCGGTCGCGGGCGTCGCCGCGACCGCCGGGGCGCTGGGCGTGCCGATCGTGGAAGCGGTGAACGCGATCCTCCAGCTGCTGGCGTAGGCGGGCCCGGCGGCGCCCGGCCGCCGCAGGCAGGCAGACCGACGGCGGCCGGGCGGGTGGACGACCGGCACGGCCGACCGGGCCGGTGGACGACCGGCGTCCCACCGCGGCCTGGCGGGCGGAACGCTGGCGGGCGGAACGACCGGTCCCGTCGGCCCCCGTCCCCTCCCGGACAGGGGCCGACGCCTTACGGCCCCGCTCCCTCCCGGCCCCGTCCCCCACCGGCCCCGTCCCCTCCCGGACGGCCTGTCTACGCCCCGCGTTCATTTCGTAACCCAACGGACACCACTGCATCTGGTCGGGACCAACTCCCTCTCCTTACCCTTGGGTTGGGATCGTTGCCAGGGGGAGGCGCGGTGGGCAGAGGGTTGCACGGGCGCGGGGCGCTGTTCGATGTGGATCCACCCGGTCTCGTCCCCCGGCTCGTGGGCCTGCGTCCCCATCAGCACCGGGTCTGCACGGTGGAGTACGAGCGCGAGCTTCCGCTGCTGGTCCTCACCGGCGCGCGGGGCGTCGGGAAGAGCGCCGTCCTGCGGGAGTTACGGGCCGCGTACAAGGGGCACACGCCGGTCGCGTTCGTGGACTGCGCCGACCCCGAGTTCGCGGCGCCCCCGACCGGGCGGCCCGCCGAGGCGTGGTCGCCGCTCGCGCAGGCCCTGCTGGTGGCCGCCGAGCAGCTGGCCGAGCCGGTCACCGGCGCCGGGCGGATCCAGTTCCCGCGGCTGATGGCGGGCCTCGTCGCGGTCGCCGCGGCAGGCTGGGAGGACGCCGATTCGGGGCGGATCCGGCGCGAGGTGGAGCGCATCCTGCTGCTGAACGAGAGCGCCGCCCGCATCACCGGCCTCGCCGGACGCTGGGCCGGGCGGGTCGCCGCCAAGGTGGTGGCCGCGGCGACCGGCACCGGGGCGCTGCTGACGGCGGCCGTGGAGACGACGCTGGAGTCGCTCGCCGAGGGCATGGCGGGCCGGCGCCGGCAGCGCGCGGCGACCTGGTACCGGGACTACCCCAACGCCGGCGGCCACGCCGAGCGCGGGCTGATGCTGCTGTCGGGGCACTTCCGGGCCGGCGGCACCTCCCGCGAGCACGCCGAGCGGTTCCTCGTCCGGGCGATGCTCGCCGATCTGGCCGACGCGTACGCCGGAGTCCTGGCCCGGATGCAGCGGATCGGCCGGCCCCTCGTCCTCGTCGACAACGCCCAGACCGCGCCCGGCGCCGGCCTGATCGACGCCGTGCTGCGCGACCGCGCGGACGGCGTCGCCGACCAGGTGGTGTTCGTCGCCGGTCTGCGCGGCGACGGCGCCCACCTGCGCAACGCGGTGCGCCGGGAGCTGCCTCAGGTGGTCCGGCGCAGCGGCTGGACGCCGGACCCGGCGGCCCCCTCCTCGCGGGCGCTGGTCGTGTCGCTGTCGCCGCTGAGCCCCGACGACACCCTGCACATCGTCGGCGCGGCCCGCGACCTGCTGCCCGTGCCGCCGCAGCTCCCGCACGCCACGCACCGGCTGACCGGCGGCAACCCGCTCGGCATCACCGTGCTCGCCGAGGCCTCCGCCCAGCATCCCGACGCGGCCTCGCTCGGCGACCTGCTCGTGGCGGACGTACGGCTCGCCGAGGACCAGGAGGCCGTGCCCGCCTACCGGGAGCTGCTCGACCGGCTGGTCCCCGCCGACCGGCTGGAGGAGCTGACCGTGCTGGCCGCCGCCCACGACCACGACTCGGCCTGCGCGCTCGCCGGGGCCCTGCTGCCGGACACCTTCGGTCCGGCGGACGTCCGCGCGCTGCAGGCGCGGCTGGCCGAGGAAGGGCTGCCGGTGGTGCCGGAGCAGTTCGTGGGCAGCCCCTTCGTGCGGACGCTGCTGCTGCTGCGGCTGCACCACCGCGACACCGACCACGCCCGCTGGCGCCTGGCCCACGAGGCGCTGATCCGGCACTACGCGCCCGCCGCCGGCGCCACCGACCCGCACGCCCGCTTCCGGCTGCACCACCAACTGGCCCTGGGCGTTGACGAGTCGGCGATCGCCCACCTGCGGGACTCCTTCGCCTCCCTCGACCCCCTCGCCTGGCTCACCGCCCTGCGCTTCCTCGCCTCCGCGCCCTACTTCCACGCCCACGACGCGGACGGCCGCGACTTCACCGGCCGGGACGACCGGCGCGCCGCCGTCGCCCTGGGCCGCCTGCAGCGGGACGACTCGGTGCCCGCGGGCGCGGACCCGGTGCTGCACCTGCGGATGCGGCGGCTGCTGCACGCGGTGTGGAAGGTGACCGATCCGCTGGTGCTGCCCGACCCGGAGGTCTGCGACCGGATGCGGTTCGAACTGGAACAGCTCTCCAACCTGCGCCCCGCGGGCAGCGCCCTGCTGTGGCGGGCCTCGCGCGAGTGGCCCGAGGACGCCCTGCTGGGCCGGCCGCTGCGCATCCCGGGCGACGACGACCGCGACGACGAGGGGGCATAGATGGCACGGGGACTGGGCGTGTGGCTGCGCGAGGACGTGTGGGAGATCCCGCTGCGCCGCTACCTCGCCATCCTGCTCGCGACGGCCCTCGTGGCCGGGCTCGTCGTCGGCGTGCGGGCCCTCACCCGCGAGGACCGCTCCTGCGCGCCCGGCGTCGTCCGGCCCGAGGGCAGCACGGAGTGCGTCGGAGTGTCGGCCACGGCGTACGACTTCGGGCGGGAGCGCCTGACCAAGGTCATCGCGGCCATCGACAGGGAGAACCGCTCGCTGGAGCCGGGCAGTTACGTCACCGTCGCCCTGCTGGAGCCGTTCACCGCGAAGGAGGACAACACCATCACCGACGTGCTGCACGAGGTGCAGGGCGCGTATCTGGCGCAGTACCGGGCCAACCACCAGACGCACGAGGCGGGTCCGGCGATCCGGCTGGTGCTGGCCAACCCCGGCGCCACCGGGGCTCACTGGAAGTACACGGTCGACCGGCTGGCGGAGATGACCAAGGGGCCGGACAAGCTGCGCGCGGTGACCGGCGTCAGCGTGAGCTCCGAGGGGAACAAGCTGGCCGTCACGGAGCTGACCAGGCGTGGCATCCCGGTCATCGGCTCGTCCATCACCGCCGACGACATCGCCAACGGGCAGCGGGGCAGGGAGCCCTTCCCCGGCCTCGCCCGGGTGGCGCCGACCAACACCGACCTGGCGAACGCGCTGAAGCACTTCGCCGACATACCGGCGAAGCGGGCGATGCTGGTGCACGCCAAGCCGGGCGACCCGTACACGCGCACGCTGCAGAGGTCGTTCGCGCGGATCGTCGAGGGTTCGCCGTACGAGCCGAAGCCGTTCAGCCCGCCCAGGGACCACAACAAGGAGGGGTCGACCGCCAACACCTTCGAGCAGATCACCGACATCCTGTGCGACACCCCGGACACGACGGACACGATCCTGTTCGCGGGCCGGCACGTCCAGCTGCGCCAGTTCATCAACGCGCTGGGCGCCCGCGGCTGCACGGACCGCAGGTTCACGGTGCTGGCGGGCGACGAGGGGTCGTATCTGACCGGTGACCGCAAGCTCGACCGCGACGCCCTGACCCGCCAGGGCAGCAAGCAGCCCGTCGTCGTCCGGTACACCGCCCTGGCCCATCCGAAGGCCTGGTACGAGGACGAGAGGACCGGGTGGAACCCGCCGGCCACCGGCGGCTCGGTGGACGACATCGAGAGGCTGCGCATGCTGATGAAGGGCGCCACCCCGGCACACGAGCAGGGCGAGCGGAACACGTTCGGCGGCGTCACCGACATCACCGCCATCCCCGACATCGGCGAGATCGGCGACACGGCCCTGGACGACGGTCAGCTGATCATCGCCTACGACGCGATGGCGCTCGCGGTGCGCGGCATCCGCGGGGCCGGAGGCGGCGGCGTCCCGTCGCTCGGGCAGGTCCGCAACCAGTGGCCGCAGGTCCAGGGGGACGAGCAGCGGGTGGACGGGGCGAGCGGCTGGATCTGCCTGAACAGCTCCGGCAACCCGGTGAACAAGGCCGTGCCCATCGTGGAGCTGACGCCGGAGGGCCGCACCCGCTTCGTGCGCATCGCCTGGCCGGAGAAGGAAGCGCCGACGGAGTGCATCTCCTGACGACGGCGGGCGGGCCGGTTCCCCGACGCGATCCGCGTCGGGCAACCGGCCCGCCTGCTCGCCCTGCCGCTGTCAGAACCCGGCCGACTGGAGCACGCCCAGGCCGACGTCGGCGTAGGAGTGCTTGCCGGTGACGAAGATGTTGACGCCGTAGTAGTTGAACAGCCAGCAGCCGAACGCCAGCAGGGCCAGGTAGGCGGCCTTGCGGCCCTTCCAGCCGGCGGTGGCGCGGGCGTGCAGGTAGCAGGCGTAGGCGATCCAGGTGATGAAGGACCAGGTCTCCTTGGGGTCCCAGCCCCAGTAGCGGCCCCAGGCGTCACCCGCCCAGATGGCGCCCGCGATGATCGTGAACGTCCACAGCGGGAAGACGGCGGCGTTGACGCGGTAGGAGAACTTGTCCAGGGATGCCGCGGCGGGCAGCCGGTCCAGCACCGAGCTGGCGAAGCGGCCGGGGGTGCCGCCGGAGGCGAGCTTGGTCTCGTGGGAGTCCCGGAACAGGTAGAGGATCGTGGAGACCGCGGCGACGTAGAAGACCGCGCCGCACAGGATCGCCGTGGAGACGTGGATCCACAGCCAGTACGACTGGAGGGCCGGGACCAGCTGGTCGCTCTCGGTGTACAGGACGGTGACGGCGAGACCGAGGTCGAGCAGGACGGTCGTGGTCAGGGGCAGTCCGAGCCAGCGCACGTTCTTCCGCAGCGCGAGCAGCGTGACGAACACGCCGACCGCGACCGTGGAGAAGGTGATGTTGAACTCGTACATGTTGCCCCACGGCGCCCGCTCCACCGACAGGGCGCGGGTGAGGACGCCGCCGAACTCGATGAGGAAGCCGAGCACGCTCAGCGCGACCGCGATGCGCCCGTAGAGGTCGCCCTTCTCGGTGCCGCCGTGCGCGCCGGGGCCGTCCGGCACGTCCCGGTCGCCGCCGGTGGACCGGGCGACGACCTTCGGCCGTTCGAGCACGGCGGTGCCGCCGCCCGTGCGGACGGTGACCGCGGGCGCGTTCGCCGCGGCCGGTGCGGTGAGGGCGGCGGCGGTGCGGCCGACCCTGCTGCGGCTGCCGAAGATCCATTCGGCGATGTAGGCGAAGAAGGCCAGCGTGTAGACGGCCATCGAGGAGTAGATCAGCGTGTTGCTCAGGTTCGCGAGGTTCTCGTTGGTTGCTGCGGCGAGATCCGTTGCGGCGGCGAGAGTCACTTCTCAGCCCCTTCGGCAGATGCAGATACGGCGGGGTCGGCGGGGTCGGACGGTTCGTCGGGGTCGTGGCCGGGCTCCGGTGCGCCCGGAGCCTTGTCGTACAGGACTGCGGCGAGGTCGCCCAGTTCCTCGGGCACCTTCGCGGACTCGCTGCGGCCGAGGCCGGCCATCTCCACGACGGTGACGCCGTCCTCGCCGCGCACCGCGCGCACCCACACGCGGCGGCGCTGGACGAACAGGGAGGCGGCCAGGCCGACGGTCGCGACGGCCGAGCCGCCGAGCGCCCAGCCGCTCGCGGGCTGCCGGGCGATGTTGAAGCTGGCCCACTCCTGGACGCCCTCGAAGGTGACCGACCCGGCGCCGCCCGGCAGTGTCATGGTCTCGCCGATGGCCAGCCGCTTCTTGAACAGCTTGCCGTCGGCGTCCTTGAACTCCTTGAGGTGCTTCTTGTTCAGCTGGTACACGCTCTGCGGGATGCCCGAGTCGACGCCGAGGTCGCCGTGGTACGCCGACAGCGCCAGCCGCGGGTTCAGCAGCGCGGGGAACTGGGAGACCATCGTGCCCCGGCCCTCGCCGGCGAAGGTCGGCACGAAGAAGGCGTTGAAGCCGAGCTGCTCCCGCTTGCCCTCGGGGCTGCGGTAGCCGTCCATGACCTTGATCGCGCCGGTCGAGGTGACGAACCCGTCGAGCGGCAGCAGCGGCACGGCCTCCTTGTCCATCACCACGTTGCCCTTGCCGTCCCGGACGGTGACGACGGGCGCGTAGCCGTGGCTGCCGAGGTGGACCTTGGTGCCGCCGACCTCCAGCGGGTCGTTGACGGTGATGGTGGCCTTCCGCTCCTCGCCGTAGGCGCCGACGCTGTAGTTGACGTGGGCCGCGTAGGTGCGGGCGGTGCCCTGGTTGGGGCCCCGGGTCTCGTAGGTGCCCTCGAACTCCTCGAGGTTGAAGCTGAACGGGTCCAGGTCGTCCTGGGTGAACAGGCTGCCGGAGCGGAAGTCGTCGTACTGCGTGAGGGTGTTGGCGAACCCGTCGCCCTCCAGCACCAGCTTGGTCCCCTCCGACTTGTACAGCTGCCCCCAGCCGAAGGCGACCAGCAGCACGATCAGCGCGATGTGGAAGGCGAGGTTGCCGACCTCGCGCAGATAGCCCTTCTCGGCGGCGACCGCGTCACCGGCGGCGTGCGCCCGGAAGCGGCGCTGCCGCAGCAGTGCGAGGGCGGCCTCGCGCACCTGCTCGGGCTCGGCCCCGGTGCGCCACGTCGTGTACGCGGGCAGCCGGGTCAGCCGGCGGGGCGCCGCCGGCGGGCGTCCGCGCAGCTGGCCGACGAACTGCCAGGTGCGCGGGACGATGCAGCCGATGAGGGAGACGAACAGCAGGATGTAGATCGCGGAGAACCACACCGAGCTGTAGACGTCGAACAGGCCGAGCCGGTCGTAGATCGGGGCGAGGCTCTCGTGGCGCTGCCGGAAGTCGGCGACCTGGGTGGGGTCGACGCCGTTCTGCGGGATCAGCGAGCCGGGGATCGCGGCCAGCGACAGCAGCAGGAGCAGCAGCAGCGCCACCCGCATCGAGGTGAGCTGCCGCCAGAACCAGCGGAGCCAGCCGGTGACGCCGAGCGCCGGCAGGTGGGGCGCCTCCTCACGGGGGGCGGTGGACAGCTGGGAGCCGGCGGCGCTCAGCTCCTGCTCCTCGCCCGGGACCGGGGCCGCGGCCTCGGTCCGGGTGGTTTTCTCGGTGGTCTCTGTGCTGCTCATCGATCAGATCCCCACAGTGAAGCCGTTGGACCAGGTCTGCATCTCCTGCACGAGGCGGTCCCACGCGCCGGTCAGCAGCAGCAGCCCGGTTGCGATCATCATGACGCCGCCGATGCGCATCACCCAGACATAGTGGCGCTTGACCCAGCCGAACGCGCCGAGGGCCTTGCGGAAGGCGATGGCGGCGAGCACGAACGGCACACCCAGGCCGAGGCAGTAGGCGATGGTGAGTACGGCCCCGCGGCCGGCGCTGGCCTGGTTGGAGGAGAGCGCCAGCACGGAGGCGAGGGTCGGGCCGATGCAGGGCGTCCAGCCGATCCCGAACAGCGCGCCCAGCACGGGGGCGCCGACCAGGCCGGCCACCGGCCGCTTGTGGAAGCGGAACTCCCGCTGGGTGAGCCAGGGCATCAGGCCCATGAAGAACACGCCCATCAGGACCATGACGACGCCGAGCACCCGGGACAGGGTGGTCTGGTGCTGCTGGAGCGTGGAGCCGAAGTAGCCGAAGAGGGCGCCGCCGGACACGAAGACGGCGGTGAAGCCGAGCACGAACAGGGAGGCCCCGGCGGCCATCCGGCCGCGTCTGGCCTCGGCCAGGTCGGTGCCGCTGACCCCGGTGACGTACGAGAGGTAGCCGGGGACCAGGGGCAGGACGCAGGGGGAGAAGAAGGAGACGAGTCCGCCGAGCAGCGCGAGCGGGATCGCGAGGAGCAGGGCTCCGTTGAGGACCGTCGCGTTGGTTCCGGTGGCGGCGAGCACGGACGCTGCGGTCACGTCACTTCTCCGCGAGCACGGGGGCGATCATCTCGCGCAGCTTCTTCTCGCTGAGCGCCTGGAGGGTGCGCGCGGCGATCTTCCCCTCCCGGTCGACGACGAGGGTGGAGGGCACGGCCTGCGGGTTCAGGGTGCCCTTCGCGAAGCGGAGCATCAGCTTGCCGGTGGGGTCGTACAGGCTCGGGTAGGTGACCCCGAACTCCTTCTCGAAGGCGCGGGCGAGGCCGGTGCTGGCGTCGCGGGTGTTGATGCCGACGAACTCGACCCCGTCGTCCTTGAGGTCCTTGTACACGGCCTCGAAGTTCTTCGCCTCGGCGCGGCAGGGCGGGCACCAGGAGCCCCAGACGTTGATGACGACGACCTTGCCCCGGTGGTCGGCGACGTCGACGTGCCCGCCGGAGACCGTCTTCCCGGACAGTGCGGGCAGGGCGGCCCGCTCGCCCTTCTCGACGGTGTCGACGCCGTCGGACCCGGCGACGAAGTTGGTGCCTCCGCCGCCCCCGTTGGTGCCTTCGGAGCACGCGGAGACGGCGGCGAGCGCGGCGAGCAGGACCGCGGCCGACGCCGCTCTGCGGATCGGCGGAGCGGCGCGGCGACGGGTGCGGCGTGGGCGGTTCGAGCGCAGGGAGGCGCGGCTGGCGGCACTCATGTGAAAAGTTTCGCATGCCCGTTCCGGGGATCTTGGGCACCCCCTCGTTTAGGCGCCGAAGGCCTTGTCCTTGCCTTTCACGGGCTTGGCGCCGGCCAGCAGGTGGGGGGGTACGAGGTCCCGGGCGGGCTCGCTGTAGGCGATGGACACGATGCGGTCGCCGTCGTAGGTGAACGACGTCAGGGAGGCGAGGGTGCACTGCCGGCGGCGCGGGTCGTGCCAGAGCTTGCGCCGCTCGACGTACGACCGCACGATCCAGATCGGCAGCTGGTGGCTGACCAGCACGGCCTCGTGCCCGCGGGCGCGGTCCTTGGCGGTGTCCAGCGCGCCCATCATCCGCACGACCTGGTCGACGTACGGCTCGCCCCAGGACGGCTTGAACGGGTTGACGAGGTGGCGCCAGTTGCCGGGCCGGCGCAGCGCCCCGTCCCCGACGCCGAAGGTCTTGCCCTGGAAGACGTTCTCGGCCTCGATGAGCCGTTCGTCGGTGGCCACGTCGAGGCCGTGGGCCTTGGCGATCGGCGCCGCCGTCTCCTGCGCCCGCTCCAGCGGGGACGCGCCGACGTGGGCGATGTCACGGTCGGCGAGGTGCTCGGCGACCCGGTCGGCCATCCGCCGGCCCAGCTCGGACAGGTGATATCCGGCCAGCCGCCCGTACAGCACACCGTCCGGGTTCTCGACCTCGCCGTGCCGCATCAGGTGTACGACGGTGATCTCGCTCATGCTGCCGTGGCCTCCGCCGCCGCTCGCGCCGCCGCCGGGAGGGCGTCGGCGATCCGCTGCACCGCGCGCTCGTCGTGCGCGGTGGACACGAACCAGGACTCGAAGGACGACGGCGGCAGGTAGACGCCGTTCGCCAGCATCGCGTGGAAGAAGGCGGTGTAGCGGTACGACTCCTGCGCCTTGGCGGCCTCGTAGTCGCGCACCGGCCGGTCGGTGAAGAAGACGGAGAACATGTTGGAGGCGTTCTGCACGGTGTGCGCGACGCCCTCCTTGCTCAGCGCGTCGGAGACCAGCCCGCGGATCTCCGCCGAGACGGCGTCGACCCCGGCGTAGGCGGCGTCGTCGAGGAGCCTGAGCTGGGCGAGGCCGGCGGCCGTGGCGACGGGGTTCCCGGAGAGGGTGCCGGCCTGGTAGACGGGCCCGGCGGGGGCGAGGTGCGCCATGACGTCGGCGCGTCCGCCGAAGGCCGCGGCGGGGAAGCCGCCGCCCATCACCTTGCCGAAGGTCATGAGGTCGGGCACCACGCCGTCGATCCCGAACCATCCGGCGCGGCTGGTGCGGAACCCGGTCATGACCTCGTCGGAGATGTAGAGGGCGCCGCTCTTCGCGCAGACGTCCTTCAGCCCTTGGTTGAAGCCGGGCACGGGCGGCACGACGCCCATGTTGCCGGGCGAGGCCTCGGTGATGACGCAGGCGATCTCGCCGGGGTGGGCGGCGAAGGCGGCGTGCACGGCGTCGAGGTCGTTGTACGGCAGGACGATCGTGTCACCGGCCTGCGCACCGGTCACACCGGGCGTGTCGGGGAGGGCGAACGTGGCGACGCCGCTGCCGGCGGAGGCGAGGAGGGCGTCGACGTGGCCGTGGTAGCAGCCGGCGAACTTGATCACCTTGGACCGCCCGGTGAATCCGCGGGCGAGCCGGATCGCGGACATGGTCGCCTCGGTGCCGCTGGAGACCAGCCGCACCTGCTCGACGGGCGCGACCCGGGCGACGATCTCCTCGCCGAGGGCGACCTCGCCCTCGCCGGGCGTCCCGAAGGACGTACCGCGCGTGACGGCCTCCTGCACGGCGGCGACGACCTCGGGGTGCGCGTGCCCGAGGATCATGGGTCCCCAGGAGCACACGAGGTCGACGTACTCCCGGCCGTCCGCGTCCGTCAGATACGGGCCGCTGCCGGACACCATGAACCGGGGCGTGCCGCCGACCGCGCGGAAGGCGCGCACCGGGGAGTTCACGCCGCCCGGCGTGACGGCGGCCGCACGGTCGAACAGCGCCTGCGAGGCCGGCGCTTCGTATGAATAGGGCAGTTCGCTCATGACGTGCGACTTCTCCGACTTCTCGGACTCCGGTTGCAGTGACTCCCTCAGAGTAGGCCAGCGGCCGGGACCGGGTATCACGGTGTGCGACGCGGCGGCATCTGCGAAACTGAGACCCGATACACACAGCTTGCGCGGGGTGAGAGGGTCAGGGCCTGCGAGGATCCGACGGTCAGTCGTTTGCGTGCGCACGTTTCGGCGGGCGGCCGTGGGGGAGGTCACTGACACGATGATCGGGTTGCGCGGCCGGGGACACGGGTCCTAGAAAAGCAGTCGGGTGGAGATATGCATCGCGGTGGCGGACTGGGCGAGGGGACTGACGACCTGGGTCCTCGACGTGCCCGGCGGGGAAGGCACCGACGCGAGGCGGAGGAAACGACCGAGGCACGTCAGAACCACGGAGTACCGAGTGAGCCCGAGCCGGTCGACCGGCGGCCGGCCGACCGCCGGACGGAGCGCCGGGTGGAGCGCCTGCGGGCGGAGAGCAGGAATGGTGGTCGGGTGGGGGTGACGTACAAGTACTTCGGCGCGCCGGACGGTGCGACCGCGGCCCGCGTCCCGATCTCGATGCGCCCCGAGGAACTGGGCGGCGACGAGCTCGGCATGAACGGCATGTTCACCAAGATCAAGCCGGAGACGATGGCCGCGATGGTCCTCACCGGCATCGAGGGCGTCCCCCTCCACAAGGTGCCGCCGCTGGAGCTGGTCGTCCTGCACCCCGACTACGCCGTGGTGAAGCTCCCCATGACGGTCGTGGACCCCTTGCGCGGCATCGGCGAGGAGGCGGTCGGCGCGGCGGCCTTCATCTGGTCGACGGTCCCGGACCGGGGCGGCCCGCGGGACGCGTTCAACGTGTACCAGCTGCTGCACGAGTGGCAGGACTTCTCGCACCGGCTGCATGAGGCGGGGCATCAGCCTTACTGCCTGGTGTGGCCGTGAGCTGAGGAGGCTTGGGGGTGGGCGGGGTCTTCGGGTCCCGCCCTTTTCGTGCGGGTCGGGGGGCCGCCCCACTCCCGGGCAGGCAGCAAGTCCGAGCGGTCCCGCACATGTGCGGGCGGCCCCGTCTACGATCAGCCGCCATGGACTGGCTGGAGCGGATGGCGAGGCTGAGGCAGTGGACCAGGAGTGGAACGCGCGCTCCGCACAAGCCGCTGCTGCTCCTGTACGCCCTCGGCCGGTTCCAGGAGGACGCCGGCGGCGGTCTGCGGTACACCGCGGTGGAGCAGGACCTGCAACGGCTGCTGATCGAGTACGGGCCACCCCGCAGGACGACCCCCGCCTACCCCTTCCACCACCTGGTCGGCGACGGCGTATGGGAAGTGCGCACCGATCGCGGACCGGGCAGCCCGGGCAGCGGGGTGCGGGACCTCCGGGATACGGGCGCGACCGGGCGGCTCGCGCCGGACCTGAGAGCGGCCCTGCGACGTGAGCCCGAACTGCTCGGCAGGATCGCGCGCTTGCTGCTCGACCTGCACTTCCCGTCCTCTCTGCACGGGGAACTGTGCGAAGCCGTGGGCCTGGCGCTGGAGCCGGCGGAGGCCGAACCGCTCGCCGCGGCACGCAGGCAGCGGGACCCGCGGATGCGGGAGCGGGTGCTGACCGCCTACGAGTACCGGTGCGCCTTCTGCGGGTACGACGGCAGGATCGGCGCGGTACCGGTCGGGCTGGAGGCCGCCCACGTGCGCTGGTGGGCGTTCGGCGGACCCGACGAGACGGAGAACGGGCTGTGCCTGTGTGCGCTCCACCACAAGCTCTTCGACAAGGGCGTCCTCGGTGTGGGAGACGATCACCGCATCCTGGTCTCGCAACGCTTCGTCGGCCACAGCCCCGCCGCCCGTGAGCACGTCATAGCCCTCGCGGGCCGCCCGCTCATCGGCCCCCAGCCCGGCACACGCCCCGTTGCCGCAGCTCACCGCGCCTGGCATGCCCGGGAGGTCTTCCACGGCGAACCGCGCCCTGCCGCGGCTGCCGGCTGAGCATCCCGCCTCACGCCCCGACGTCCGACGCCGGCGGCACCCAGCGTCGGCTGCGAGGGACCGTGTCCTTGACGCCGTAGTCCTTCTTCAGGTGCTCGGGGATGGCGTAGTGCATCACGCGTCCGCGGGTCAGCGAGGAGAGTTCGAGGACCGTGGTGAGGTGGCCGAGGCGGTCCAGGGCCCAGGCGCCCAGGGGGGAACGGTCCTCGATGGTCTCCAGGGCGCC
This sequence comes from Streptomyces sp. NPDC006610, assembly GCF_040611575.1. Taxonomy (NCBI): domain Bacteria; kingdom Bacillati; phylum Actinomycetota; class Actinomycetes; order Kitasatosporales; family Streptomycetaceae; genus Streptomyces; species Streptomyces sp. NPDC006610. Next base: position 100,854 of record NZ_JBEXOP010000023.1, read on the forward strand.
GAGGAGGTGGGGGACGGCCCGGACGACGGTGTCCCACGGGGTTTTCGGGACGTCGAGCCAGTCGGCGCAGGTGTCGCCGACGAGGTGGCGGATCAGCGCGGAGACGATCGGGTCGAAGAACGTCCCCGGAACGACCTCCTCGTACAGGTCGATCAGCTGCCGCGTCAGGTGCGCGCCCTCTTCTGAGGGGCCCATGTGCCGGATCATGTACAGGTCCAGGAAGCGGCGCGCCTCCTCCAGGGTCTTCGGTACGGCGTCCTGGTCGACGCCGAGCATGGCGCCGACGACCCGCCAGGCGTAGTAGTAGGCCTCCGCGCCCTCCTGGGACATGTGGACGCCGAGGCGGTGCAGGCTGTCGAGGACCAGCAGGGAGAAGAACATCTGCCCGCCGATCATGTCCTCCTGGCAGATCGGCACGCCCAGCGCCGCCGTGTCCCAGCGGTCCTCCCGCCGCAGGTGGTGGCGGATGGCGGCGTGCAGCAGGCGGACCTTCTGTGCGGCGGGGATGAAGCGGCTGCCGGCCTCGAAGGCGTCGGGCTGCATGAGGTGGACGGTGAACTGGCCGGTCTCCGCCATGCGTTTGGCGGGGTACTTCAGCGAGTGCGTGGCCGACAGCAGCTTCGCCACGTGCGGCACGACGTAGCAGGCCGGCATCGACGCGAACGACAGGGCCGTGGAGATGTGCACGTTGTTGTCGATGAAGAACAGCCGCGCCTTCTCCATCTCGCCCCAGTCGACCCACGCGGGCGGGGCGGCGGTCCGGGCGAGGTAGTCGCGCGCCACCTCGGGCAGGCCGTCGGGGAGCGGGGCGCCCGCGGTGGAGACGTACCGCATCAGGGTGTTGAGCGTGCCCACCTCCCCGCGTTCGAAGAGGGTGGCCACGGTGGCGTCGGCGAGTTCGTCGCCGACCTCGCGCAGGGCGTCCGGTGACGGCTGTGACGCCTCGGTGCGGGCCATGACAGCGCTCCTTGGGTCGGGGTCGGGGTCGGGGCGGGTCAGTGGCGGCGGTGTGCCGCCGCGTCCGTCAGGGTGCGCAGGGCCGTGGCGGCGGGCGCGGGCAGGCTCAGGGCGTCCAGGGCGGTCAGGGCCTCGTCCACGCGTTCGGCGATCATGGCTTCCACGCGGTCCGGCGCCTTCAGCCGGCGCATCAGCTCCCGTACCTCTTCGAGTCGCTCCCCGTCGGGGTCGGGGCGGCCCAGCAGGGCGCGCATCCGGATCCGGTCCGCGTCGTCGGCCAGCCGCCAGGTCTCGGCGAGCAGCGCGGTGGGCCGGTGGCCGCGTACGTCGTCGGCGCTCGCCTTGCCGGTGACGCGCGCGTCCCCGAACAGGCCGATGAGGTCGTCGCGCAGCTGGAACGCCTCGCCCAGCGGCAGGCCGTACGCCCGGTAGCCGGCGCCCAGTTCGCCGTCGGCCCCGGCCAGGGCGCCGCCGATCAACAGGGGCTGCTCGACGGTGTACTTGGCCGTCTTGTAGCGGATCACCTTCAGCGACACCGCCGTGTCCGGGACGCCCGCGGTGTGCAGGATCTCCAGGCACTCCCCGGCGATCAGGTCGCGGGCCAGCGCGCCCCACAGCGGGCGGGCCCGGCCGAGGTAGGCGGCCGGCAGGCCGCTGGTGACGAACAGCTGTCCCGCGAGGGACATCAGCAGATCGCCGGTCAGCATGGCAAGCGACCGGGCCGCGCGGGCGGCGCCGGGCCGGTGGGCCACCGCGGAGCGCAGGGCCACATGGGCGGTGGGACGGCCGTGCCGCAGCGGGCTGTCGTCGATGAGGTCGTCGTGGACGACCGCCGCGGCGTGCACCAGTTCCATGGACGCCGCAGCCCGCACCATGGCGTCGCTGTCCGGCTGGCCCGCCGCCCGCCAGCCCCAGTAGCAGAACGCCGCGCGCAGCCGCTTGCCCTCGGCCACCGCCGACTCCAGCCGGACCGCGACCGGGGTCAGCAGGGGATCGATGTCCGCCAGCCGGTCGGCCTCCGCGCCCACGAACGAGCGCAGTACGGCATCGACGCGCGCCCGGAACGCGGGCGCGTCCCACTGCTCAGTCACCGCCGCCCGCCCGCCGGGCCAGTGCGTGCCGGGCCAGGATTTCGAGGTGCGCCGGCGGCGCCGCGTACCGGTCCAGGGCCAGGCGGCCCCGCGCGACGAGGTCCCGCTCGGCGTCGGCCGCCAGTTGGGCCGCGTCCGAGCGCCGCAGCAGCCCCCGCACCGTCCCCCACGCCGCCCCCAGCGTGCTCACCGCCAGATCGGCGAGCCCCGCCGCCAGCAGCACCGCCTGCTCGTCCAGGCCCTCGCGGGCCCCGCCCTCCCCGGTCACGTTCGTCTCCCCTCGCCGGTCCCGTCATGTCCAGGCTGACCGCGGGGGCGGTTCGGTGCGGCGGCAACTCACCGACGGGTGAACGCCCGTACAGGCGTGCGCACTTGTCAGCTCAGGGCGTGTACCGCTTGAGGTACAGCGTCTTGCCGTACTCCTGGGCCAGCCACAGGCGGCGGTGTTCGCCGAAGTCGGCGAGGTTGGGGTTGTCGAAGGTGTGGGGGGTGTCGGAGTGGGGGTTGACGGTGACCCAGACGCGTTCCACGCACCAGGCCGGGTGGTGGCCGGCGGGCTCGAAGCGGAGGTAGGTGGGGTAGCGGTCGAGGTCGTCGGTGTCGAGCTGGGGGCGGCGCGGGTCGTTGTGGTTCGCGTTCTCGATGTTGGCGTCCTCACCGAGGACGAAGGTCCAGTTGTCGCCTCGCTCGGTGCCGGCGCTGGTGCCGGCGGCGTTGAGCACGAACTCGCGGCCGGCGATGCCGAGGTAGACCCAGCCGTAGGTTCCGGCGCGCGGCAGGTCCGCGGTGCGGACGTGCGCCTCGATTTTCCTGATGTCCGCCATATTCATCATTCCTTTCCGCGCGGACTCCGTGGGCGCCGCCGCAGGGACGGCGATTCATTGTCGTTATTCCGTTGAATGGCGTCGGATGAATCGGTCGGACGGATATATGGCCGAATGAGGGCGTGCGCCAGGCACACCGGGAGAGCGGGAAAGTTGGATTATCTGCTCCGACTGCCGCGTGTCGGTTCCGTTTGCAAGGAGAAGAGGCGCGGCCGTGGCCAGGGGTTGGCCCATCGGGACGGCTCTAATCGGCCATGAACACCGGCTGACCAGCAACGATCGGCGCACGCCCGGCGTGCGGCGCCCTTTCGACACGCGCGCTCCCTCGATCGAGGCAAAGCGTGCCGGGTCGCGTTTTTCCGGGTGGGCGGCGGACAACATCCCATTAACCGGCTGCGAAAGGCCGCCCCTCGGACGATCCCCTGTTTTCTGCCTCGGGAGGTTTTATGCCCCGCCGATCACGCACGTCGTTCAGTCATGCCCTCCAGCGAATTGTTCACGCCACGGAAGAGCTGGTCGACGACGCGCTGGACCGCGCCGGTGATTTCGAGCGTGGAATGCGGCGTTCGTTCAGCAGGGCTCTGGACGACGATCCGGACGACTGGGACGACGACCGGCGCGACCGCTGGGACCGACGGGACCGCTACGACAGGGACGACCGATGGGACAGGGACAGGGACAGGGACGACCGGTATGACTGGGACGACCGGCACGACCGGCACGACCGGCACCGGCGGCGGGACCGGCACGATCGACGTGATCGCCACGACCGCCACGACCGTGACCTTCCGCACGACGGCTACGACCCGTACGACGACCGGTACGACGACGACTGGCACGGCGACGACCGGGACGACCGCGACGGCCGGGGGCGCCGCGGCCGGCACGACCGCGGGCCCCGGCGCCGGCCCGACCCCGACGGATCCCGTGACGAGGACCGCCATCATGGCGGCGACCGGCGGTACGAGCGGGAGAGCCGGGAGGGTCTGGAGGGCCGGGAGGGCCGGGGCAGTCGAGGGGGACGTGACGGCGAGGAGTTCAGGGCGCTCAAGGACCAGCTGTCCCAGCTGGCGAACCGCATCGACCGGATCTCCGGTGGCTGACGCCGGGGCCCGCCGCCGCCCGGCCGGCTGCCCGACTCGCCACCGGACCCGTATCCCGACCGGCTGCCCGACCCCTTCCGCTGCCCCTCGGCGTCCGCCCGGCCCTCCGGCCCTCCGGCGGCCGTCGTGGTGAGCTCCGGCCGCGGGCGGCTGCTGCTGCGCGTGCTCGGCCGGCTCGCCGGATGCGAGGCGGCGCGCGTCGTGAACCGGACCGGCCGCGCGGCGGCGGGCGAGGACACCAACGCCCTGCGCCGAGCCCGCGACCTGCGCGGCGCGCTGGAGAGCCTGGGCCCCTTCTACATCAAGGTCGGACAGATGCTGGCCACCCGTCCCGACATCGTCACCCCGGAGATGATCACCGAGTTCGAGAAGCTCCAGGACCAGGCCGCGCCCGCGCCGTTCACCGAGTTCGAGCCGGTCCTCACCGAGGAGCTGGGTCCGCTGTGGCGGCGTTCGTTCCGCGACATCGACACGCACAACCCGCTGGGCACCGCCTCCCTGTCGCAGGTCTACCGGGCCGAGCTGCCCTCGGGCCGTCAGGTCGCCGTCAAGATCCAGCGGCCCGGCGTGCGCGAGACGGTGGCCGCCGACATGAGGCTGATGGGCACCCTGGCCCGGGTCGCGGCCCGTCGCGCGCCGCGGTTCAACGAGGTCATCGACGTCGAGGCGATGCTCGGCGTGGTCTTCGACGCGATGCGGCCGGAGCTGGACTTCGTGATGGAGGCCCGCAACATGGCTGAGGCCGGCAAGGCCGCCGCCGACTTCGAGTACATCGCCGTGCCGGACGTGCTCAAGGCCACCCCCCGCGTCCTGGTGCAGAGCCTCGCGCCGGGCAGGCCGATCCGGGAGGCGGACCGTGACGCGTTCTCCGCCGAGGAACGCGCCGCCATCGGACGCGACCTCCTGGCGTTCATGTACCGCGGCTACTTCGTCGACCGCGTCTTCCACGCCGACCCGCACCCCGGGAACGTGTTCGTCGAACCCGGCGAGCCCGCCACCCTGATCGACTGGGGCATGGTGGGCCGCATCGACCGGCCGATGAGCACCAGCATCCTGCTCATGCTGCTGAACCTGGCCATGAACGACGGCGCCGGAACCGCCCGCGCCTGGATCGACATGGGCAGCACCACGTCCTGGACCAACGCCTCCGCCTTCGCCGGCGACATGGCGGCCCTGGTCCCCCAGATCGCGACCGCCTCCCTGGAGGAGCTCAACTTCGGCGTCACGCTCACGGCGGTGCTCCAGCACTCCACACGGCGCGGCATCCGCACCAGCCCCATGGTGTCCATCCTCGGGAAGTCGTTCGCCAACATCGAGGGCTCCATCCGGCATCTGAGCCCCGAGCTGTCGATCATCGAGGTGTTCTCCGAGGAACTCCTCGGCATCGTCACCGACCTGATCAAGGAGAACATCTCTCCCCACCAGGCCGTACGCACCGCCCTGGAGGTCATCACCGCCGGCGCCGCCGCTCCCCAGCAGCTGCGCGGGGTCACCCGGGACCTGTCCAACAGCGATCTGAGCATGCGGATGACGCTCAACAGGCCGCGCCGGCCCCACCACCGCGAAGCCGCCCTGCGCCTCGGCCCCATGGAGGCGGCCCTGGCCATCGGCGCCGCGCTGCTGTGGCACCACCAGTCCAAGCTCGGCTGAGCACGAGCCCCGACCCCCTGCAGGAGCCCGCCCACTCTGGTGCGGCAACCCCCTTCAGCCGTCCCCGTCCCCCACCACCTCACCACCAAGGAGTCCGGGTGAGTACCGACGCCGCCACGACGGACACCCTCGACCCGACCGACCTGCGCTCCCGTATCGACACCGCCCTCGCCGCGTTCCTCCGCCGCGGGCGCACGACCGTGCCCGCCCAGCGCGCTCCCGCCGACGAACTGTCCACCGCCCTGGCCGACTTCGTCCTCGCCCCCGGCAAACGCCTCCGCCCGCTGCTGTGCGTCCTCGGCTGGCACGCCGGCGGCGGAACCGGCGACGACGAGCGGCTGCTGCGGCTCGCGGCGAGCCTCGAACTGTTCCACGCCTTCGCCCTCATCCACGACGACATCATGGACGCGAGCGACACCCGCCGCGGCCGCCCCACCGCCCACCGCGCCTTCGCCGCCCGGCACCCCCGCCGGCGGGACGCCGACGCCTTCGGCACCAGCGCCGCCATCCTCCTCGGCGACCTCGCCCTCGTGCGCGCCGACGAGATGCTGCACGCCGCGCGTCTGTCGCCCCGCGAGTCCGAGGTGGTCCTGCCGTTGGTCGACGCCATGCGCGACGAGCTGGTCCGGGGCCAGTACCTGGATGTACTGGCGACGGGCGCGGCGAGCGGTGACGTGGAGCGGGCGCTGACCGCGAACCGCCTCAAGACCGCGCAGTACACCGTCGAACGGCCCTTCCAGCTGGGCGCGGCCCTGGCCGGCGCGGACGCCGCCCTGCTGCGCGCCTGCTCGGCGTTCGCGCTGCCGTTGGGCGAGGCGTACCAGTTGCGGGACGACCTGCTCGGCGTCTTCGGCGACCCCGGCGTGACCGGCAAGTCCGCCGACGAGGATCTTCGGTCCGGCAAGGCCACCGTGCTCATGGCGCTGGCCGTGCGCCGGGCCGACCGGGCCGAGCGGGAGCAACTGGCCCGGCTGGTCGGTGATCCGCTGCTGGACGCGGAGGGCGCGGCGCGCGTGCGCCGGATCCTGGAGCGGACCGGTGCCCGCGACACCGTCGAACACATGATCGCCGAACGCTACGACACCGCCCTCGCGGCCCTGGACCGGGCGGAGCTCGCTCCCCGGGTGTCGGCGGTACTGCGCCGTATCGCGACGTCGGCGGTCCGCCGTACGGCGTGACGCGCGGCTCGGTACGGCTTTCGGACCGCGCGCCCCCGTACGTCCATGGACTCGTCCGGCCCCTGGACTCGTCCGGCCCCTGGACTCGTCCAGCCCTCCAGCCCCCGGCCCCTCCCGCATCGCCCTCCCGTATCGCCCCTCCCGGCCCTCGAACAGGAGTCCGCCGTGAGCACCAGCGCGCCCGACGCCCAACCGTCTCTCCCCTCCCACCCGGCTGTCCCTTCCCTCCCTCCACTCCCGTTCTACTGTCCGCTCCCGTCCGTCCTCCACCCGGACGTGGACGACGTCGAGCGCCGCGCCCTCGCCTGGGTCGACGCGTCCGGGCTGTGCCCCGACGAGGCGTCGCGAGCTGTGGCCGTCGCGAGCAACAGCGCGGAGTTCTACGCCCGTTTCGCGCCGGCCGCCGATCCCGAACGGCTGTGGGTGGCCGCCTGCTGGGTCTACTGGGGGTTCGTCTTCGACGACGCCCGCTGCGACGAGGGGCCGTTCGCCGCCGACCCGGCCGCCTTCGCCGCGCTCGCGGGCAGCGTGCAGCGGGCGCTGGAGGTGCCCGGCCCGCTGCGCACCGGCGACCGCTACGCCGCCGCGCTGCACGACCTCGGCGAGCACATGCGCGCCTGCGCCGGCCCCGTGCAGTGCCGGCGCTTCCACCACGCCCACCGGGCCTGGCTCGGCGGCGTGCAGTGGCAGATCGGCAACCGCGCCGCCGGGCGGATGCCGGACCTGGACGAATACCTGGCCATGCGGCTGCACGCGGCCGGCGGCGAACCGACGTACGCCCTGCTGGAGATCGCCAACGGCATCGACGTACCGGCCGCCGAGATGGACTCCCCCGCGGTCCTCGCGCTGACGGAGATGGCGATGCTGGTCGCCTCCCTCGACAACGACCGCCACTCGTACGCCAGGGAGACCGGCCTGGGCCAGACCGGCCAGAACATCGTGACCGTCCTGATGGCCCAGGACGGCCTCGCGCCGGGGCGTGCGCTGCGGGAGGCGATCGCCTTGCGGGACGCGATCCTGGACCGGTTCCTCGCCCTGCGCGCCGAGATCCTCCCGCGCGCCGGCGCCGCGCTGCGCCGCTATCTGGAGGATCTCGGCCACGGAATCCGCGGCAACATCGAGTGGGGCCTGCGCGTGCCCCGCTACGCCGGTCCCGTCGGCGCCGGGCCATCTCCCGTACGGGCTCGGGTGCCCGCGCAACTGCCCTGGGCGCGGCGGCCGTTGAGGGGCGGGCGCGATCCGCGGCGCCTGCCGTCCATCGCCTGGTGGTGGCGGGACCCGGCCTTCTGACCCCGGGGAGGCCGTCAGTCCCGGTGGACCACGGTGAAGTGCCGTGTTCCGTAGGGGACTTCCAGCTCGTCCACGACGGCGACCGCGAGGTCCTCCGCACTGATCCAGGACGTGCCGGCGGACGTCGTGAGCAGGGTGTCCGTGCCCCGGCGGTAGCGGCCGGTGCGCTCGCCCGGCTCCAGCAGGGCGGGCGGGCTGAGGTAGGCCCAGTCGGCGGCCGAGTGGGCCTCACAGGCGTGCAGTTGGGCGACTCCGGCCAGGGCCACCTCGCGGTAGGAGGCGGGAACGTACGCCGGGTCGTCCGCTGCCCGTCGGGCGGGGTCGCCGGGGCTGCGCAGGGCGCCCGCACCGCCGATCACCAGGGCGCGCACGCCCAGTTCGGCGGCCGTGTCCAGCACCGTGCGGGTCGTGGCCACCAGGAAGTCCTGGTCCACCGGCTCCGTCCGCACGGTCAGGACGACGGCGTCCGGCGCCGAGGCCACGAGCGCCTCCCGCACCGCGCGCCCGTCGCTCGCGTCGACCGCCACCGGCGTCACCTCCGCGCCCGTCCGCGGCGTCACGTCCCCCTCGCCGCCCTCCGGCTTCCGGGACAGGGCGATCACCCGGTGCCCCCGCCGGCCCGCCTCCGCGACCACCCGACGGCCCACCATCCCCGTCGCCCCCAGTACGGCGATCCTCATGCCTCTCCCCACCTTGCCTCGGCCCCTCCAGTCAGGGGCGTTCACCTGCGCCGCCGCCATCGCGGCCAGCGCCATCACGAACCCCACGCCCTGCACCGCGCCCAGCGACTCGCCCAGCAGCCCGGCGCCCACCACCGTCGCCACCAGCGGCGACAGCAGCACCAGCGGCGCCGACGCACCGACCGGCAGCCTCCCGATCCCGCGGAACCACACCGTGTACGCGATCAGCCCGCCCATGCTGCCGAGCCACACGTATCCCCCGGCCGCCCCCGTGTCGATCCGTTCCGGAACCCCCTCGACCGCCAGCGTGACCGGCAGCAACAGCACCCCGCCCGCCGTGAGTTGCCACCCCGCCAGCGCCAGCGGCCCGACCCCTGCCGGACGCCCCCAGCGCTTGGTGAGGACGACGCCGCCCGCCATGCCCGCCGTACCGCCGAGCCCGGCGAGCACCCCGACCGGGTCGAGCCGGGCGTCGGGCCCCAGCACGACGAGCCCCACGCCGGCCACGCCCAGCACGCCCCACCCCCAGCGCCACAGGGTCGGCCGGTCGTCGAGCACCGCGACGGCCAGGCCCGCCACCATCAGCGGCTGGGCCGCGCCGAGGGTGGCCGCGACCCCGCCGGGGAGCCGCTCGGCCGCCAGGAACAGCAGCGGGAACAGCGCGGCGATGTTGAGGGCGCCGAGCACCCCCGCCTTCCACCACCACTCGCCGCGCGGCAGCACCCGCGTGAGCGCCAGCCCCAGCAGCCCGGCCGGCAGGGCCCGCATCAGCCCGGCGAACAACGGGTGCCCCGGCGGGAGCAGTTCCGTCGTCACCGCGTACGTCGTGCCCCACGCCGCCGGAGCGAGCGCGGTCAGCGCCACGGTCCCGGCCGTACGGCGCGTGCCTGTCTGGAGGGAGTGCATGCCATGCAGTCTCGGCAGGGCGGGCACGATGAGTCCAAGACATGCTTTTCATCCCAGCGATGAAGGACAGCCATCAATGGGTCCATGGATCATGTCCCTCCATGGACCTCCAGCAGATGCGCTACGTCGTCGCCGTCGCCGAGACCCGCAGCTTCACCCGCGCCGCCGAGCGCTGCTTCGTGGTGCAGTCGTCCCTCAGCCACCGCATCGCCGGCCTCGAGCGGGAGCTGGGGGTCCGGCTGTTCGCCCGGACCAGCCGGCGGGTGGAGCTGACGAGCGCCGGGGAGGCGTTCCTCGCCGCCGCCCGCGAGTGCCTGGCCGCGGCCGACCGTGCGGCGGCCGACGCGGCGGCGGCGACCGGCGTCGTGCGCGGCCGGCTCGCCGTCGGCGTCATCGTCACCACCGCCGCGGTCGACGTCCCGGAGCTGCTCCAGCGCTACCGCGCCCTGCATCCCGACGTCCGCGTCGTCCTGCGCTCCGGCCGCAGCGACCAGCTGGCGGCGGCGATCCGCGACGGCGACCTGGACATCGCCTTCCTCGGTCTGCCGGAGGGCGAGCAGCCGCCCGGTGTGGAGAGCGTGGTGCTCGCCCGCGACGCCCATGTGCTGGTCGTCCCGGCCGGGCACCGGCTGGCCGGCGCCGAGCGCGTCACCCTGCGCGACATCGCCGACGAGACCTTCGTGGACTTCGTCCGCGGCACCCCGGCCCGCGCCCAGTCGGACCAGGCCTTCGCCTCCGCCGGTCTGGTCCGGGACGTCGCGTACGAGGCGGGCATCGTGGAGCTGATCATGGGGCTGATCACGCGCGGACTGGGCGTCGCGCTGCTGCCGTCGGCGTTCGTCCGGCCGCTCGTCGCCGCACGGCCGGGGCCGGCGCTGGTCCCGGTGGCCGACGGGCCGCGCCGCATCGAGTGCCTGGCGTGGAGCCGCTTCAACCCCAGCCCGGCCACCCGCGCCATGCTCGCCGTGCTCGGGGACCTCGGGGCCCTCGGGGCCCTCGACGGCCTCGGCGCCCCCGGCGATCTCAGGGGAACCGCAGGAAACGGTCCAGCGACGCCGTGAAACTCCGCACGAACGCCTCCCGCCTCTCCTCCCCCACCAGCTCCAGCGACAGGTAGGGATTCAGGTCCTCCAGCTCCACCAGCAGCAGCTCACCGTCCCGCGTACGACAGGCGTCCACCCGCTGGATGCCCTGGTCGAGGGTGTTCCAGTCGATGAACCGGCGGGCGAAGTCCAGGTCGGCCGCGGTGGCGTCGTACGGCGCCAGGTCCCAGCGGCGGGCCGGGTCGGGGGCGTACAGGGCGTACTGGAAGGCGTCGTCCACGAAGTAGAAGGAGACCTCGTGGACGAAGTCGATCCGCGGCTGGACCAGGACGTCGTCGCCGAAGGCCGGGCCGTCCAGCTCCTCCGGCGTCACGAAGCGCAGGCCTATGGAGTCCGCGCCCGCCCTCGGCTTGACCGCGTACTGCGCGGCCCGCGGAAGCCGCGACAGGTCCTCCGCGCGGTCGACGGTCGGGATGACCGGGAAGCCCCCGGCGGTCAGCTCCAGCAGATACCCCTTGCCGGCCATGTCGCCCCGCCCGTGCAGCGGGTTGTAGACACGGGCGCCGAGCCGCAGCGCCCGCTCCCGGAAGGCGTCGTACTCCTTCTGGTAGTGCAGCACGGGCCCGCTGTTGCGGACGACGACCGCGTCGAAGCCGTCCATCAGCGCGGCGGCGTCCAGCGGGTGGCACAGGGCGAGGTCGAAGTGGGCGCGCAGCCGGGAGGTCAGGAAGACGTCCTCGTCGCCGTAGCGCCGCCCGCGGGCCGGGTAGGCCAGATCGGTCACGAACAGGACGGAAGAGCGTGCGGACACGAAAGGGCTCCTTCTGCATGACCGGTGGCCGGCGACCGCGGCCGGCGACCGCGGCCGATGAACTGCATGACCAATGACCAGTGACCGATGACCAATAACCGAAGACCGAAGATCCACGGCCGGGCACGAGGCGGCCGTCGGTCACTGACCACCAGGGGCCGAATACTGGCCACCGTGTCCGGTTGTCAACGACCGACCGGTGGCCGCAAATCTAACCGACCGGCCCCTCACCCGACCGTCCCCCGCCCCCGACCGTGAATCCGATCACCATGCCGCCCCCCTCCCGCCGCCGCGCGAACGGCTCGCCCCCGTGCGCCAGCGCGACCTCCCGCACGATCGACAGGCCGAGCCCCGAGCCCGGCAGGGAGCGGGCGTCGGCGGCGCGGTAGAAGCGGTCGAAGACGCGCATCAGGTCGGCGTCCTCGATACCGGGACCGCGGTCGAGCACCTCGACCCGGATCGTGCCGGGGCGCGCCGGACCGGCGACGGCCAGCTCGATCGGCTCGGTGCCCCGCCGGTCGAACTTGGCCGCGTTCTCCACCAGGTTGGACATCGCCCGCGCGAGCATTCCCGGCCGCCCCTCGGCCGTGGTGTCGCCGCAGGTGCGCAGCACGATCCGGCGTCCGGTACGGCGCCGGACCAGGCCCACGACGTCCTCGGCCAGCTCGGCGACGTCCACGCGCTGCACGGGCTCGGCGTCCGACTGGCCGGCCGCGAGATCGACCAGCTCGTTGACCAGCTCGGTCAGTTCGAGGGCCTCCTGGGCGAGGTCGGCGACCAGCTCCTCGCGGGCGGGAGGCGGCAGTTCGTCCATGCGGCGCAGCAGGGAGATGTTGGTGCGCAGGGAGGTGAGCGGCGTGCGCAGCTCGTGTCCGGCGTCCTGGACGAGCCGCCGCTGGTCCTCCTCCGACTGGGCGAGCCGCCCGAGCATGCGGTCGAAGGCGCGGCCGAGCCGGCCGACCTCGTCGCTGCCGGTGACGGGCACGTCGATGCCCAGTCGCCGGGTGCGGGCGACGGCCTCCGCGGCGGAGGTCAGGATCACCAGCCGCCGGGTGATGCGCCGCGCCAGCCACCAGCCGAACAGGCCCGCGCCCGTCACGACCGCCGCCATCAGCAGCAGCGTGCGCTGCTGGAGCGCCCGCAGCAGGTCCTCGGTGTCGCTGAACTCCTGCGCGACCTGCACCCCGCCCCGCCCGCCGCCCAGCGAGACGGTCGCCACGCGGTAGACGTCGTCGCCCACGTCGACGTCCTTGTGCACCGCCAGCCGCCCGGCCTCCCCCGCCCCCGCGACCTCCCGGTCCTCGTCGACGACCGGCAGCCCGGGGCTGCCCGGGTCGACGATGTGCCCGTCGGGCCCGAGCACCTGCACGTCGGTGCGGGCGGGGCGGACGAAGTCGTGGCCCGGGCCCGAGGAGAAGTCCTCCGGGTCCATCCGCCGCTCACGCACCTCGACCCGCAGATCCTGCACGACCTCGTCGAACACGGACTGCTGGTCGACCCGCACCAGCCGGGCGGCGGCGCTGTAGGACAGGATGCCGACGGCCACGGTGACGACGGCGGTCACCGTGGCGAAGGACAGCGCGAACGTGGTCCGCAGCGACACGGCGAAGGCGGCCGGCCACGACGCCGTACGCAGCCGCCGCAGGACTCCCGCACCAGGCCGACCACGCCCCGCCCGGGTCCCGGCAGCGCGTGACCCGGTCCGCCGCGGCGCACGCATCAGCGCCCACTCCCCGCGGCCCACGCGCCGGCGCCCGCTCGCCCGCCGCCCACGGCTCAGTCCTCCCGCAGCACGTACCCCACCCCGCGCACGGTGTGGATCAGCTGCGGCGCCCCGGGTTCGTCCAGTTTGCGGCGCAGGTAGCCGACGTACACGGCGAGGTTCTTGGAGCCGGGGCCGAAGTCGTAGCCCCAGATGCGGTCGTAGATCGTGGAGTGGTCGAGGACGACGCCCGCGTTGCGCACCAGCAGCTCCAGCAGCTCGAACTCGGTGCGGGTCAGCTCCAGCTCCCGCGCCCCGCGCCACGCGCGCCGCGCCAGCGGGTCCATCCGCAGCCCGGCCGCCTCCACGACCCGCGCCGCCCCACCGGCCCGCTTGTCCTGCTTGTCCTGCTCGTCGGTGACGGGCGCCGGTGCCGGCGCCGAGGGGCCCCCGGCCTCCTGCGCCCCCGCTGCCCCCTGCGCCCCCGCCCCGGTCCTGCGCAGCAGCGCCCGCAGCCGTGCGAAGACCTCCTCGACGTCGAAGGGCTTGACCACGTAGTCGTCGGCACCCGCGTCGAGGCCGGCGATCCGGTCGGCCGTCTCGACCAGCGCGGTCAGCATCAGGATCGGGGTGCGGTCGCCCTCGGCGCGCAGTTCACGGCAGACCTGGAGCCCGTCGACGCCCGGCATCATCACGTCCAGGACGAGCACGTCCGGCGGCGTCCGGTGGGCCTCGGCGAGCGCCTCCTCGCCGTCGGCGACGGCGGTGACGTCGTACCCCTCCAGGGTGAGGGCGCGCTCCAGGGCGTGCCGGATCGCGCGGTCGTCCTCGGCGAGCAGCAGGGTGGGGGCCACGGGTCCAGTGTGGCAAAGCGCGATCGGGCGTCACCACCGGGCGGAGCGCTCCCCCGATCGGTGGTGGGGCACCGGTCGGGACCGCCGCCGATTCGTAGGGGCCCATCGGTCGGGACCGCCCCCGATCCGTAGGGGCCCATCGGTCGGGACCGCCCCCGACCCGTGGGGGCCCATCGGGCGGGACCGCCCCCGACCCGTGGGGGCCCATCGGGCGGGACCGCCCCCGACCCGTGGGGGGTCTCACCGGGCGGGACCGCCCCCGCCCCACCGGTCGGCACCGCCCCCGGCCAGTAGCGGGGCCCACCGGTCGGTAATGCGGCCCACCGGTCGGTACCGGCCCCTCCCGCCGTCCGTCACCCCACGGCGCGCAACGCGGCCAGCTGCTCCTCGAACGGCACGACGTCCAGCGTCCCGTCCCCCGCGACCCCGGCCGTCGCCTCCTCCTCCGCCGGCGGACGCCTCCGCACCGCGGCGAGCCCGCCCATCAGCGCCGCCAGCTCTCCCGCGGCCCGCTCGACGCGCGCGTCGAGCCCCGGCGCGCCCCAGTCCTCGGAGGCGGCGTAGACCCCGGTCGGGACGACGACGGCCCGCAGGTGGGCGAAGAGCGGGCGCAGCGCGTGCTCCAGCACCAGCGAGTGCCTGGCCGTACCGCCGGTCGCGGCGATCAGCACCGGCTTCCCGGCGAGGGCGTTCTCGTCCTGCCCGCCCAGGGCGTCGAAGAACGACTTGAACAGTCCGCTGTACGAGGCCGAGAACACCGGCGTGACGACGATCAGCCCGTCCGCGCCGGTCACGGCGTCCAGGGCGGCGCTCAGCTGCCGTCCGGGGAAGCCGTTGGTGAAGGTGTGGGCGATCTCGACGGCCAGCTCGCGCAGCTCGACCACCCGCACGTCGACGGGCGTCTCACGGCCCACGGCGGCGGCCAGCCGGTCGGCGAGCAGCCGGGTGGACGAGGGCACGCTCAGTCCCGCGGACACGACGACGAGCCCGGCGCTCATACGGTCTGCACCTCCTGGCCCTGACGGGCGAGCAGCGACTGGTGGGTGGGGGCGTCCGGCACGCCGGCGGGCCGGTTCTTGGCGAACTCCTCGCGCAGCACGGGCACGACCTCCTCGCCGAGCAGGTCGAGCTGTTCCAGCACGGTCTTCAGGGGCAGCCCGGCGTGGTCCATCAGGAACAGCTGGCGCTGGTAGTCGCCGGCGTACTCGCGGAAGGACAGCGTCTTCTCGATGACCTGCTGCGGGGAGCCGACGGTCAGCGGGGTCTGCTCGGTGAACTCCTCCAGGGAGGGCCCGTGGCCGTAGACCGGCGCGACGTCGAAGTAGGGGCGGAACTCGCGCACCGCGTCCTGCGAGTTCTTCCGCATGAACACCTGGCCGCCGAGGCCGACGATGGCCTGTTCGGGGGTGCCGTGGCCGTAGTGCGCGTACCGGGTGCGGTACAGCTCGACCATCCGCTTGGTGTGGTCGGCCGGCCAGAAGATGTTGTTGTGGAAGAAGCCGTCGCCGTAGTAGGCGGCCTGCTCGGCGATCTCCGGGGAGCGGATGGAGCCGTGCCAGACGAACGGCGGCACGCCGTCCAGCGGGCGCGGGGTGGAGGTGAAGCCCTGCAGCGGGGTGCGGAACTTGCCCTCCCAGTCGACGACGTCCTCGCGCCACAGGCGGTGCAGCAGGGCGTAGTTCTCGATGGCGAGGTTGATGCCCTGGCGGATGTCCTGGCCGAACCACGGGTAGACCGGGCCGGTGTTGCCGCGGCCCATCATCAGGTCGGTGCGGCCGTCGGCGAGGTGCTGGAGCATCGCGAAGTCCTCGGCGATCTTCACCGGGTCGTTCGTGGTGATCAGCGTGGTCGACGTGGACAGGATCAGCCGCTCGGTGCGGGCGGCGATGTAGCCGAGCATGGTCGTCGGCGAGGACGGCACGAACGGCGGGTTGTGGTGCTCGCCGGTGGCGAAGACGTCGAGGCCGACCTCTTCGGCCTTGAGCGCGATGGCGACCATGGCCTTGATCCGCTCGCGCTCGGTGGGCGTACGTCCCGTGGTCGGATCCGGAGTGACGTCGCCGACCGTGAAGATCCCGAACTGCATGGTTGCCGGCCTTCCTAAGTGGTTGACGGTTCAACTATACCCCTGGAACGGAGCCCGCCTCCCGTCTATTCCTGGGTGCCCGTGAAGGCATGAAAAGCTCATCCCATGCTCGTCGCCCGCTCCGCCGCCCTCTTCGCCGTCGCCGCCGTCCTGGAGATCGGCGGAGCGTGGCTGGTGTGGCAGGGGTACCGCGAGCAGCGCGGCTGGCTGTGGATCACCGGCGGCGTGCTCGCCCTCGGCGCGTACGGCTTCGTCGCCACCTTCCAGCCCGACGCCCACTTCGGCCGCGTTCTCGCCGCGTACGGGGGGATCTTCGTCGCCGGTTCGATCCTGTGGGGCGTGATCGCGGACGGCTACCGGCCCGACCGCTGGGACATCGCCGGGGCGCTGGTCTGCCTGGCGGGCATGGCCCTGATCATGTGGGCCCCGCGCGGCGACTGACACGGCCCGCCTGGCGACCGACCGCCGCAGGGACCGTCGGACGGACCACCGTACGGACCGCCGGACCCCCGCCCGCGCACCCCGCCTATCCTGGCGCCGGACGCCCGGCGTCACCCGCCGTACCGGACCACGCCCGACCAGAGGACACAGGAGCACCCCATGACCCCCGCCCCCTCCTCCCGCATCGCCGTCGTCACCGGTGCGAGCAGCGGCATCGGCGCGGCCACCGCGCGCAGGCTGGCCGAGGCCGGCTACCGCGTCGTGCTGACGGCCCGGCGCAAGGACCGCATCGAGGCGCTGGCGGCGGAGATCGCGCAGGCGGGCGGCCAGGCCACGGCGTACCAGCTGGACGTCACGGACCGCGCGGCGGTCGACGAGTTCGCGACGGCGTTCACCACGGTCGGCGTCCTCGTCAACAACGCCGGCGGCGCACTGGGCGCGGACCCGGTGGCGACCGGCGACCCGGCCGACTGGCGCACGATGTACGAGACCAACGTCATCGGCACCCTGAACCTCACCCAGGCCCTGCTGCCGAAGCTGATCGCGAGCGGCGACGGCACGGTGGTCGTCGTCTCCTCCACCGCGGGGCACGCCACCTACGAGGGCGGGGCGGGTTACGTCGCCGCCAAGCACGGGGCGCACGTACTGGCGGAGACGCTCCGTCTGGAGATCGTGGGCGAGCCGGTGCGGGTGATCGAGATCGCGCCCGGGATGGTCAGGACGGAGGAGTTCGCCCTGACCCGCTTCGGCGGCGACGCGGACCGCGCCGCGAAGGTCTACGAGG
This sequence comes from Streptomyces sp. NPDC006610, assembly GCF_040611575.1. Lineage (NCBI taxonomy): Bacteria > Bacillati > Actinomycetota > Actinomycetes > Kitasatosporales > Streptomycetaceae > Streptomyces > Streptomyces sp. NPDC006610. The sequence continues at coordinate 118,254 of NZ_JBEXOP010000023.1, forward strand.
GCGTCCCCGACCCCCTGACCGCGGACGACGTGGCCGACACCATCACCTGGGCGGTCACCCGCCCGCCCCACGTCAACATCGACCTCCTGGTGGTCCGCCCCCGCGCGCAGGCGTCGAACACGAAGGTGCACCGGGAGGCGCGCTGAGGGCGTCAGCCCTTCACGCACACCACCTGCTTCAGCTTCGCCACGACCTCCACGAGGTCCCGCTGCTGGTCGATGACCTGCTCGATCGGCTTGTACGCGGCCGGGATCTCGTCCACGACGCCGGAGTCCTTGCGGCACTCCACGCCCCGCGTCTGCTCCTCCAGGTCCTTCGTCGAGAACCGGCGCTTGGCCGCGTTGCGGCTCATGCGCCGGCCGGCGCCGTGGGAAGCCGAGTTGAAGGACTTGTCGTTGCCGAGGCCCTTCACGATGTACGAGCCCGTGCCCATCGAGCCCGGGATGATCCCGTAGTCGCCGGAGCCCGCGCGGATCGCGCCCTTGCGGGTCACCAGCAGGTCCATGCCCTCGTACCGCTCCTCCGCCACGTAGTTGTGGTGGCAGGAGATCTCCTGCTCGAAGGTCGGCCTGGCCTTCCGGAACTCCTTGCGGATCACGTCCTTCAGCAGGCCCATCATGATCGCGCGGTTGTACTTCGCGTACTCCTGGGCCCAGAACAGGTCGTTGCGGTACGCCGCCATCTGCGGGGTGTCGGCGACGAAGACGGCGAGGTCGCGGTCGATCAGGCCCTGGTTGTGCGGGAGCTTCTGGGCGATGCCGATGTGGTGCTCGGCGAGTTCCTTGCCGATGTTCCGGGAACCGGAGTGGAGCATCAGCCAGACGGAACCGGTCGTATCGGTGCAAACTTCAACAAAATGGTTTCCGCTGCCCAGCGTTCCCATCTGCTTCTCGGCACGCTCATGACGGAACCTGACCGCCTCCGCCACACCCCCGAACCGCCCCCAGAACTCGTCCCACCCCCCGGTGGGGAACCCGTGCAGCCGCCCCGGGTCCACCGGATCGTCGTGCATCCCGCGCCCCACCGGAATCGCCTGCTCGATCCTCGAGCGCAGCCGGGACAGGTCGCCGGGCAGGTCGTTCGCCGTCAGGGACGTCTTCACCGCCGACATCCCGCAGCCGATGTCGACGCCCACCGCCGCCGGGCACACCGCGCCCCGCATCGCGATGACCGACCCGACCGTGGCCCCCTTGCCGTAGTGGACGTCCGGCATCACGGCCAGGCCCTTGATCCACGGCAGCGTCGCGACGTTCCGCAGCTGCTGGAGCGCGGAGTCCTCGATGGTCGCCGGGTCGGTCCACAGCCGGATGGGCACCTTCGCGCCCGGCATCTCCACGTACGACATGTCGTCCTCTTTCCCCCGTAAGACAAGCAGAAGTCATGAATGGCAAAACCGCCGCCAAGGTCGACGTAAAGGACAACGGACCGGCGTTCACGGCAGCGCGTGCGATACACATTGTCTGCGGCGGCCACCCCCGCCCGGCAACCGATTAACCAGCGAGAGGAGCCCGACCGTGCAGCGGACGGCGTACGTATCCGGCGTCGCGGCACTCCTCGCGGCCCTGCTCGCCGGCTGCACGGGCGCCTCGGACGACGGAGCGACCGAGGACGGCGCGAACCCCGAGTCCGGCGCCAACGCCTCCGCCCCCGCCGAGCCGGGCCGCTACCGCACCCTCCCCGAGGCCTGCGCCGCGGTCGGCGAGGACACCCTCGAAACCCTGCTTCCGGGCATCCTGGGCATCCCGGACGGCGAGCAGCGTGAGCGGGCCTACGCGGGCGAGCCGACCCCCACCTTCGACAACGACCGCAAGGTCGGCTGCCGCTGGAAGGTCGAGTCCGCCTCCGCGACGAACCACCTGCGCGTCGACTTCGAGCGCGTCGTCTCCTACGACGCAGCGGTCAGCGACGAGACCGAGGCGGAGGGAGTCTTCGCCGCGAAGCGGCAGGCGGCGAACCTCCCGGAGCCGTCCGCCTCCGCCCCCGCCTCGGACACGGCGTCCCCCGCACAGGCGTCGGACGGCGAGGCGAGCCCCGAGGACGACGCCGCCCCCGCCTCTGCGCCGTCCGACGAGGACTCCCCCTCGGGCGAAGGGTCCCCCTCCGGCACCGCCTCCCCCTCCCCCACCGCCCTCCAGCCCCGCACCCTCGACGACCTGGGCGACGAGGCCTTCCTGAACGACGTGCTGGGCAGCTCGGGCTCGACGGCGAGGCAGCGCACGGTCACTGTGGCGTTCCGCACGTCCAACGTCATCGTGACCGTCGAGTACGAGGAGCAGCCGGCGACCGTCGGCGTGGAGCCGGACAGCGAGGAAATGCAGGACAGGGCGCGGAAACTGGCCGCCCGGCTGGACGACTCGCTGTCCGACTGAGGCGACTTCGGGCGGCGGCGCACACCCCGCGAACCGCGTCCGCGCGCCTCCCCCACCGCGTACCGTGACCCCTCGGACCCGTACCGGCCGCCGCAGCCACCGGCGCACCGGACCTTGCCGACCTCTCAGGAACGACGAGCGTCATGAGTGAAGGAACCATGCAGCGACGGATACAGCGAGCCGAAGAGCGTGACCAGCAGCAGCGTGCCGGGCGATCGGGGCGTCGCGCCCGTCTCCTCGCCTGTGCGGCCGCCGTCCCCGCGATGCTGATCGCCGCGGGCTGCTCCTCCGGCTCCGATTCCGACTCCTCCGACGACGCCGGGCAGGCGTCGCCGAGCGTGTCCGCGAGCCCGTCGCCGACCGTCCGGGCGGCGGCGTACGCCACGCTGCCCGAGGCGTGCGACGTGCTGTCGGAGAAGACGCTGGACGAGCTGGTGCCGGAGGCGAAGTCGGGCAAGGAGGGCGATTCCGACGACATCGCCAGCCGGGCCAACTGCTCCTGGGACAGCCTGGACAACAACGGCGTCAAGGGCTCGCAGTTCCGCTGGCTGAACGTCTCCCTGTTCCGTTTCGAGTCGGACGTGGCGCGCGGGGCGGGCGACGAGCTGGCTCAGGACTTCTACACCGAGCAGGTCGCGGACGCCCAGGCGGTCGAGGGCGCGAAGAGCGTCGAGACGGAGCCGCTGACGGGTACGGGCGACGTGGCGACGGCGGTCCGCTACGACCTGAAGAAGAAGGAAGGCACGTTCAAGCAGCAGTCAGTCGTCGCGCGTGCCGAGAACGTCGTCGTCATCGTCGACTACAACGGCGCGGGCCTGGCGGGCGACAGGACGCCGGACGCCGGCGATCTGATGAAGCTGGCGAAGAAGGCGGCGAAGGAGGCGGTGGACGAGGTGGAGGACGCGAACGAGGCCGACAAGGGTCCGTCCGCCAAGTCGTCCCCCAAGTCCCCCTCGAAGTCGGCCACTTCAGGATCGTCCTCGTCGAAGTCGTCGTCGGATTCCTCGTCTTCCTCGTCGTCGTCGAACAAGCGCAGGAGCTGACCGGCGGCCCCGAGGGTCACGGAACGGCCGACCTGGAAGGGACCGGCCACCCGCCCTCCGCACACATGTGCCACTCTGTTGGCCGCGCACCACGCGCGACAGCGACAGACAGCGGAACGGACAGCGGGAGGGGAGTACGGGTGGCCGCGCCACAGCTGACACGGATGCACCGCGTTCTCATCGGCGTGGTGGTCTTCGGTGCCGTGATCATCGCGGGCATCGGTTTCGCCGGGTCGTACGCCGCCGTACGCGAACTCGCCCTGAAGAAGGGCTTCGGGGACTTCTCCTACGTCTTCCCGATCGGCATCGACGCGGGCATCTGCGTGCTGCTCGCCCTCGACCTGCTGCTGACGTG